>CAZDZG010000014.1:0-25652 GCA_964509845.1 Hadarchaeota archaeon (SeqCode) | reverse complement strand
TCTGCTGCGCTACTACGTGCTGGAATCCCTGAGCGAGAGACCCATGTCAGGCTCGGAGATAATGGACGAGATCGAGAGAAGGAGTGAGGGCTGCTGGAGGCCCAGCCCCGGTTCCATCTATCCCCTCCTGGCCTGGCTGCAGGACACCGGGCACGTGGAGGAGCTGCCCCGCGACCGCAGTGGGCTGAGGAGGTACCGCCTCACGCCGGAGGGAAAGAAGCTCCTCCAGGAAGAGAGGAAGGTGTGGAAGAGGATGGGAGGGGTGGTCTTCCACCCTTGGGCCCCTCCCTGGCTCAGGCTCCCCCCCGAGAAGACGGCCGAGCTGAGGAAGGCGATGCGCCGGGTGGTGGCGGCCTTCCTAGAGGCAGCCGGGGCCCTGGGGGAAAGGACCTCGGAGGAGGCCCTTAGAAAGCTCTGCGGAGTGCTGGAGAAAACGGCCGAAAGGCTGGAGGAGGTGAGCAAGGAGCTAAGGAAGGGGAAGGGATGAGGGAGAACATCATAAAGGCGGAGGAACTCACCAAGGTCTTCAACGGTCTCAGGGCGGTGGACCGGGTCACCTTTTCGGTGAGGGAGGGTGAGATCTTCGGCTTCCTGGGACCCAACGGGGCGGGCAAGACCACCACCATCAACATGCTCACCACCGTGCTTAAGCCCACCAGCGGGAGGGCGGAGGTCTGCGGATACGATGTGGTGAAGGAGCCGGAAAAGGTGAGGAGGTCGGTGGGGGTGGTGCCGCAGGAGTACACGGCCGACGAGGACCTGACGGGTTACGAGAACGTGATGCTCTGTGCGGACCTTTACGGCCTGCCCAGGGAGGAGGCCAAGAGGAGGGCCCTGGAGCTCCTCTCCTTGGTCCAGCTGGAGCCCTTCAAGGACAAGAGGGTGGAGACCTATTCGGGTGGAATGAGAAGGAGGCTGGAGCTGGCCTGCGGCCTCATCAACCGCCCAAGGGTGCTCTTCCTGGACGAGCCCACCCTGGGCCTGGATGTCCAGACCAGGGCTTCCATCTGGGAACACATCCGCTCGCTCAGGGAGAGGTTCGGAATGACCATCTTCCTCACCACCCACTACCTGGAGGAGGCCGACTTCCTCTGCGATCGCATTGCCATCATAGATCACGGGAGGATCGTGGAGGAAGGCAGCCCCTCGGAGCTGAAGGACTCCCTGGGGGGAGACCTCCTGACGCTGGAATGCGAGGGAAACGGGGTGGAAGAGGTCCTGAGGGCCGTGGAGGGGGTGAAGGAGGTGAGGAGGGAAGGAAGGGAATACAGGGTGAAGGTGAGCAGGGGGGAGACCGTGGCCCCCCTCCTCCTCGGGATGCTGGCCGACCGGGGGATCACCGTAAGGCGCCTCTCCCTGACCAAGCCCACCCTGAACGAGGTTTACCTGGAGAGGACGGGAAGGTCGCTCAGGGACCAGGAAGAGGACCGGGACGGGATCCTCAGACAGAGGGTGACCCTGTGGAGGGCCAGGAGGTAAGGGGAAGGCCCATGCAAGGGTTTCTGGCCCTGACCAGGAGGGAGCTGAAGAAGTGGTACAAGGAGCCCCTCCTCCTCCTCATCACCGTCCTGCAACCCCTGATCTGGCTGGTCTTGCTGGGGAAGGCCATGAACCTGAGGGCCGTGTTCGGGGAGGGGGTGCCCCCGGAGCTGGCCAACCAGCTCATGCTCCGCTCCTTCGGAACCACCGATTACTTCTCCTTCATGGCCACCGGGATGGTGTCCATGACCTGCCTCTTCACCACCATGTTCACGGGCTTTTCCATCGTCTGGGACCGGAGGCTGGGCTTCCTGAACAAGGTCCTCAGCACCCCGGTCTCCAGGGCCTCCATCATCTTCTCCAAGATCCTCTACGCCACCCTCCGTTCCTCCTTTCAGGTCCTGATCATCCTGGGGGCGGCCTTCGCCCTGGGCCTCAGGACGGGGCCGGGATTTCATCCCGTGTACCTGCTGGGGGTGATGCTGGTGACCCTCCTCCTGTGCGTGACCTTCTCCTCTTTCTTCCTCGTGCTCGCCCTCAGGTCCACCAGGTGGGAAAGGCCCATGGCCATGGTCAACCTGCTGGTGATGCCCCTGATGTTCGCCTCCAATCTCTTCTTCCCCACCCAGCTCATGCCGGGATGGCTGAGGGCCGTGGCCAGCATCAACCCCCTCTCCTACACCAACGACGCCGTCAGGCAGCTCACCATCTACAGGCTGAACACCGGGGCCCTTCTGGAGGATCTCGCTTACCTGGGCCTCTTCGCCCTGGCCATCTCCTCCCTGAGCGTTTGCCTGGCCAGGAGGTACCTCTCCGGCTAACCCTTCAGCTCTATCCTGATGTGGACCTCCTGGGGAACCTGCAGGCGCATGAGCTGACGCATGGCCCTCTCATCCGCGCTCATGTGGATGAGCCTCTTGTGGATCCTGAGCTCCCACTTGTCCCAGGTGGCCGTTCCCTCCCCGTCCGGGCTCTTCTTCACGGGGATCACTATCCTCTTGGTGGGGAGGGGAATGGGTCCGGACATCTCCACTCCAGTCCTCTGGGCTATCTCCTTGATCTGGGCGCATATCTCGTCCAACTTCCGGTGATCCGTGCTGGAGAGGTGGATCCTGGCCTTCTGCATCTTCTATTCTTTCCTTCAGGAATAAAAAAGACTCACTTGGCCTTGACCACGTCTATACAGACTCCAGCCGCAATGGTCATGCCCATGTCCCGGATGGCAAACCTGGCGAGCTGGGGTATGTCGGAGACCTTTTCGATCACCAGGGGCTTCGTGGGTCTGACCCTGATGGTGGCCATGTCCCCCTTCTTTATGAAGTTCGGGTGCTCCTCTATCACGGAGCCCGTCTTGGGATCCAGCTTGTTGATGAGCTCGGTTATCTGGCAGGCCACCTGGGCGGTGTGAACGTGGAAGACGGGGGTGTACCCGGCTGCGATGGCCGTCGGGTGCTGGAGGACCGCTATCCTCGCCACAAACTCGCTCGCCACCGTGGGCGGGGCGTTCGGGAGCCCGGCCACATCCCCCCTCCTTATCTCGGTCTTCGCAATCCCCCTGACGTTGAAACCTATGTTGTCCCCGGGCTCGGCCTTGGGGATGGGCTCGTGGTGCATCTCTATGGACTTGACCTCCCCGCTCTTGCCGGCGGGCTCGAAGACCACGGTGTCCCCCACCTTCAGCACTCCCGTTTCCACCCTTCCCACGGGAACCGTACCCACCCCGGTGATGGAGTAAACATCCTGCACGGGTATCCTCAGGGGCTTGTCTATAGGCTTGGGGGGAAGCGTAAAGGTATCGAGGGCCTCCAGAATGGTGGGCCCGCTGTACCAGCCCATCTTGGAACTGGGCTTCGTCACGTTCTCCCCGTAGAAGGCGGCTACGGGCACGAACGGGAACTTGTCCGCGTTCCTGTAGCCCACCACCCGGAGCATGTCCATCACCTCGGACTTCAGCTTCTCATATACCTCCTTCTTGTAGTCCACCAGGTCCATCTTGTTGATGGCCACCACCAGCTGGTTCACCCCCAGCGTGAAGGCCAGGGCGGCGTGCTCCCTGGTCTGGGGCATGATACCGTCGTCGGCGGCCACCACCAGGAGGCCGGCGTCCGCCTGGCTGGCCCCCGTGATCATGTTCTTGACGAAGTCCCTGTGGCCGGGAGCGTCTATCAGGGTGAAGTAGTACTTGTCCGTCTCGAACTTCCGGTGGGCGAGGTCTATGGTGAGGCCCCTCTCCCTCTCCTCTTTAAGGTCATCGAAGACCCAGGCGAACTTGAAGCTCTTCCCCTTGTCCCCCATGGCCTCGAACTTCTTGATCTCATCCTCCTTCACGGCCCCCGTTTCATACAGGAGCCTGCCCAGAAGGGTGGACTTGCCATGGTCCACGTGCCCCATCGTCACCAGGTTGAGGTGCGGCTTGGCCATCCTCCCGACCTTAGTCTCCCCCTTTAAATCTTTTTTGGAACTACCTGGCCTTCTCCGCTATTCTCTCTATTTCCTCCTTGCGGGCCACCGCGTAGCTCTTGTTGTCGTACTGGGAGGCCAGGATGATCTCCTCCGCCAGACACTCCTCAATGGGCTTCTTGTTCCTGAAGGAGGCCGCGAAGGCTCCCGCCGCCAGGTTCATCAAGGCCACATCGATCCCCCTGGCCGGGGAGGCATCCACCGCCACGTGGTAGGTGATACCTCCGTAGGTGACCCTGGTGGTCTCCTCCCTGGGGGCGGCGTTACAAATGGCATCCACCAGCACCTGTACGGGATTCTTCTTCGTCCTCTCCTCTATGATCTCGAAGGCCCTCTTCACGATGTTGTAGGCTTTGTGCTTCTTGCCGCAGGCCCCCGCCCCCCTGATCACCCTCCCCCCTATCTTCTTGGCCCCCGGTCCCGACCTCATGACCTTATTTATCAGGCGCTCCACGATGGGAACCTCCGCTTTCCCGAAGGGCTTGGAAGCATGCCTCCCCCCCGAGGAGAGGGAGAGGGTGGGCTGGAGCCTGAGATATTTCCTCATCCCCGGATCCCTTACCTCCACCCCCTCCACCGACCACTTCCCGAAGTACTTGAACTCCATCCCCTCACCTCGTCGGTTTTTCCTTCCTCCCCTTCACCAGCTCCTTCAGGGAGACCCCGTTCACCTTGACCACCTTGTACCTAACCCCCGGGATGTCCCCCTTCGGACCTCCCTGGGCCCCCCCTATCCCCTCTATGATCACCTCGTCGTGCTCGTCGATGAACCCTATGGCCCCGTCCCCGGGGGCGAAGGCAGTCACCTGCCTCCCGTTCTTCACGATCTGCACCCTTACGCACTTCCTTATGGCGGAGTTGGGCTGCTTCGCCTCCACCCCCACCTTCTCCAAAACGATGGCCCTGGCCTGGGGTGCCCCCTCCAGCGGGTCGGCCTTCTTGTCCAGCTGGAGCATCCTCCGCTTGTAGTTCTTGTCCTTCCACCTGAACCTCTGCCGCATGACTGCCAGCTTCCTTCCCGCGAACTCTCCCCTTCCCATCCTTCCCCCTTCGGAGTTCTCACCTTATTATTATGTCGTGGATCCCGCAGTTCCTGAAGACGAGCTTCCTGGCCTTCCTGATCCTGTTCCCTCCCCTCCCTATCGCCAGCCCCTTATCCTGGGGCCTCACCTCCAGGACCGCCACCCTCTTTCCGTCCTCTTCCACCAGCTTAAGGGATAGGATCTGCGCCGGGGAGAAGAGCATCCGTAGGAACTCCTGCGGATCCTCAGAGTACCCCACCACCTCCACTTCCTTCCCCAGCATCTGCCTGAGCCTCTTCACGTGACACCCGTTCCTCCCCACACACCTCCCCACCTGTTCCTTCTCCACCAGAAAGATCAGCTTGTTCTCCTCCTGGCTAACCAGGCAGTCCCTGGCCCTTACCCCACTTATCATCTCCAGCAGGGAGAGGTACCTCATCTCCTCCTCGCTGAAGACCAAGTTCACCCTTCCACCGCCGACAGCAGGTGTGAGCTCCCCGGGTCCAGCACGGAAAAGACGTTCACGGCGAAGGGCTTGCCCAGCACCTCCCCCAGCTCCCAGCTGTTCCCCGGGTACTTGAGCAGGGGGACACCGAGAACTCTGGACAGGTACTCCACCTCCTTCCTCACCGTCTCAGGGCAGTTGGAGGCCACCACCACCATCTTCACCTTGCCGGCCTTCAGGAGCTTCAAGGAGCGATCCGTGCCCAGCACCACCTTCCCGCTTTCCACCGTCTTCCTTATCTCCTCATTTAGGTTCACCGCCACCACCCTGCATCACCAGGCGCACCATGCCCGTTCCCAGGGGTATCGGATTGCCGGTGATGATGTTCTCCGTAACCCCCCTGAGCCTGTCCGTCTCGCCCCTGAGGGAGGCCTCCAGCAGGTGCTTAAGGGTCAGCTCGAAGGCGGCCCTGGCCAGCACGCTCGACTTCTCCCCGCTTATCCCGTGCCTTCCTATGGGCCTGACCTCCCCGGAGGCGGTCATGGCATCCGCCACCAGCATGATGTGCCTCACGTCCACCTCCAGGCCCTGCTCCTGCAGGGTCTCCATCATCTCCTTGATCAGGGCACTCCTGGCCGCCTCTATTCCCAGCACCTCCTCTATCTCCCTTATGTTGTTGGTCACCGTCCTCTTTTTGTCCACCCCCTCCATCCTCAGAACCTCGGCGAAGTTGGATCCCTCGGTATATATCACGTACTCCTCTCCCTCCTTCTTCACCAATACCTTGGTGATATCCCTGATCCCTTTGAGCCTGAGCTTTCTCACCCTCATGGCCAGCTTGCGCAACTCGGAAAGACCCCCTTCCTCCTCCTTTATCCTTATCTTGCTATCCTCCAGCGTTATCCTCGTCTTGGGCCCCAGCTGCTGGGAGAGGGCCTGAACCACGTCGGAGGGGGTCAACCCTTTCTGCTTCAGCCTGGAGCGGTTGAGGAAGAGGAGGAGCTGCATGTTGATCAGGTCCGTCTCCATCTCGGAGATCACGTCCTCTACCGTGGTCATCTCAATCTCCTGGGCCAGGGCCCTGGCCTTTTCCCTGTCCTTCGAGTAGGGGGGCTCCAGGTAAACCGTCATGAGGGCCGCGGAAGGGGTCCTCCTCATGTCCAGGATCTCTATCAGCCTTGGGAGGCCCAGCGTGACGTTGAGTTCCGCCACACCCGCGTAGTGGAAGGTCCGGAGGGTCATCTGGGTTCCAGGCTCCCCGATGGACTGGGCGGCCACCGTCCCCACCGCCTCACCCGGTTCCACCAGCGCCATCTGGTAGGCCTCCCTGGTGGCCTTTATCACCCTCTCGAGATCCTCGTGGGTGATGGCCCTCTGCTTGGCCTTCTCCAGCAGGGTCTCCTCCAGCTCCTCCACCACGGAGTCCGGCACCGCCCCCCTGAGCTTTCTCACCTCCGATCTTATGGTCTCCGGGGAGACTCCCGCCATCAGCTCACCCCCAGCACCCTTTCCACCAACCTGTCCACCCTCACCGCTTTACCGTTATCGGTCTTCATGGGATCCGCCCCGTCCTCCCCGTACAGGAACTGTACGATTCTCCCCACGGCGTCCCTCACCGTCCCGTCGTACTCCACGTGCAGATCCTGAAGAGCGTTTATCAGCCTACGCTGCATGTAGCCGCTCTGGGCCGTCCTTACGGCCGTGTCCACCAGCCCCTCCCTCCCTCCCGTGGCGTGGAAGAAGAACTCGATGGGCCTGAGGCCGCTCTTGTAGCTGGAGCTCACGAAGCCCCTTGCCTCCGCCCCCAGCTCACCAGGCTTGAAGTGGATCAGCACCCTGTCCGCATACCCCCGGTTGAGCCTCTCCCCCCTCACCGACTGCTGCCCCACGCAGGCGGCCATCTGGGTGAGGTTCAGCATGCTCCCCCTGGCCCCGGTCCTGGCCATGATCACGGCTGGGTTGGAGAGGGTGAGGTGCCTCTCCGCCTCCTCCCCCGCCTTGTCCCTGACCTCGGCCAAGATTTCCATGATCCTCATCTCCAGGGTCTCCCGGAGGGAGCGTCCCGGGAGGGGTTCCAGTTCCTCCCTCTGATAGGCCTCTATCAGCTCCTGAACCTTCCCCTTGGCCTTCTCCAGCATCTCCTCTATCCTCTCCTTGGCGGTGTCGGGTATGTCCTCGTCCTCTATGCTGGTGGTGAAGCCCAGCATGGCGGCGGCGGCTATGGAGAGCCTGGTCACCTGATCCAGGAACTGGGCGGCCCTCTCCACCCCGTACTCCTTCACGATCCTGTCCCAGAGCTCGCACTTATCCAGGGCCTTGTATCCGTGGGCATCGATCACCCCCTTCTTGAGCTCCCCGTTCCTGATCACCACATAGGCCTCCTTTTCGCAGTCCTCCTCAAGACAGCGGGAGCAGCCTTCGCATATCTTGGCCTTGTAGGTGAGGTTGAGATCCTTCGGGAGGAGGACACTGAAGATCTGCTTCCCCGTCCAGTATTCCTTCCCCCCCCTCACCACCGCGGGAGGAGGAAGGACGGGTTCCACCCCGGCCTCCATGAGGAGCTGGGTGGCCTTCTCCCTGTCCAGCAGGGTGTCCTTCCTGGTGAGCAGGTAGGCCCCCGTGATGTGGTCCTGGATCCCCCCTATGATGGGCCCACCGAAGCGCGGGGACAGGATCTGGTTCTGCACGGCCATCAGGATCATGGCCTCCACCTGGGCCTCCTCGCTCTGGGGAACGTGCAGGTTCATCTCGTCCCCATCGAAGTCGGCGTTGTACAGGGGACAAACGGTGAGGTTGAGCCTGAAGGTGAGCCCCGGCATGACCCTAACCCGGTGGGCCATGATGGACATCCTGTGAAGGGAGGGCTGCCGGTTGAAGAGCACGATGTCCCCGTCCCTCAGGTTCCTCTCCACGATGTAGCCGGGCTCAAGCTTCTTGGCCAGCTCCTCCCTGTCCGCGTACCTGAGGTCGTACCTCCTGCCCTCGGGATCTATGACCCACTGGGCCCCCGGGTACTGGTCGGGTCCCCTTCTGACCAGCTCCCTCATCTCGTCCAGGTTGAAGGAGGTGACCCTGGTCCTCACCGTCAGGACCCTTGCCACGTGCTCCGGCACCCCCACCTCGTAGAACCTCAGGCAGGGATCAGGGGAGATCACGGCCCTGGCGGAGAAGTCCACCCTCTTCCCCGAAAGGTTTCCCCTGAACCTCCCCTCCTTCCCCTTGAGCCTCTGTCCCAGCGTGCGCAGAACCCTCCCCGACCTGTGCCTGGCCGGCGGGACCCCGGAGATCTCGTTGGAGAAGTAGGTGGCCACGTGGTACTGAAGCAGCTCCCAGAGGTCCTCCACGATGAGGTGGGGGGCCCCCGCCTCCATGTTCTCCGCCAGCCTCTGGTTGATCCTGATGATGTCCACCAGCTTGTGGGTCAGGTCATCCTCCGACCTCACCCCCGTTTCCAGCGTGATGCTGGGCCTCACGGTCACGGGGGGAACGGGGAGGACCTGCAGGACCATCCACTCCGGCCTTATGGAGGGATCTATCCCCAGCAGCTTGAGGTCCTCGGTCCTTATCCTCTCCAACCTGGTCCTTATGTCGGAGGGGGTGAGCCTATCCCTTCCCTCCAGGAAGGTGAAGGGCTTCTCGAACTTTATCTCCTGCTGTTCCTCCCCGCAGTAAGGGCACCTCTTCTGCCTGGCCCTCTGGAGGACCTCCGGGGAGAGCTCCCACCAGTCCTCCCTCCCCTCCATTTTCTCCAGCCACTCCGCCCTTTCCCTTTCGTCCAGGAGGATCCTGCCGCACTTCCTGCAGGTGGACTGGAGGAGATCGTAGATGGTCTCCACGTAGTTCACGTGGATGACGGGCCTGGCCAGCTCTATGTGCCCGAAGTGCCCGGGGCAATCCTTCGGCCCTCCCCCGCAGGTCCTGCAGGTGAGGCCGGGCTCCACCACCCCCAGCCTCCTGTCCATCAGCCCCCTCTCGATGGGAAAGCCATCCTCGTCGTACGTGTCCGCCGTCACCACCTTGGTGACCGACATCTTGCGGATGTCGTCGGGGGAGAGCAGGGAGAACTGGATGCTCTCTATCACCCTCTGGGGTCTCATCCCCTCACCTCCTAGGCCCTCTCCCGCAGCTTGAGGCGGGTGTCCAGGCAGAGGGACCTCAGCTCATCCAGCAGCAACTTAAAGGCATAGGGCATTTCCACGGTGTAGATCTCCGATTCCTCCTCGCAGAAGGGACAGTAGGTCCTGTTCCTCTTCCTGTCGTAGACGGCGAAATGTCCGCACTTGCCGCAGACCAGGGCATCGAACTTGTCCGAGCTCTCCAGCAGCCTGTCCTTCAGCAGCCTGGCCGCCCCATACCCTATCAGGCAGTCCCTCTCCATCTCCCCGAACCTGAGCCCCCCTTCCCTGGCCCTACCCTCGGTGGGCTGGTGGGTGAGGACCTGGACGGGACCCCTAGATCTCACGTGCAGCTTGTCGGCCGCCATGTGGTGGAGCCTCTGGTAGTAGCAGATCCCGATGAAGATCTCCACGGGAATCATCTCCCCCGTCATCCCGTTGTACATCACCTCCTTGCCCACGGGGCTGAAGCCATGCTTCAGGAGGATCCTCCTTATTTCCTCCTCCGGCTCCCCCACGAAGGCCGTACCGTCCACCTCCCTCCCCTCCAGCGCCCCCGCCTTGCCCGCCACCATCTCCAGCAGCTGTCCTATGGACATTCGGGAGGGAATGGCGTGGGGATTGATGATCAGGTCGGGGATGATGCCGCTCTCCGTGAAGGGCAGATCAGCCGCATCCATCACCAGCCCCACCACCCCCTTCTGACCGTGCCTGGAGGCGAACTTGTCCCCGAGCTCGGGTATCCTCAGGCTCCTCAGCCTAACCCTGGCCGCCCTGTATCCCTCCGCGGTCATCACCAGGTAAACCATGTCGGCTATTCCCTCCTCCCCCGACTTCACCCTGACGGAACTCTCCCTCCTTCCCGTCTCCGTCCTCACCCCGAACTCATCCGTCTCCTCGAAGAACCTGGGCGGGCTGGTCCTGCCTATCACCACATCCTCCACCTCGAGCTTGGCCTCCGGCTCCACTATCCCGTCCTCTCCCAGCTTGGCGTAGCGGGAGGGATCGGAGTAGCCCCTCACCTCCTCCCCCGGTATCTCGAACTTGTCCCTCTGCCCTCCCGAGTACCTCCCCTCTTCGGCCTCGTAGATGGTGAAGGAAGTGCTTCTCCCCAGCCCCCTGTCTATCGACTGCTTGTTCACTATGATGGCGTCCTCCATGTTGTAGCCACCGTAGCAGGCGATGGCCACCACCAGGTTCTGGCCCGCCGGCCTCCGCTTGAGTCCCACCAGATCCATGACCCTGGTGGACACCAGGGGTCGCTGCGGATAGTGAAGGAAATAGGCATGGGTGTCCGTCCTCGTGTGCATGCTGACGGAGAAAACACCCAAAGCCTGTTTGGCCATGTTGGCCCCGTAAGTGTTGCGCGGGGACTGGTTGTGCTGGGGGTAGGGAATAAGGGAGGCGCTCACTCCCAGGATGGACAGCGGATGGAGCTCCAGATGGGTGTGCTCGGGGGTGAGCTCCTCCGGCGAGATGGCCACGTAGGTGTTCTCCTCCTCGTCCGCATCCAGATACTCCACCATTCCCCCCTTCACCAGGTCGCTCCAGGTCATCCTGCCGCTCTTCAGCATCTCCAGGTGCTGATCGGTCACCAGCGGCTTCCCGTCCTTCACCACGATGAGCGGCCTCCTGACCCTTCCCGGATCGCACCAGACCATTACCTCCTTGGTATCCCTCTTGAACCTGACGTTCACCTGATCGCTGAACTCCCCCCTCCTCCTCCTCTCCCTGATCTCCCTGGCCAGCCTCTCCCCATCCTCCGTCGTCCCTATGACCCTCCCGTTCAGGAAGACCGCCACCCTGCCGCTCCTCTCCCCGCCCTTCCGGATGGGGGTGACCCCCAGCCGGTAGAGGCCCTTCTCCACCTCCTCCTCATCCACCCCCGTGGAGATCTCCGCCGTCAGGGCCAGGTTCTTGACCAGCCCACAGTTGGGGCCCTCGGGCGTCTCGCAGGGACATATCTTGCCCCAGTGGGTGGGGTGGAGGTCCCTGGCCTCGAAGTGCGGCTGGCTCCTGCTCAGGGGAGAAACAATCCTCCTGAGGTGGGAGAGGGTGGAAATGTGATTGGTCCTGTCCAGCAGCTGGCTCACCCCCGTCCTTCCTCCAGGCCAGTTGCCGGTGGCCAGCGTGTGCTTTATGTGCTCGGTGAGAAGGTCCGACCTAGCCGCCGTCCTCAGGTTGAGCTCCCTCCCCCTCGCGTAGGAGCGCTCCAGCTGGTACTTGATGTCCTTGATGAGATTGGCCAGCGCCACCCTGAAGATGCTCTCAAGCATCTCCCCGCTGAGCTTCAGGCGCTTGTTCCCGTAGTGGTCCTTGTCGTCCACCTCCCTCCTCCCCAGCGCCAGCTCTATCACCCTCTCCACCATGCTTCCCAAGAAGTAGGCCTTGGCCAGCCTGTCCTCCGGGGAGGTGCCTATGTGGGGGAGAAGGTACTTGTCCAGCACCTCCTGGGCCCGCTGGAGCCGGTAGCTCTTCACCTGCCCGATGGCCACCCTCTTCCCTATGACATCCAGCGCATCCTTCTCCGTCTTGATCTCTATTCCCTCCCTCAGGTTCTCGAAGAGCTCCCTGACGATGTCGGGATCATCGGAGACGGCCTCCACCACGTCCTTGTCCCTCACCAGCCCCAGGGCCCTCATCACCACCATGAGGGGAAGCTGGCCGGGAACGGCCGGGAAGGACACCCTGATGAGCCCGTCCTTCCTCCTCTCCACCACCACCAGGGCCCGGAAGCCCCTGCGGCTCGAGAAGACCTTGGCCACCTCCACCCCCTGCCGCTCATCCCTCTCCACCAGGATGGAGTTGGTGGCCAGGTCGTCCTGGATGACTATGACCCTCTCGGAGCCGTTGATGATGAAGTAGCCGCCAGGGTCCATGGGGTCCTCCCCCATGGCCACGAGCTCCTCCTCGCTCTTCCCGTGGAGCACACAGATCTTGGACTTAACCATGACGGGGATCTCCCCTATCATCACCGTCTGGGGAGGTTGCTTCTGGCCCCGCGAGACTATGCTCATCTCCAGGTAGAGGGGGGCCAGATAGCTCATGTTGCGCATGCGGGCGATGTGGGGGGTGACGTTCGGAAATCTTGAATAGGAGCCGTCCGCCTCCCTGAACCAGGGCTCCCCCACGTGGATCTTGCCGAACTCCACGTGAACCCCCTCAATATCGAGGTCTATCCCTCCCACGTCATCTATCACCCGCTGGAGACCGTGTTCGATGAAGTCGTTGTAGGAGTCCAGGTGCTGCCTGACCAGCCCCCTCTCCTTCAGGAAGGCCTCCACCAGTACCCAGCGGTCCCCCCTCAGCATCCTTACCCCTCCACCACGTAGCGGTAGGCCACCGCCCTGCCGGCGGTGGGACTCACCCTCCGCACCTCCACTATGTCCCCCGGTCTGGCCCCTATGGCCCTGGCCACGGGATCCGAGCTCTTGAGGAGGGGGAGCTGGTGGGGCTTCACCCCGTACCTCCTCAGGACCTCTTCTCCCTCCTCCTTTGACAGCACCCTATGCTCAGGCACCAGCACGTGCCCCCGGGGATCAAACTCCTCTCCCATCCCGCCGCCCCCACACGGGCCTGGTGGGATTTGAACCCACGGCTCCCGGCTTAAAAGGCCGGTGCGCTGACCAGACTGCGCCACAGGCCCAACTAATCGGGGAATGAAAACTTCTTATATTTATCCTTTTTGGCCCCATCCTCCGGCTCACCTTTCGTAGATCCTTCCCCTCTCCTCCTCCCCCCTCTCGAACCTCTTCCTCATCTCATCCGCCATTCGCTGGGCCAGGGGAGTGGGATACTCCCCCGTGAGACAGCCCAGGCAGAGCTCCTCCCTCCTCAGCCCGGTGGCCCTGATGAAACCCTCCAGGGACTGGTAGTGGACGGAGTCCGCCCCTATGAGCCTCGCTATTTCCTCCTCCGTGTGGGTGGAGCCTATGAGCTCCCCGAAGGTGGCCATGTCGATCCCGTAGAAACAGGGGGAGAGGATGCGGGGGAAGGTGAAGTAGAAGTGGATCTCCTTGGCCCCCGCCATCCTGAGCTTCCTGACCACCCTGGTGGAGGTGTCCCCCCTGACGATGGAGTCCTCCACCACCGCCACCCTCTTCCCCCTGATCTCCTCCGTAACGTTGATCTTCCTGGAGATGATCTTCTCCCTCTCCTCCGGACTCGAGATGAAGGCCCGGTCCACCACGTACCTGTGCCTCCTCACCGCCCTCTCCCAGGGTATGCCCGTGACCTCGTGCATGCCGTAGGCGGCGTCGTCGCCGGTGGAGGGAATGGAGACGATCACGTCCACCTTCTTGGGAAGGTCGGGATCCTCCCTGGCCAGGTTCCTGCCGAACTCCTCCCTGATCTTGTAAACGGGTCTCCCGTTCCCCAGCAGGGAGTCGGGTCTGGCGAAGTAGGCGAACTCGAAGCTGCAGAAGGCCCTCCTCTCCGCCTTCACTATTCTTTCCCTCCTCATTCCCTCTCCCGACCAGATGAGGAGTTCCCCGGGCTGCACCTCCCCCTCGTACCTGAACTCGTTGATGTCGAGCCCCACGCTCTCGGAGGAAACGGCGAAGGTCTGGTTGTCTCGGCTGCACCCGTAGCAGAGGGGCTTTATGCCCAGGGGGTCCCTGAAGGCGAAGAGCTCCCCCTCCCGCGTGAGCCCCACCACCGAGAAGGCCCCCTCTATCCCGTTCATGCAGCCCTCCACCGCCGAGACCAGGTCCGAGTTCTTGAGCCCCTTCAGCAGCTTCCCGCAGAGCAGCTCCACGTCCGAGGAGGAGCGGGAAAGGCCCCCCTCCCTCCTGAGCTCCTCCCTCAGCTCCTTCTGGTTTACCAGGTTGCCGTTGAAGGCCAGGGCTATCCTTCCGGCCAGGAAGGGCTGCATGTCCCTGAGGAGCCAGTACCTGGTGCTCCTGCCCGAGGTGGCATACCTGACGTGGCCCACCCCCACGTGGCTCTTGAACTCCCGGAAGAGCTTCCTCATGGAGGGATGCCTGACGGGAGGCAGGAGGCCCAGGGAGCGGTGGGCCTTGAACCCCTCCTCCCCGACCTCGGCAAAGCCGTAGGAGTGATGGCCCCGGTGGTTCTGGGAGATCAGACCCCAGTAAAGGCTGGGAAAAACCTGCTTCCCCTCGAAGTCGAAGGCACCAAACACCCCGCATGACTCCCCAGGAAGGCCCAGCCCCACCAGACCCTTTAGGAAACCCTATTAAAATTTCCTTCCCGTGAGCCTCTCGTAGCACTCCACGTATCTCCTGGAGGTCTGCTCGATGACCTCGGGGGGGAGGTGGGGGGCGGGGGGCCTCCTGTCCCATCCGGAGCGGATCAGGTAATCCCTGACGTACTGCTTGTCGAAGCTCGGCGGATCCTTCCCCTCCTCATATCCATCCGCGGGCCAGAAGCGGGAGGAGTCGGGGGTGAGCAGCTCATCTATCAGGAGCAGCTCCCCCCCCAGGGATCCGAACTCGAACTTGGTGTCGGCTATCAGTATCCCCCTCCGCTCGGCCAGGGAGAAGGCCCTCTCGTAGAGGGAGAGGGAGAGCTCCCTCACCTCTCCCGCCACTTCCTTTCCAAGCCTCTCCACCACCTCCTCCCACCTCACCTCCCGATCGTGCTCCTCCTTCGTGGTGGGGGTGAGGAGGGGTTCGGGAAGCCTGGAGGCCTTCCTGAGGCCTGGCGGGAGGCGTATCCCGCAGATCTCCTTGCCCGAGGAGTACCTCTCCCAGGCGGAGCCGTACAGAAAGCCCCTGACGATGAACTCGAAGGGGAAGGGGGAGGCCTTCCTGACGAGCATGCTCCTCCCGTCCACCGCCTCCAGGAAGTGACTGGGAACGTCCCTGAAAAGGTTGAACCAGAAGACCGAGAGCCTGTTCAGGGCCTCCCCCTTGTGGGGGATGCCGTCGGGAAGCACCACGTCGAAGGCGGAGATCCTGTCGGTGGAGACCACCAGCAGGGTCTCCCCCAGATCGTACACGTCACGCACCTTTCCCCTCTTGAAGAGTTTCAGGGGGAGCTCGGACCGGAGGAGGGGTTCCTCTACCTCCATCCCCTCCTCGCCTCCGCATCGGCGGAGAGGACCTCCTCCCTTCTCTCCTCCTGCCACCGCGAGATCCTCTCCCCCAGCTCCCTGTCCACCAGCGAGAGGATCTTGGCCGCGGCCAGTGCCGCCCCTTCCGGATCCGTCACCACGAGCGGGGCCACCCCCCTGGGCATCCTGAGGGAGGAAAAGAGGTCGAAGGGGAAGCTCTCCACCCTCACGGGGCAGGCTATCACCGGGTGCCTTACCCTGGCGTCCACCATCCCGGAAAGGGCGTTGGACCTCCCCACCACGGTGAGGTAGACCAGCTCCTCCCCGCTTCGCTCGTATTCCTCCAGCATCTCCAGCAGCTTGTCGGGGGTCTTGTGGGCTGAGGCCACCCTTTCCTCGAACCTCACCCCGAGCTCCCTGAGCAGGGCCCTCGCCGGCTGCGCGAACTCCACGTCTGACCTCGAGCCGTAAAGGATCACCACCTTCATTTTCAAGAGGATAAGGGAGCGGGGGCTTTTAGTTTTGCCGACGTCCGTCGAAGCCTCGAGCGCTGCCGGGCCAGCGGCCTCGCAGGCCGTGCCGGTGGACCCGGTTCAGAGGTTGTCCACCAGGGAGGTGAAGATCTTCATCCCGTCCCCGTATTCCCGAATTCCCTCCCTCGTCCAGTCCGGGAGCTGGATGCCGAAGGCCGCCCTCTCCGGGTGGGGCATCATGCCCAGGATCCTGCCCGTGGGATCGCAGATCCCCGCAATGTCGAAGAAGGAGCCGTTGGGGTTCAGCGGATACCTTCCCCCGGCCGGCCTCCCCCGCTCGTCGCAGTACCTGAAGATAAGCTGATCCCCCTTCCTGAGCCTCCCCAGCATTCGTTTCTCCCTTCCCCTCGGAAAGAGGAACTTCCCCTCCGCATGGGCCACCGGCATCCTCAGCACCTCCCCCCTCCTCATTCCCCTGGTGAAAAGGCACTTCCCTCCCCCCTCCACCCTGACCCTGACCCACCTGCACTCGAACCTTCCGGAGCTGTTGAGGGCGAGGGCCGCCTCCACCTCCCCCCATCTGAAGCCTGGAAGGAGGCCGGCCTCCACCAGGACCTGGAAGCCGTTGCATATCCCCAGGATGGCCCCCCCTCCCCTCACGAACTTCCCCAGCTCCGACCTCATCCTCACCCCCAGCTCCTTTCCCAGGATGGCCCCGGCCCTCACCCTGTCCCCGAAGGAGAATCCCCCTGGGATCACCAGCGCGTCGTACCTGTCCAGCCCCTCCCTGACCAGTC
This sequence comes from Hadarchaeota archaeon (SeqCode), assembly GCA_964509845.1. Taxonomy (GTDB): domain Archaea; phylum Hadarchaeota; class Hadarchaeia; order Hadarchaeales; family WYZ-LMO6; genus WYZ-LMO6. The sequence goes on along the minus strand of CAZDZG010000014.1, from coordinate 8,845 downwards.
TCCTGAAGTGCAGGAGCTCGACCTCCGCCCCCGCTTCCTCCAGTGCCACCACGGTCTCCCCGTCACAGTTGGTGCCCTCCGCCCTCAGAACGCAGATCCTCACCAAGCGGGATTCCTCCAGGCCCTCCTGAGCTCCTCCGCCCCCACCTCCCACCGTTCCCTTCCCCTGACCCTCAGCACCCCTTCCCCCAGCACGTAACCTATCCGGGAGGCCCTGTTCCCCGCCAGCCTTTCAAACTCCTCCTCCCCTCCTTTCTTTACCTCCAGCAGGAACCTGCTGTTGGACTCGGAGAAGAGGAGGAGGTCCTCCCTGAGCTTCCCCACGCACGGCACCAGCGAGAGATCCACCTCCGCCCCCCTTTCCCCGGCCAGGACCATCTCGGCCAGCGCCACCCCCAACCCCCCCTCGGAGAGATCGTGGCAGGCCCTCACCAGCCCCCTGTCCACCGCCTCCCTCACCACCTCCAGGCTCCGCCTGGCCTCGCGCAGCCTCACCTTGGGCACGCTCCTCCCCAGGTACCCCAGCAGGGCGTAGTACTCGGATCCCCCCAGCTCGTGGCGGGTGAGGCCCAGCAGGTAAAGGGGATCCCCCTCCGCCTTCAGCTCCACCGACACCGCCTTCCTGACATCGGGTATCACCCCCACCGCCGTGAAGAGGAGGGTGGGCGTGACGGAGCCCATCACGGACTCGTTGTACAGGCTGTCCTTTCCCGAGATGAAGGGGACCCCTAGCCCCTTGGCGAAGCGGTAGCAGGCCTCGCAGGCCCTCACCAGCGAGCCCAGCTGTTCCTCCTTCTCCGGATTCCCCCACACGAAGTTGTCCAGCAGGGCCACCCTCCTCCCCCCCACCGCCGCGTTGTTCCTCACCGCCTCCTCCAGGGCGGAGGCCGCCATCCAGAAGGGATCGATCCTGCCGTACCTGGGCTTCCACCCGCAGGACAGGACCACCCCCTTCCAGGATTCCCGTAAGGGCTTCAGGACCGCCGCATCGTTGGGGCCCCCCTCCTCCCCCTGCAGGGGCTTCAGAACGGTGGCACCCTGGACCTCGTGATCGTAGGTCCTGATCACCTCCTCCCTGCTGCTCACGTTGGGGGAGGAGAGGAGCCTGAGGAGGGTCTCCCTGAGGGGGGGAGGGGGGAAGCTCGGCTCCTCGAGCCCTGGCGCCCTCCACCTGGCCCTCCTCTCCACCGGGGGAGGGGAAAAGAGGAAATCCAGATCGAGCTCCGCCACCTTATGGCCTAGGTGGAAGACCGTAAGGGGGCCCTTCCTGGTGAACCTCCCTATGGGAGTGGCCTCCACCCCCTCCCGCTCGAAGATCCTGATCACCTTCCGCAGGTTCTGGGGGGGGACGCTCAGGGCCATCCGCTCCTGGGACTCCGAGACCCAGATCTCCCACGGCCTCATCTCACACTTCAGGGGTACCCTGTCCAGCCAGACCTGAAGCCCGCATCCGGCATCCCTGGCCATCTCGCCTGAGGCACAGGAGATCCCTCCCCCTCCCAGATCGGTGATGGAGCTTGCCAGCCTCCTCTCCCCAACCTCCAGGATCCCCCTCCTCAGCTTTTCCTCCTCCATGGGATCGGGAATCTGAACGGCGGGCCTGGAAACCTCCTCCGCCCTCTCGGAGAGCTCCAGGGAGGCGAAGGTTACCCCGTGGATGCCATCCCTTCCCGTTCTCCCCCCCACTAACAGCAGGTAGTCTCCCGGCCTCGTTTCCTTCCGGTAACACGGAAGGTGGAGGAGCCCCACGCACCCGCAGTAGACCACGGGGTTTCCCACGTAGCTCTCATCGAAGTAGATGGCCCCCGCCACCGTGGGGATGCCCATCTGGTTGCCATAGGCCCCTATGCCCGCCACCACCCCTCTGTAGATGTAGCTGGGGTGCTTCACCCCGGGAGGGAGCCTCTCGTGCGGGAAGTTGAGGGGACCGAAGCCCAGGACGTCCAGGCAGGCTATGGGCTTGGCCCAGACCCCCAGGATGTCCCTTATCACCCCTCCCACCCCCGTGGCGGCCCCCCCGAAGGGCTCCACCGCGGAGGGATGGTTGTGGGTCTCCACCTTGGCGGCTATGGCGTACTCACCCTCGAACTCCACGATCCCGGCGTTATCCTTGAAGACGGAAAGGCACCATGGGGGGGAGAGCTCCTCCGTCACCCTCGCTATGTAATCCCTGAAGAGCCTCACCCTCCTCCTTCCCACCCTTATCACCCCCTTGAAGGTTTTGTGGTAGCAGTGCTCCGACCAGGTCTGGGCTATCCCCTGCAGCTCCACGTCGGTGGGGTTCCTTCCCTTCCTCGCGAAGTACCTCTTGCACTCCTCCATCTCCCTCAGGCTCATGGCCAGGCCCATCTCCTGGCTTATCCTGAGGAGCTCCTCCCTCCCCGCCTCAAGCAGGTTCACCTCCAGGACCTCGGAGGGAAGCGGGAGCCTCCGGTACAGCTCCGCCACCTTCACCTCCTCCCCCTGAGCTCCCTGACCTCGAAGCTGTAGTCGTCCTTCACGGGATTGGAAAGGAGCCTTCTGCACATCTCCTCCGTCAGCCTCTTCGCCTCCTCCAGGCTGGAGGCCGAGAACTCTATCTCGTACACCTTGCTCACCCCCACCCTCGTGACCCTGTAACCCAGGTCCCTCAGGGCCCTCCCGGTGCTCTCCCCCTCCGGATCCAGGTAGCCGGGCTTAAGCCTCACCTCCACCCTGCTCAGGTACCTCACTTCCTCCCCCCGTACTCGAACTTACCCCAGCGGCTCTTTATGATCACCCTGTTCCCCCCCTTCGACCTCAGGCATCTCCCTATCACGCCGGCCCCCAGCCCGAACCCCTCCGAGATCCTCACCACTTCCTCCGCCGCCTCGGGATCCACCACCAGCTCGAAACCCACCCCCATGTTGAAGACCTGGTACATCTCCCCCCACTCCACCTTCCCCTCCCTCTGCACCAGCAGGAAGAGGGGATCGGGTTCTGGAAGGTTGTCCTTCACGTACACCACGTTCCTCCCCACCCTAAGGCTCTTGGTGAGGCCTCCCCCGGTGTTGTGCACCATGGCCCTCACCCCCTCCCCCACCCTCTGCAGGATCCGAAGGACCACGGGGGCGAACAGGCGGGTGGGGGAAAGGAGGGCCTCCCCCACCGTCATGCCCAGCTCGTCGGAGTACTCGTCAAACCTGAATCTCCCCCGGTACCCTCCCTCCGCCAGCTCCGGATACTTCCGGCTGTACTCGGAGGACATGAGGACATGCCTGGCGAGCGTGATCCCGTTGCACATCAGGCCGCTGTTCTCCTTCTTCTCGTACCTGGTCCTCCCCCCGCTCCGCAGGCCCACGATGAGGTCCCCCTCCCTCACTTCCCCCCTCCTCACCTCCGAGAGCCTGACCAGGGCCGCCAGGGCGCCGGAGAGGTCCAGCGTCCTCACCTGATCGGGAAGATCGGCCGTTTCCCCGCCCAGGAAGGGAACCCTCAGCCCCAGCCTCCCCAGCAGGCCCAGCACCCTCCGGAAGCCCGAGGCCAGGGAGGAGAGGAGCTCCCGCTTGGAGACCACGCGGGGGTTGAGGGAGAGGTAATCCACGAAGGCCAGCGGACGGAAGGGACCGACGCAGACCACGTCATCCAGGTTCATGGCCAGCACGTCCTGGGGAAGGCCCTCAAACCAGGAGGGATCCCCCGTCTCCCTCCAGTGCAGGTAACTCTGCTGGGGCTTGCTCCCCGCCCCGTCCGTGTGCAGGATCACCCCCTCCCTCCCCCTCCTCGCCACGGGGCAGAAGGGGCGGAGGTCCGCCTTCACGAGGGGGAGGAAGAGCTCCGTGCCCTCCTTCCGGACGTCCACCCCCAGCGAGCGGTAGAGGCTCAAACCGCCCCCTCCGCGGCCAGCAGGGTGTTGTGCAGGAGCATCACCCTGGTCATGGGCCCCACCCCCCCGGGCACGGGGGTGAGGTGGGAGGCCTTCCTCCCCACCCCCTCGGCATCGGCGTCCCCCACCAGCCTTCCCCCCACGTAGTTCATCCCCGCATCCACCACCACGGCGCCCTCCCTTATCATGTCCGCCGTCAGGATAAAGGAGGGTCTCCTCCCCACCGCGGTCACCACCACGTCCGCCTCCCTGGTCCTCTCCTCCAGGTTCCTGGTCTTGGAGTGGCAGAGGAGGACGGTGGCGTCCCTATCCAGCAGGAGCTTGGCCAGGGGCTTGCCCACCAGATCGCTCCTGTTGACGATGGCCACCAGGCTCCCGCTCACCTCCACCCCGTACCTGTCGAGCAGCCTCAGGATCCCCCTGGGGGTGCAGGGGAGGAGGCTCCTCTCCGGATCGTACTGCCCCTTCCACAGCCTTCCCACGTTGTGGGGGTGGAGGCCGTCCACATCCTTCTCCGGCGAGATCTCCTCCACCAGCCCCCTGGGATCCAGGTGGGGGGGAAGGGGTAACTGAAGGAGGATACCGTGCACGCCCTCCTCCTCGTTCAGGTGGCGGATCAGGTCGCGGAGCTCCCCCTCCCGCACGGAGGCCGGGAGGTGATGGAGCCGGAAGGAGATGCCCACCTCCTCGCAGTCCCTCCTCTTCCCCTCCACGTAGGTCCTGGAGGCGGGATGGTCACCCACCAGGACGGTGGCCAACGTGGGGACGATTCCCCTCCTCCCGAGCTCCTCCACCCTCCTCCTGAGCTCCCCCTTGATCTCCTCGGCCAGCCTCCTCCCGTCCATCAGCACGGCCATGCTCTCAGAAGGAGGGTTCGGCCTTCCTCCCCAGCCTCTCCGCGTACCGGGAGAGGACGGGCTCCACCTCCCTCTCCAGGAAGCGCTCGCACCTCTCCACCGCCTCACCCACGTGCCTGGAGGGATCCAGGGCCTCCCCCAGCTCCTCCTCCGTGAGGAGGGGGCCCACCACCGGATCCTCCCTGAGAAGGGAGGGGAGGGGATTTTCCCTGCCCTCCATCACCTCCTCCCAGGCCCTGAGGGAGAGCCTGCGGAGCCTCTCGTGCATTTCCTGCCGGTCGGCACCCTTCCTCACCAGCAGCATGAGGATGGGCTCCAGGGCGGAGAAGGGGGAGAACCTCTCCAGGTTCCTGGCGATCGCGGCGCGGTTCACCCTCATCCCCTCCACCAGGTGCTGGTAGAGGATGAGGATCTCGTCCACCGCCAGGAAGGCCTCCGCCAGGATCACCCTCCGGTTGGCGGAATCGTCCAGGGTGCGCTCCAGCAGGGTGTGGGAGGCGTTGTCCCAGGCCACCCTGGGAAGGGAGGCCACGTACCTGGCCAGCGAACACATGCGCTCCGAGAGGACGGGATTGCGCTTGAAGGGCATGGCGGAGGACCCCACCTGCGCCTCCCCCATGGGCTCGGAGAGCTCACCCCAGACGGAGGAATGCAGGTGCCTGAGGTCTGCCCCAAACTTGTGGGCGCTCTGGGCTATGCTGGCCAGCACGGAGAGGACGAGAAAATCCAGCTTCCGCGGGTAGGTCTGGCCCGAGACGGTGAAGTAGGGGAGACCGAGCCTCTCCATCACCTTCGCCTCCAGCTCCATGGGCCTCCCCCTCTCCCCCAGCAGCTTCTTCAGGCCCGCGCAGGTGCCCACCGCCCCCTTCACCCCCTTTCCCTTCAGGAAATCGGAGAGGAGGAGCTCCACCCCCCTCAGGTCCATCAGCAGGTCCTGCGCGTAGAGGGAGAGCCTGTACCCGAGGGTGGTGGGCTCGGCGGGCTGGAGGTGGGTCCACCCCATGCAAACGGTGGTCCGGTGCTCCCTTATCCTCAAGGAGAGGGCGTGCAGGCAGTTCACGAGCCTCGTTAACAGGAGGTCAAAGGCCCTCCTCATCTTGAGCACGTCGGCGTTGTCCTCCACGTCCGCCGAGGTGGCCCCCAGGTGGAGCTTGCCCCCTCCCCGGGGGCACTGCCGGGAGAAGACCCTGAGCTCCGCCATGAGGTCATGCCTTATCTCCCTCTCCACCCGCTGGGACTGCTCCAGATCCACGTGTTCCCTCCCGGCCTTCTCCCTGATCTCCTCCAGCTCCTCCGGGGAAATCAGGCCGTACTCCGCCTGGGCCTCGGCCAGGGCCAGCCAGATCCTCCTCCACAGGGACCGGCCCTCGAGCTCGGAGAAGATGGAGCGCATCTCCTCGCTGCCGTACCTCCAGGTGAAGGGGGAGAGGAAGGTGCGATGGTCAAAGCTCATTCCCCCTTCCTTTGGCTGGAAGGCTTTTAATCCTAGGGGAGGGGAGAGGTTGGGATGAGGGTAAGGAACGCCCTGATAAGCGTTTGGGACAAAACGGGTTTGGAGGACTTCGCCAGGGGCCTGCGGGAACTGGGAGTCCAGCTCCTTTCCAGCGGCGGAACGGCCAGGTTCCTGAGGGAAAGGGGAATAGAGGTTAGGGAGGTGAGCGAGCTGACGGGCTTCCCGGAGCTTCTGGACGGGAGGGTGAAGACCCTGCATCCCTTCATTCACGCCGGGATCCTGGCCAGGAGGGACCTCCCCTCCCACCTGGAGACCCTGAGGGAAAGGGGGATCCCCACCATAGATCTGGTGGCGGTCAACCTCTATCCCTTCCGGGAGACGGTGGGAAGGCCGGGGGTGGGGCTGGAGGAGGCCCTGGAGAACATCGACATAGGGGGGCCGGCGCTGATCAGGGCGGCGGCCAAGAACTACAGGGACGTGGTGGTGGTGGTGAGGCCGGAGAGGTACGGGGAGATCCTGCGGGAGCTGAGGGAGAAGGGGGACGTGAGCGAGGAGAAGAGACTGGAGCTGGCCGTGGAGGCCTTCGCCCATACCTCCTCCTACGATTCCCACATCCTGAGCTACCTCTCCGGCCTGCTTCCCGGCGGGGGCCTTCCTCCCTTCCTGGTCCTAGGCTACAGGAAGGCGTGCGACCTCAGGTACGGCCAGAACCCGCACCAGCGGGGGGCCCTCTACGTGGGGGAGGAGGTATGGGGACTCGCGGGTGCCAGGCTTCACCAGGGGAAGGAGCTCTCCTTCAACAACCTGCTGGACCTGGATGCGGCCCTGGACCTGCTGGCGGAGTTCCAGGAGACCACGGCGGTGGTGATCAAGCACACCAACCCCTGCGGGCTGGCCTGCGATCCGGACGTGAGGAGGGCCTACGTGAAGGCGAGGGAGTGCGATCCCCTCTCGGCCTTCGGAGGGGTGGTGGGAATCAACAGGGAGGTCACGAGGGAGACGGCGGAGGAGATAACCTCCACCTTCATCGAGGCCGTGGTGGCCCCCTCCTACGAGCCTGAGGCCCTGGAGGTGATGAGGAGGAAGCCCAACATGAGGGTGCTGGAGCTTCCCTCGCTGGAGCGCCGGCCCGGGCTGAGGTTCAAGCAGATAGCGGGGGGGCTGCTGGTGGAGGAGGAGGATTCCCTCCTCCTGGCTCCCGAGCGGATGAAGGTGGTCACCAAGAGGGAACCCACGGAGGAGGAGATGGAGCAGCTCCTCTTCGCCTGGAAGGTGGTGAAGCATGTCAAGTCCAACGCCATCGTGGTGGCCAAGGACAAGCAGGCGGTGGGGGTGGGGGCAGGACAGACCAGCAGGGTGGATTCCACGGAGATAGCCCTGAGGAAGGCCGGTCCCCGGGCCAAGGGAGCGGTGCTCGCCTCCGACGCCTTCTTTCCCTTCCCGGACTCCGTCCAGAAGGCCGCCGAGGCCGGCATCACCGCCATCATCCAGCCCGGCGGCTCCATACGGGACCAGGAGGTCATCAGGGAGGCCGACCGTCACGGAATGGCCATGGTCTTCACGGGAATAAGGCACTTCAAGCACTGACCCCCGATTTTTTTAGCCGGCCGGGCCCCAGGAAGGAAGATGGAGAAGCTGATCATAACGGCCGCCATAACCGGGGGGGAGTTCGTCTCGAAGCTGCTCACGCCCTACGTGCCCAGCACCGTGGACGAGATCGTCGAGGAGGTCTGCAGATGCAGGAAGGCAGGGGCCTCGATAGTCCACCTGCACGCCAAGGAGCCGGAGCTCGGCAGGCCACATCCCGATCCCAACTCGATCTTCCCCGAGTACATCAAGAGGATAAGGGAGAGCGAGGCCTCCGACATCATCATCAACATCACCACGGGGGGAGGGAGGCCCCTCCCTCCCCAGCTGGCCGAAATGCTGGGGGTCCAGCAGAAGTACACCCCGGAGGAATACGAGCGGATGCTGGATCGCTGGATGGAGGAGAGGATGAAGTTCGGCCAGGAGATGTCCTCCTTGAACATGGGCTCCATAAACATCTGGGAGGACATGGGGCTGGAGTCCCTGAGGGACATGGTCTTCAGCAATCCCATCTCTAGGATAGAGAGGTGGGCCAGGTACATGTATGAGAACAACGTGAAACCGGAGCTGGAGATCTACGACACGGGAATGATAAACACGGCAAAGACGCTGGTGAGGGAAGGAACGTTGAAAGAGCCCCTGCACGTTCAGTTCGTCATGCTCGGGGGAATGAGCTGCATGTCCCCCACGCCCGATACCCTCCTTTACTGCGTGAGAAACATCCCGGAGAACTGGACCTGGTCGGTGTGCGCGCCGGGCAGGCACCAGATGGAGATGGGAACCCTGGCCATCATCCTGGGGGGACACGTGAGGGTGGGAATGGAGGACAACATCTACCTGGAAAAGGGAGTGCTGGCCAGAAGCAACGCCGAGCTGGTGGCCAAGATCGCCAGAATTGCCAAGGAGCTGGGGAGGGAGATAGCCACCCCCGACGAGGCCAGGAGGATCCTCGGCCTGAAGCCCAGGTAGGCTGGGATCCGGACGGGCGAATCCTCAGAATGGGGCCGCATCCCGGGCTACCGCGAACCACCGGGCTGTCCGGGAAAGGACTAGCCTCCCCTCTCCACCTCGGAGGGAAGGAGGATGTCATGGGGCTTGGTTTCC
>CAZDZG010000013.1:7491-25715 GCA_964509845.1 Hadarchaeota archaeon (SeqCode) | reverse complement strand
ATGGTCTTGTTCTCGTAGACCAGGATCCTCCGCTCGCAGTACAGCCTCACGGCCTCGCTCAGGCTGAGCTTCTCCAGGTTCTCGCTCTTCCTCACCAGGTCGGCCAGGCTGTCCTTGTGGCTTATCCTCACCACGTCCTGGTAGATGATGGGTCCCTCGTCCACCTCCTCGCTCACGAAGTGGGCGGTGGCCCCTATGAGCTTCACCCCCCTGCGGTAGGCCTGGGTGAAGGGATCCTTTCCGGGGAAGGCGGGGAGGAAGGAGGGATGCACGCTTATGATCCTGTTCCTGAACTCCCCCACGAAGAGGGGGGAGAGGATCTTCCCGTACCTGGCCAGGACCACCAGCTCCACCCCCGCCCCCTTGAGCAGCTCCATCTGCCTCCTCTCCCCCTCCTCCCTCCGCCGGGGGTCCACCGGCACGTGGTAGAAGGGTATTCCGAACATCCTCGCCACCCCCTCCCCGTCCGGCCTGTCCCCCAGGATGAGGGGTATCTCGCACTTCAACCTTCCCTCCTTCCAGCGGGCCAGCAGGTCGTAGAGGCAGTGAAGGTGCCTGGAGACCATGATCCCCACCCTCGGCCTCTCCGAGCTGAAGTGGATCCTCCAGTCCGCACGGAGCTCCGAGGCCAGCGGTAGGAGGGCCTCCCTTATCTTCTCCTTGGGGAGCCTGAAGTCCTCAAGCGTCCACTCCACCCTGGCGAAGTACCTTCCGAACTCCTCGTCCACGTGCTGATCGAAGTGTACGATGTTCCCGTCGTTCTGCCAGATGAAGGTGGAGATCCTGGCGTCTATGCCCTTCGCGTCGGGGCAGGAAAGGAGAAGGATGGCGGTTTCCATCACCCCCCAAGGGAGGGGCCCTATAAATCCTTGGGGCCCAGGCTGAGGTTCAGCCTCCCCGCCACCCTCTCGAAGAGCTCCACCCAGCCATTCCTTCCCCCGCTCCTCCTCCGCGCGTACTCCCGCAGGAGCCTGAAGCAGCCCACCTGCGCCCTCCAGAGGTTTGGCTTCAGGGGAAGGGACAGGGCCCTCTCCATCTCCTCCAGCACCTCCAGGTCCCCCTCCCCTCCCGAGAGCCTTCCGGCCAGCTCCCCCAGCTTCCTGGAGAGGACGAGGGAGAGAACGGGGACGTCCACCTCCAGCGAGAGCCTCTTCGCCTCCTCCATCCTCCTGGCCGCCCCCTCGAAGTCCCCCTCCTCCAGCCTTCTCCTGAGCTCCAGGTTCATCCAGAACTCCAGCAGGGGCGAGAACCCCCTGGGCAGGGCCCCCTCCTCCAGCAAGGCCCCAAGCCCCTCCTCCACCACCCTCTCCAGCACCTCCCTGCGTGGATCGCCGAGCAGGTGGCGGAGGGAATAACGGAGGGGGAAGTTCTTCCCTGCCACCCTCCTCACCTCCTCCTCCCCCTTTTCCATGGCCTCCCTGAGCCCCTCCAGCAGGGAAGGGGGGAGCTCCCCCCCTCCCTCCCTCAGGAAGGCCAGGGGGAGGAACCGGGGGGTGAGGAGGGCGCAGAAGTGGAAGGAGGCCCTTTCCCCCGTCAGCTCGGACCGAAGCTCCAGCCTCCCCACCCTGATCCTCCCCCCCCTCCCCTCCCCCCCGTAAACCACCTCCCCCCTCACCTCGCAGGAAAAGAAGGAGGGGGGAAAGCCGGGGCGGAAGAGGGAGAGGAGGGCGAGGTGGGAGGCCACCCTGGCCAGGTCGCAGGCCGAGGGCCTCACCAGCCTCTCATAGACCCCGGCCCCCGTCCCGAACTCGGGCAGGTTGCTGGGGGCCCTCCCCAGCCTGCGCACGAACTCCGGCTCCAGGTCCACCCCCGTGGCCTCCCTGGCCAGGTGAAGGGCCCTGGCGGCGTGCCTGAGGATGATCACCGTTTCGAGCCCGGAGAGCTCGTCGAAGAACCATCCGCAGCTGGAATACATCAGCAGGAGGTGCCTCTGCATCTCCAGCAGCCTCAGGAGCCTCACCCTCTCCCCCTCCCCCAGCCCCTCCGCCCCGTGCCTCCTCAGGAACTCCTCCAGCCTGGACCGGTCCAGCACCACCTCCACATAATCCTCCCTGGCCCTCCAGGGGTCCCCCACCAGCCTTCCCGCCTCCCTCTCGTAGAGGAGGGAAAGGGAGTCCCTGAGCCAGTTCAGGGCCTCCCTCAGGGGCCCCCTCCACGCCCTGGTCCATCCCTCCCTGCTCACCAGGCCGCACCCGCAGTCGCTCCTCCACCTCTCCAGTCCGTGGGCGCAGCTCCAGGAGGTGTTCTCCAGGATCTGAACCTCGTGGGTGGGTGGGTGCCTCTCCAGGTACTCCCCGTAGACGGTGGGTCGGACCTCCCGCCTGGACTCCAGGTACTTGAAACAGTAGGCCAGGGCCATGTCCCCGAACCTGTGGTGGTGCCCGTAGGTCTCCCCGTCCGTGGCCAGGTGGACCAGCTGGGGACCGGGCCTGGGCGAGAAGCTCCCCAGGATTCTCCTGGCCAGCTCCTCCCCGCTGTGCAGGAGGCCCCCGAAGGCCACCCCGAAGGAGAGCCCTCCGTGGTAGAAGAAGAGGGCGATGGACCTTCCCGAGGGAAGGCGGCAGAGGTAGGGCATGGTGGGATCCACCCTTCCCCCCGCGACCTCCCTCCACTCCCTCCCCCCGATCTCCCTCACCCTGGCGGCCTGGTGGGGGGCCAGCACGGTGAACCTTATCCCCCTCTCCGCCAGCAGCTCCAGGATCTCGAGGTTCACGGCCGTCTCCGGAAGCCACATCCCCTCCGGCTCCCTCCCAAACCTGTGCCTGAAATCCTCGATCCCCCACAGGACCTGCGTGCGCCTGTCCCTGGGATCGTCCAGGGGGAGGATGGAGTGGGCGTACGGATGGGCCAGGGCGGAGCCGTGGCCGGAGAACCTCTCCCTGCTCACCCTGTCCGCCTCCAGGATGGCCCGATAAACCTCCCTGTACTTCCTCTCCAGCCAGGAGAGGAGGGTGGGGGCGAAGTCGAAGCTCAGCCTGGAGTAATTGTCGACGAACCCCTCCACCTTCAGCCCCTCTCCCAGCACGGGGGAGGAGGTGTTGGGGGCGTAGCACTCCTCCGTGATCCTCTCGTTCCAGTCGTGATAGGGGTAGGCCCCCTCCTCTTCCTCCACCTCCCCGGTCCAGGGGTTCTCCCTGGGAGGCTGGTAGAAGTGGCCGTGGATGCAGAAGTACCTCATCCCCCTCCCTCCGGACCCCTGAAGTAGAGACAGCCGAGGGGGGGAAGGGTGAGGGAAAGGGAGAAGGGCCTCCCGTGCCAGGGGATGGGATCGGCCCAGACCCCTCCCAGGTTCCCCTGTCCGCTCCCCCCGTACTCCCTGGCATCGCTGTTCAGCACCTCCCTCCAGAACCCCCCCGCGGGCACCCCTATCCTGTACCCGTACCTGGGAACGGGGGTGAAGTTGCACACCACCAGCAGGGGGGGACCCCTCCTTCCCCTCCTGAGGAAGGAAATGATGCTTTTCTCCGCATCCCTGAAGTCCACCCACTCAAAGCCAGCCGGGTCGAAGTCCAGCTCGTGGAGGGCCGGCTCCCTGCGGTAGAGGTGATTCAGGTCCTTCACCCACCGCTGGAGGCCCCGGTGATCCTCGAACTGGAGGGCGTGCCACTCCAGGCTCTCGTCGTGCACCCACTCCCTCCACTGCCCGAACTCACCCCCCATGAAGAGGAGCTTCTTCCCCGGATGGCCGTACATGTAGCCGAAGAGCAGGCGGAGGTGGGCGAACTTCTGCCAGACGTCCCCGGGCATCTTTCCGAAGAGGGAGCCCTTGCCGTAGGTCACCTCGTCGTGGGAGAGGGGGAGGACGAAGTTCTCCGAGTAGGCGTACCACATGCTGAAGGTGAGGAGATCGTGGTGGTACTTCCTGAAGAGGGGGTCCAGGGAGAAGTACCGGAGGGTGTCGTGCATCCATCCCATCTTCCACTTCAGCCCGAACCCCAGCCCCCCCGCGTAGGTGGGCCTGGTCACCATGGGCCAGGCGGTGGACTCCTCCGCTATGACCTGCACATCGGGATACTCCCCGTACACCACCTCGTTCAGCCTGCGCAGGAAGTGGATGGCCTCCAGGTTCTCCCTCCCCCCGTACTCGTTGGGCACCCACTCCCCCTCCTTCCTCCCGTAGTCCAGGTAGAGCATGGAGGCCACGGCGTCTATGCGCAGGCCGTCGGCGTGGTACCTGTCCAGCCAGAAGAGGGCGCTGCTGATGAGGAAGGCCCTGACCTCGTGGCGCCCGTAGTTGAAGATGCAGCTCCCCCACTCGGGATGAATCCCCTTCCTGGGATCGGCATGCTCGTAGAGGTGGGTCCCGTCGAAAAAGACCAGCCCGTGGCCGTCCGAGGGGAAGTGGGAGGGGACCCAGTCCAGGATCACCCCTATCCCCCTCCGGTGCAGGGCATCCACCAGCCCCATGAACTCCTGGGGGGTTCCGTACCTGCTGGTGGGGGCGAAGTAGCCCGTGATCTGGTAGCCCCAGGAGCGGTAGAAGGGGTGCTCCATGACGGGAAGGAACTCCACGTGGGTGAAGCCCATCTCCTCCACGTAGGGAGGCAGCTCCCTGGCCAGCTCCCGGTAGGTCAGGAAGCGGTTCCCCTCCTCCGGAACCCTCCTCCAGGAGCCCAGGTGCACCTCGTAGATGGACATGGGGGAGGAGAGGGAGTTCCTGTCCTTCCTCTCCCTCATCCAGTCCCCGTCCCCCCACTCGTACTCCAGGTCCCAGACCACGGAGGCCGTGCCCGGGGGAACCTCGCAGAAGAAGGCGAAGGGGTCGGCCTTGTCCGCCGTGTACCCCCCGTACCTGGAGACCACCCGGTACTTGTACAGGTCCCCCTTCCTCACCCCCTCCACGAAACCCTCCCATATCCCCGAGCCATCCTCCCTGGGCCTGAGGGGATGGGCGGAGGGATCCCAGTCGTTGAACGTTCCGATCACCGAGACCCTGGAGGCGTTGGGGGCCCAGACGGCGAAGCGGGCACCCCCCTCCTCCAGGTGGGCCCCCAGCTTGCGGTAGAGGCGGAAGTGCTCTCCCCTCCTGAACAGGTAGATGTCGTAGTCCGTGAGGAGGCTCTCCCTTTCCATCCCCTTATAATTGCCCTCCTCGCCAAAAGAATTGCTGAATGGGAAAGGTGTTCATCCTCTGCGAAAAGCCCTCGGCGGCCCTCAGGATAGCCCAGGCGCTGGCGGAAGGGGAGGTGGTCAGGAGGGAGAAGAAGGGGGTCCCCTACTACGAGCTCAGGGTGAACGGGAAGGAGGCGGTGGTGGTTCCCTCCCTCGGTCACCTCTTCACGCTGAAGAACTCCAGGCCCTTCAGGGACTATCCCCTCTACGACGTGGAGTGGGTTCCCTCCTACCTGGTGGACAGGAGGGCAGGCAGGACCAAGAACTTCCTCGAGGTGATCGGGGAGCTGGCCAGGGGGAGCGAGGAGTACGTGGTGGCCACGGACTTCGACGTGGAGGGGAGCTTGATAGGCTGGACGATCCTGAAGTACCTGTGCGGGGAGGAGGCGGTGAAGAGGGCCAGGCGCATGAAGTTCTCCACCCTCACCGCCGGGGAGCTGAGGGAGGCCTATCGCCACCTCCTGCCCAGGCTGGACTTCGAGCTGGTGAACGCCGGAATAGCCAGGCATGTGCTGGACTGGTACTGGGGGATGAACCTCAGCAAGGCCCTAACCTCCTCGGTCCGGAGGGCCTGCGGGCGCTTCCTCAAGCTATCCGCGGGAAGGGTGCAGACCCCCACCCTGAGGTTCCTGTGCGAGAGGGAGAGGGAGATCAGGGAGTTCAGGCCCAGGCCCTTCTGGACGGTGAGGCTGGTGCTAAGGGCGGGAGGGCTCAGGCTGGTGGCGGAGCACGAGAGGGGGCGTCTCTGGGAGGAGGGGGAGGCCCTCAGGATCAAGGAGGCCTGCGAGGGGGCCAGGGCGGAGGTGAGGAGGGTGGAGACGAGGCTGCACCGCCGATCACCTCCCGTTCCCTTCGACCTGGGGACCCTACAGGCCGAGGCCTACCGCTGCTTCGGCTATTCCCCCCTCCGCACCCAGGAGATGGCCCAGGCCCTCTACCAGGCCGCCCTCATAAGCTACCCCAGGACCTCCTCCCAGAAGCTTCCACCCTCCCTCGACTACCCTCAGCTCCTGCGCAGGCTGGGGGAGATGGAGGCCTACCGCGAGGAAGTGAAGAGGCTCCTCTCCCTTCCCGAGCTCAGGCCCCACGAGGGGCCCAAGGCGGACCCCGCCCACCCCTCCATCCACCCCACCGGGGAGAAGCCCGGTGAGCTCACCGGCCCCCAGCGCAACCTCTTCGACCTGATCGTGAGGAGGTTCCTGGCGGTCTTCGGGGAGCCGGCCCTGGTGGAGAGCACCACGGTGGAGCTCTCCTGCGGGGGTGAGAACTTCCGCCTCTCCGGGAGGAGGGTGGTGAAGAGGGGGTGGCTGGACCTGTACGGAAGGTACGCGGAGGTCGAGGAGATCCCCCTCCCTCCCCTGAGAGAAGGGGAGAGGCTGGAGGTGGAGGAGGTCAGGGTGGAGAGGGGGGAGACCCAGCCCCCGCCCAGGTACAACCCAGCCTCCGCCGTGAAGGAGATGGAGGCCAGGGGGCTGGGGACGAAGGCCACCAGGGCACCCATCCTCCAGAACCTGTACGAGAGGGGATACATCTTCGGGGAGAGGATCACGGTGACCGAGCTGGGCCTCCAGGTGGTGAACACGCTGGAGAGGTACTGCCCGGAGATCGTCAGCGAGGAGCTCACCGCCAGCTTCGAGAGGGAGATGGAGGCCATCCAGGAGGGGAGGGTGGAGAAGGAACAGGTGATGGAGAGGGCCAGGGCCAAGCTGGATGAGATCCTGAGGAAGTTCAGGGAAAGGGAGCTGGAGATAGGCAGGGAGCTGGCGGAGATGCACAGGCGCACCAGCGAGGCCAGGCGAACGCTGGGGAAGTGCCCGGGCTGCGGGGGGGACCTGCGAATCATCACGACCAGGAACCGCAAGCGCTTTGCGGGCTGCTCCAACTTCGAAAAGGGATGCAGGGTGACCTATCCCCTTCCCTCCTCCGGAACCATCCTGGCCCTGGGTAAGAACTGCCCGGACTGCGGCACTCCCCTCATCCTGGTGAGGAGGCCGGGGAGAAGGCCGTACAGGATGTGCCTGGAGCCCACCTGCCCCACCAGGGCGGAGTGGAACAGGAGGGCCGACCAGCGGCCTGCCGGAAGGGCACAGCCTTAACACCCTCCCCTCCATTTTCTAAGGTGTACGATCCCCTCCAGCTTGCCCGGGAAGTGGAGAGGCTGGTGGTGGAGGGGGAGAGGAGGAGGTACTACCGGCTTCCCAGGCCCGGGAACTGGTACGGGGGAATAGCCACCGCCGACTGCTGCGGGTGCTGCCTGAGATGCGTCTTCTGCTGGAGCGGGGTGCCCCGCGACAACCCCTCTCTGGGCAGGTTCTACTCCCCCGAGGAGGTCTTCAGGGAGCTGCAGGCCTGCGCCAGGAGGTTCAACTACGAAAAGCTGAGGGTGAGCGGGAACGAGCCCACCCTTGGAAGGGAGCACCTCCTCCGCCTGCTGGAGCTGGTGGAGAAGTCCCCCTTCACCTTCATCCTGGAGACCAACGGCATGCTCCTGGACCGTTCCTACGCCAGGGATCTCTCGGTCTTCAAGAACCTCCACGTCAGGGTCTCCCTGAAGGGGACGAACCCCCAGGAGTTCTCCAGGCTCACGGGGGCCAGGCCGGAGGCCTTTGAGCTCTCCCTCCGGGCCCTCAAGAACCTGCTGGACGAGGGGGTGTCCTGCCATCCCGCCGTGATGCTCTCCTTCAGCCCCAGGCAGGGGGTGGTGGAGCTGAAGAGGAGGCTGGCGGAGATAGATCCCTCCCTGCCCGGAAGGCTGGAGGAGGAGTACGTTTTCCTCTACCCCCATGTGGAGGAGAGGCTCAGGAAGGCGGGGATCAGGCCCCTATTCCCCGGAAGGACGCCGGGCTGAGGCCCTCCTGGCCATCTCCACCCTCCTGCAGAAGGCACAGGGATCGGTGGAGGAGGGCATCCCGCAGGAAGAGCACTCCAGGAGGGGGGGAGCCTCCACCCTCCCCTCCAGCAGGGGGAGGAAGCTTCTGAGGTGGGAGGAGACCAGGGTGCGCCTGAACCCCCTTATCCTCCCCTCCACCTCCCCAAGCACGGCCTTCCTCTCCCTGCTCCTGGATCCCGCGGAGAGGGGACAGGGATCCCTCTTGAAGGGGAGGCCGTTCAGCTCCGCGTAGATCCTGCTCTCCTCTTCCGTCACTCCCCACAGGGGCTTTACCCTGGCCAGGAGCTTGGGGTGGGGGGAGGGGGAAAGGGGTCTGAGCCTGACCAGCTGTCCCACGTCCCCGTGCAGGTAGAGACTGAAGAGGGCCTCCGCCACGTCATCCAGGTTGTGCCCGGTGGCCAGCTTGGTGAAGCCCCTCTCCCAGGCCAGCCTGTTGAGCAGGTAGCGCTTCACGGTGCTGCAGGGGGAGCAAATCCTCCTCCGGTAGGGGGTCCTGGAGAAGTCGGGGGTGGAGATCCCCAGCTCCCTCCTGGTGTCGTAGAGGATGAGGTCCACCCCCACCATCTCCGCCAGCCTTCTGGCCTCCCTCTCGCACTCCTCGGAGTATCCCGGTATCCCCACGTTCAGGTGCAGGGCGGCCATGGGAAGGTCGGGGAAGAGCCGGCGCAGGGAGAAGAGGAGGGAGGCGCTGTCCTTTCCTCCCGAGATGGCCACCGCCACCCTGTCCCCCCGGGCAAACATCCCGTACCTCCTTACCGTCTCCCCCACCCTCCTCTCGTAGAGCTCCGTGAAGCACCTCCCGCACAGCGGCCTTCCCTCCGGCCTGACCTCCGCCCTCCCCCCGCACCTCCCGCACGAGACCATCTCCTAGAGGGGGAGAGGGTGCTTAAGAAAGGTCCGACCCCCGGCCGAGCGGCCCGAAGCTCCGGTGAAAACCTTCCGCCTCCCTGAGGCCCAGCTCTCCAGCAGGGATTGGACGAGCAGGAATGGGTTTGGATCTGGGGCTCCAAAGGAGGGTGACGGTCTGGAAAGGAATGAAGCTGGGCTTCTTCCGTTGGGGGGCCCGAAAACCCCGGGTGATCTGTCTGGACCACCACTCCTACCCCCACGTGATTTGGAACTCCTGGGCCTCAGGAAGAACAGATCTTCACGTGCAAGGCCGGGCAGAGGAACCTCTGCCCAGCAGTTCAGGAGGGCGATGCTAGCTCCGCTTGGTATCCCCAAAGCGAATGGCTGCGAGCCTCCATTTTTCAGCCCCGGCTCGATGAGCGAACGATCACCGTAATTCAGCCCCTTTGGGAACGGTCAACGACCCCTTATACGGCGGAAGGCGGAAAGGAGATGATGGGGGGCTACGAGCTGAGGGAGGCCACGGAGGAGGATGCGGGGAAGGTGGAGGCCCTGGCCAGGCTCTGCCAGCCCCTCAGGGCCTCCGTGAAGGGGACCTACGAGTACCTGGCCCTCTGCTTCCCCAGGTACTTCCTGCTGGCCTTCTCCGGGGAGCAGCTGGTGGGCTTCATCGTGGGGCTACCCAGCCTGGCGGGGGAGGCCTGGGTCTACCAGATCTGCGTGCACCCGGACCACCGGAGGAGGAGGGTGGGGGAGCTCCTGATGGAGGAGGAGCTGAGGAGGTTCCGCTCCGATCGCTTCCCCAGGGTCAGGGTCAGGGTGCTGGAGACCAACCAGCCCTCCCTCTCCCTCATGCGCAAGATGGGCCTGAGGGAAAGGGGAAGGAAGGGGGAGTGGGTGGAGCTGGAGAGGGAGCTCTAGGAGGCTCCCGTCAGGGCGAACTGGGCCAGCATGGCCTCCAGCTGGATCCTCTCGTTCGCCCCCTCCACGATCCTGAAGGAGAACTCCCCCACCCTCTCCACCAGCTCCAGTTTCTTCCTCTCCGGGATCTTCAGGTTGAGGATCTCCCTGTGCACCTGGTTGAGGATGTCCTCACCCGAGAGGCCCTGCTCGATCATCAGCTGGTGCAGCTTCTTCCTGGCCTCCTCAAACTCTCCGCGCAGGGCCAGCTCCACCATCTCCCTGACCTCCCGGGGATGGGCCAGGGAGGCCACCTCGTAGACCGCCTTCTCCGTCACGTGCTTCCTCAGCGCGGCCGCCGCCTGCAGCAGGTTGATGGCGTGCCTCAGGTCCCCCCCGCTCACGTAGATGATGGCCTCCTCCGCCTCCGGGTCCAACGTCAGCTTTTCCTTCTCCGCTATCCTCCGCAGCATCTTCCTCACGTCCTCATCCGTGAGCCTGCGGAAGCGGAAGAGGGCGCACCTTGACTGGATGGGCTCTATGATCCTGCTGGAGTAGTTGCAGTCCAGGATGAACCGGCAGTTCCTGGCATACATCTCCATCATCCTCCTCAGGGCCTGCTGGGCCTCGGGGGTGAGGGCGTCGGCCTCGTCCAGCAGCACGATCTTGTAGGGGACCTCCCCTATGGGCATGGTGCGAACGTAGTCCTTTACCTTCGTCCTTATGGTCTCGATCTTCCGCTCGTCGGAGGCGTTGAGCTCCAGCAGGTTCTGCCTCCAGTATCCCTCCCCGAAGAGCTCCCTGGCCAGGCAGAGGGCGGCGGTGGTCTTCCCCGTTCCCGGGGGCCCGGCGAAGAGGAGGTGGGGAAGGGCCTTGGTCTTCACGAAGTTCTTCAGCCTGCTCACTATCTCCTCCTGCCCCACCATCTCGTCCAGCTTCCGTGGCCTGTACTTCTCCGTCCAGATCTCCGTCTCCTCCACGCTATCCTCCTCCCTCGGAGGGGCGGATAAATAACTTAACCGCCTGGGCTAAATACTCGCGCTCATTCCTTCTCCGAGAGCTTGCCGGGCCTGGGCTACGCCCCCCAGAGGATTCCCTCCGAGGTCCCCAGGAACCTGGGCCTGCTGCTGCTGGGCGGGGTGCTCTGCCTGGTGGGGGCCCTGCTGATCAACCACGGGGTGGACCTGGCCAAGGAGGTGGGCCCCAGGCTGGTGATGAGCGTGGGGCTCCTGGCCACCGGTGGCCTTCTGGTGCTGGTGGCCCTCAGCCATCCCTGGCCGGGGGCGCTGACCACCACCTCCCTCTTCCTGGCGGGAATCCTCTGCCTGATAGGCAGCGGCCTGGCGGCGGCGGGGAACCCCTCCGGCGTCGTCTACGCCGTGGCGGTCACCCTGAGCGGCATCGCCCTGATCGCGGTGGGGGTGAGGATCGCCGCCAGGGCCTGGAGGATGGTGCTGGGAAGGGGGAGGACCTGACGCATCCGTTTTAAGGGCCTCCACCAACGATATCTGACCATGAAGCCAGCCCCGGCTTCCTACCGGCCCCCAGAGGCGGAGAGGGAAATCCAGAGGTGGTGGGAGGAGGAGGGGATCTACCGGAAGGTTCAAGAGAAGAGGAAGGACGCCCCACCCCTCTACTTCCTGGACGGGCCACCCTACGCCAGCGGCTCCATCCACCTGGGCACGGCCTGGAACAAGGTCCTGAAGGACGTCTTCCTCAGGTACTGGACCATGAGGGGCTTCAACGTCCGCCGCCAGCCCGGCTGGGACTGCCACGGCCTCCCGATCGAGGTGATGGTGGAGGAGAGGCTGGGGATACGGTCGAAGAAGGACATAGAGAGGGAGGTGGGGGTGGGGAGGTTCATCGAGGAGTGCAGGAGATGGGCGCTGGAGCACGTCAGGCTCATGACCCAGCAGTTCAAGCGCCTGGGGGTCTGGATGGACTGGGAGGAGCCCTACCTCACCCTCACCAACGAGTACATCGAGTCGGCCTGGTGGACGCTGAAGAAGGCCCACGAGAAAGGCCTGCTGCAGAAGGACCTGAGGGTCATCCACTGGTGTCCCAGGTGCGAGACCGCCCTGGCCGAGCACGAGGTGAGGGGGGAGTACCAGGAGGTGGAGGACCCCTCCCTCTACGTCCGCTTCAGGGTGAAGGGCAGGGACGAGTACCTCCTCATCTGGACCACCACCCCCTGGACCCTTCCCGCCAACCTGGCGGTCTGCGTCCACCCCGACTTCACCTACGCCAGGGTGGAGGTGGGAGGGGAGGTCTACGTGCTGGCGGAGGAGACCGTGCCCAGGGTGGCGAAGGAGCTGGGGTGGGGGGAGTACAGGATCCTGGAGAGGGTAAGGGGGAGGGAGCTGGAGGGAACGAGGTACGAGCACCCCCTGCTGGAGGAGGTTCCGAAGCAGAGGGAGTTCGAGCCCCATCACAGGGTGATCCTGGGGACCCACGTGGTGCTGGAGGAGGGGACGGGCTGCGTGCACACCGCCCCGGGCTTCGGGGAGGAGGACTTCCAGGTGGGGAAGGAATACGGGCTTCCCGTCTTCAGCCCCGTGGGTCCCGACGGCAGGTTCACGGAGGAGGCGGGGAAGTACGCGGGGCTCTTCGTGAAGGAGGCGGATCCCGTGGTGCTGGAGGACCTGCGCAGGAAGGGACTGCTGGTGAAGGGGGGAACCGTCCTGCACACCTATCCCCACTGCTGGAGGTGCAAGACCCCCCTCCTGTTCAGGGCCACCGAGCAGTGGTTCCTGAAGGTCTCCGAGATCAAGCCCCTCCTGCTGGAGAAGAACGAGCGGGTGGAGTGGGTGCCTGGCTGGGTGAGGGAGAGGTACGTCAACGGGGTTCGCTCGGTGGGGGACTGGTGCCTCTCCAGGCAGAGATACTGGGGCATCCCCCTCCCCCTCTGGACCTGCGGGTCCTGCGGGCACTCGGTCCTGGTGGGAAGCCTCAGGGAGCTCAGGGAGCTCACGGGAAAGGAGGGGGAGATCGACCTGCATCGCTCCGAGCTGGACGGGCTGCGGGGGAGGTGCCCGAGGTGCGGGGGGGAGATGAGGAGGGTGCCCGACGTGCTGGACGTGTGGTTCGACTCCAGCATTGCCTCCTGGGCCAGCCTGGGCTTCCCCCAGCGGAGGGAACTTTTTGAGAAGCTCTGGCCCTCCGCCTTCATCACCGAGGGAGAGGACCAGGTGACCAAGTGGTTCTACGCCCAGCAGGTCTCCTCCGTGATAGCCCTGGGGGAGGTCCCTTACCGGAGGGTGCTCACCCACGGCTTCGCCCTCGACGCCCAGGGGAGGAAGATGTCCAAGTCGCTGGGGAACGTGATAGACCCCATAGAGGTGGCGGAGGAGTACGGGGCGGATGCCCTCAGGCTCTACCTCCTCTCCGCCAACCCCCCCTGGGAGGACCTGAAGTTCAACCTGAAGGAGCTTAGGCAGGTGGCCAGGACCCTGCAGGTCCTCTGGAACGTCCACGTCTTCGCCACCACCTACATGTCCCTCGATTCCTTCCATCCCTCCCGGGCCTCTCTGGAGGAGCTACGCCCCCACCTCCTCCCCGAGGACAGGTGGATGCTTTCCAGGATCCAGGGGCTGGTGAGGGAGGTCACCGGGGCCCTGGAGAGGTGCGAGCTCCACCGGGCCTCCAGGGCCCTCCTCTCCTTCATCCTGGAGGACCTGAGCCGCTGGTACGTCAAGGCCATCCGCCCCAGGACCTGGATAGAGAGGGATCACCCCTCCAAGCTGGCGGCCTACGCGGTCCTCTACCGCTGCCTCAGCACCCTCCTTCCCCTCCTGGCCCCCTTCGCCCCCCACCTCTCGGAGGTGATGTACTCCCAGCTGGTGAGGCCCGTGGAGCCCCACCGCCCGGAGAGCGTCCACCTGCTGGACTGGCCCTCCCCGGAGGAGGAGTGGAGGGACGAAGAGCTGGAGAGGGCCATGGAGCTCGCCCGCTTCCTGACCGAGCGGGTGGCGGAGGCCAGGCAGGGGGCGGGGCTCAAGCTCAGGTGGCCGGTGGCGGAGGTGGTGCTGAGGCTGCGCTCCGCCCAGGAGGTGGAGCTCCTCCGGGAGCTGGAGGGCTTCCTCAGGGAGAGGTTCAACTGCAAGAAGGTGGTCCTGCTGGGTCCCGGGCAGGCCCTTCCCCCGGGGGAGTACTCGGTGGTGGAGGCGGAGGGTAGGACGGTGGCCGTGAGCAGGGAGCTCTCCCCCGAGCTCAGGGGGGAGGCCCTGGCCAGGGAGCTGGTGAGGCGCCTGCAGGTGATGAGGAAGGAACTGGGGCTGGAGATGGAGGAGAGGGTGGAGGCGGAGCTGGGGATGGGGGAGGAGGAGGCCAGGCTGCTGGAGCCCCACCTGGACTACCTCCGGAGGGAGGTCAGGATAGAGAGGTTAACCGTCCGCAGGAGGGAGGAGGTGGGGGGGGAGGGTCTGGTGAGGGACTGGGAGGTGGAGGGGGAGACCTTCAGGCTCAGGCTGAGGAGGCTCAGCCCCCCATCCTCCTCTGCCTCCTCTCAAACTCCTCCAGACACCTCCTGAGGTCCTCCCTGGTGAAGTCGGGCCAGTACTTGTCCACGAAGAAGAGCTCGGCGTAGGCGGCCTGGTAGAGGAGGAAGTTGGAGAGCCTGTACTCCTTTCCCGTCCTTATCAGCATGTCCAGGGGCCTCCTCACCCACAGGTACCTCTCCAGCACCTGCCTGGTGAGCCTGGCGGGCCTGCTGGAGAGGAGGCGCCTGACGCAGCTCAGGAGCTCGTCCTGGCCCCCGTAGGCGATGAGGAAGTTCAGGTGCCTGCGGCGGTAGTGGCGGGTGGCCTCCATCACCCTCCTGGCCCCGGAGAGGAGGAAATCGGGAAGCCTGTGCAGCCTTCCCACCACCCTCACCCTCACCTCCTCCTCGTGCAGGGTGCGGTCCCCCTCCAGCCTGCGCAGGCAGGAGTTCATCAGCCTGTAGAGGTGCCTGAGCTCCTCCTGCGGCCTCCTTTCCAGGTTCTCCAGGGAAAGGGTGTAAACGGTCACCTCCGGGATGTCCTCCTCCAGGCACCAGTGGAGGAAGTCCTCCAGCACCCTCACCCCCCTCTCGTGACCCTGCCAAACCTCGAGGCCGTGCTCCCTGGCCCACCTCCTGTTTCCGTCCGGTATCAGGCCCAGGTGCTGGGGCCTCATCCTCCCCTCTTTCCCCTCCCCCCTTTTTAACTAGAGGGCCGAGAGCAGGTCCACCAGCCTCCCGTGCAGCCTCCCGTTGGAGAAGATCAGATCCATCCTCTCCGGCCTCCACTCCTCCCCCCTGAAGCCCGTCACCCTTCCCCCCGCCTCCTCCACCAGCGGGACGGTGGCCGCCACGTCCCAGGGCTGGAGGGCGGTGGCGGCATAGGCATCCCCCCTCCCGCAGGCCACCCAGCTGGCCTCCACTCCCGCCGATCCCAGCTTCCTCAGGTCCCTCACCCTGGGATAGAGGATCCCCACCATCCTCCCCGTCCTTCCCCTGTCCGTCTCACTCCCCTCGCAGGAGTAAAGGTAGGCCTCCTCCAGCCTGTCCACCTCCGAGACCCTGAGGCGGAACCTCTCCCCCGTCTCCGTCCTCTCCAGGAAGGCCCCCTTCCCCCTCTCCACCAGGTAGAGCTCCCCCAGCACGGGGAGAAAGGTCACGCCCAGCACGGGCCTTCCCCCCCTCAGGAGGGCCAGGCTGACGCAGAAAAGGGGGTTGCCCGAGGCGAAGTTGGTGGTGCCGTCCAGCGGGTCCACCAGCCAGGTGTACTCGGAACCCCTGTCCACCAGTCCCGTTTCCTCCGTCCAGAGGTTATGGTCGGGGAAGTGGGAGGAGAGCCCCTCCACCAGCAACCTGTCCGATTTCAGATCGTAGGGGGTGGTGAGGCCCTTCGCCGTCCGGCGCAGCCCCGCAAACCCTCCCCTCCTGAAGCCCTCCCTCAGCAGCTCCCCCGCCCTGAGGGCCAGGGAGACCGCCAGGTCCAGCTCCGACATCCAGAAAGGTGGGGGAGGGCCCTTATTAGGACTCCAGGCTGAGGACCCTCTCCGCCAGGCCCGAGAGGATCTCCCTGACCGTGGTGGAGGGAAGCTTCCCCTCCCTCTTCACCTTTTCCTTCTCCACGGTCAGAAGCACCCCCATCCTCACCGCCCTGGGCCCCTTCAGCCCCGCGAACCTCAGGTCCCCCTCGGAGAGCCCGTAGTCCAGCTCCCCTTCCCCCTTCCCCTCCACCACCGGCACCACCACCACTTCCTTCCCCAGCCTGTTGTACCTGTCCGAGGAGACCACCAGGGCCAGCCTGTCCCCGGAGGGGGTCCTCACCCTCACCAGCTCCCCCTGCCTGATCTGGTCCCCCGCCATCACCCTCCTACCCCTCCTCCTTATGAAAGCCTTCTCCCTTCCCAGCCTCAGCCCCGCCATCTCCCCCTCCTCCCTCCCCAGCATGGGCGGCCTCCCCTCCTCCTCCCCCCTCAGCTCCCTCACGTCGTAGGAGCCCAGCACCCTCACATGCACCCTCTTCCCCTCCACCGCCCTCAGGGCCTCCTCCACCCTCCTCTCCCCCGCCCTCCCCTCGAAGTCCACGAAGAACACGTACTCCCCGAGCACCCCCCTGTCGGGCCTCGACTCTATCCTGGTTAGGTTGATCCCCCTCCTGGAGAACTCCCTCAGGATCTCCTGCAGGATCCCGGGCCTGTCCTCCGCGAGCTCCAGCAGCACGGAGGTCTTGACGGGCCTGATGCCGGGCAAGGGGACCTGGCTCAGGACGAAGAACCTGGTATAGCTCATGCCCTGGTCGTGGATGTTCCTCCTCACCACCCTGAGCCCGTAGATCCTGGCCGCCCTCTCCCCGGCCACGGCCGCCACCGAGGGGTCGGAGGCCGCCAGCTCGGCGGCCGCCGCCGTGCTCGGCATCTCCCTGAGCTCCGCGTGGGGGAGGTTCAGCCTAAGGTACCTCCTGCAGTGGGAGAGGGCCTGGTGGTGGGAGGCCACCACCCTTATCCTCTCCAGCCTGTCGTGCCTGGCCAGCAGGTGATGGACCACCGGCATCCTGATCTCCCTTACCACCCTGAGCCTGTGGTACCTCCTCAGGAGGTCCAGGACGAAGGGAACCTCCCCCTCCACCGAGTCCTCCACGGGCACCACCCCGAGCGCCCCCGGATGGGTGGAGACGTACTCAAAGACCTCGGCCACCGGGGAGAGGTACCTCCTGCGGACGCGCCGGGGGAGCAGGTCCCCCAGGGCCTCCAGCGCCCTCTCCGTGTGGGTGCCCTCTGGCCCTAGCAGCGCCACCTCCCTGATCCCCCTCAACCTTCTCCCCTCCCTTCCGGCCGGGTTAAGCCTTTTCCCCGGAAGGGCCCTTTTCCCTCAGGAAGCGCCGGTTCTCCGCGTCCAGCTCCAGGATTAGGGCCACGGCCTCCTCCTCCGTCAGGAACCTCTCCGGCCCCTTTCCCCTGGGGCACCTGACCGTCTCCACCACCCCGAAGAGCCTGCAGGGCAGGAAGCGAACGGGCCAGATGGAGCACCTGCCCCCCTCCGCGTAGGGACACCTCTCCCCCACCCTTCCCACCCTCTCCTCCCTTCCCCTCTCCCTGAGCCACTCCCTGACCCTCTCCTCCTCCAGGGGGGTGCGGCTGGGCCAGAAGCAGCACTCGCTGCATCCCTCCTCGCACTCCATGGAGGGGATCTTCCTCCAGATCTCCTCCAGCCCCATCTCCGGACTCGGGAGAGGGATTATTAAACTGGACCCGCTAGCCTTTGGGATGGGATTGGAGGAGGAGGTCAAGAGGAAGGCGGTGGAGCTGGGGGCGGACTTGGTGGGGATATGCGCCGTGGAGGAGGTGGAGGACCGGAACCCCTCCCTCCTCCCGCGGGCCTCCTCCTGCGTGGTCTTCCTATGCGGTCAGTCGGAAGCGGCCCTGAACGATCTCAGGATGGCCCAGTACGACACCTACTGCACCTATCAGAAGCTGGGCCTGATAGGGAGGGAGCTCGTGCGCTTCCTGGAGGACAGGGGCTTCCCTTCCCTCTCCGTTCCCGTGGCCCTTCCGCTGGACATGGGGGAGGGCAAGTTCGGTCTGAGGGGGGAGTTCTCCCTGCGCCACGCGGCCGTGGCGGCCGGGCTGGGGGAGCTGGGGCTGAGCAGGCTTCTGGTGACGGAGAGGTTCGGACCCAGGGTGAGGATAGGGGGAGTCCTGACCGAGGCCCCCCTGCGCCCCGACGGGAGAAAGGTGGAAGGGATCTGCAGAAGATGCGGGAGGTGCCTGAAGGCCTGCCCGGTGGGGGCCATAGAAGAGGGGCAGAGGGTGGATGTCTTCGGGTGCGCCGTCAACCTGCTGAGGTACGGCCCCCCAGGGGCGGCGGCCTTCCTCTCCGAGCTGGCGGGCAGGGGGGCCGAGGAGAGGAGCCAGCTCACCTTCGATCCCACCTTCCTGAACCTCTGGCAGACCACCACGCTGGGCACCTTCTACCACTGCTTCGAATGCGTGAAGGCCTGCCCCG
>CAZDZG010000013.1:0-7391 GCA_964509845.1 Hadarchaeota archaeon (SeqCode) | reverse complement strand
ACCACCACGCTGGGCACCTTCTACCACTGCTTCGAATGCGTGAAGGCCTGCCCCGTGGGGAGGATCCGGCCTACTCCCTGAAGGTCTCGTAGCAGACCAGCTCGCTCAGTTCCTTCCGGTACTTGGGAAGGGGCTCGTCCGCCGGATAGCCCAGGGGGAGAAGGGCCACCACCTTGTACCTCTCGGGGATTCCCAGGATCCTCCTCACCTCGTCCTGGGAGAAGGAGCCTATCCAGCAGGTTCCCAGCCCCTCCTGAACGGCCGCCAGGGTGAGGTGGTCCACCGCTATGGCCACATCCACCGCGTAGGAGGGGACCCCACACCTCATCACCCTCTCCGGATCCAGGGCCACCGCCGCTATCACCACCGGGGCCTCCGCCACGAAGCTCTGCCCCATGGCCGCCTCCGCCAGCCTCCTCCTCCGCTCGGGATCCCTCACCACCACCAGCTTCCAGGGCTGCAGGTTCTTGGCCGAGGGGGCCAGCCTGGCCGCCTCCAGCACCCTCCTCAGAACCTCCTCGGGAACGGGATCGGGACGGTAGGCCCTGACGCTCCTCCTCTCCCTTATCGCGGAGTAGACGTCCATCTTCTCTTCTGGAGGAGGCCTACTTAGACGCTTTCCTTCCGGGGGGATAGACCTCCAGCCCGGCCCTCCTTTTGGCCTCGGCCCAGGAGCCGAAGTGCCTCACCGCCGCGCTCAGGAGGAGGGGGGAGACCTCCCTGGCCGTGGGGGCCCTCCCGTGTTTTTCCTTCCACTTCCTCAGCTCCTCCAGCACCTCTTCCTTGTTCCACCTGCGGTACCTTCTCTTTCCGAACAGCCCCATCCCGACCCTCCTTCCTTTCCCCACCCCCCTAAAATCCTTTCCAGCCCCTGAGGAGGAGGAACAGGAAAAGGAGGGCCAGCGCCAGCCCCACCGCCGCCATGACCTTCGCCATCCTCTGGGAGGTGCCGAAGGCTATGGGGAAGGGCCCTATCACCACCACCCCTCCCCCCTCCACCCTTCCACCCGCCCCAAGCATTCCCAGCACCAGCAGGAGGAGGCCGACCAGGACCAGGAGGAGGCCCGCCACCAGGAGGCCCTCGCCAACCATCCCTTGTCTCTCCTTCGGGGAGCCTTTTAACCCTGCGGGGGAAGACGGAACGATGCACCTCATCGTGGCCCTGACGGGCTGCAGCGGGATCGTTTACGGGGTGCGCTTCCTCGAGGTCTGCAGGGAAAAGGGGATAGAAACCGACCTGATCCTCTCGGAGGCAGGGGAGGAGGTGCTCAGGCTGGAGATGGGGAAGGAACCGGAGGAGGTGAGGGGGCTGGCCACCAGGAGCTACGGGGAAAAGGAGCTCACCTCCCCCCTCTCCAGCGGCTCCTATCCGGCGGACGGGATGGTGATCGTTCCCTGCAGCATGAAAACCCTGGCCTGCATAGCGGGAGGGGTGGCGGGCAACCTCATCACCAGGGCGGCGGACATCATGCTCAAGCAGGGAAAGCCGCTGGTGCTGGTGCCGAGGGAGACCCCCCTCAGCCTCATCCACCTGGAGAACATGGTCAGGGTGAAGAGGGCGGGGGCGGTGGTGCTCCCGGCCTGCCCGGCCTTCTACCACCGCCCCGGCACCCTCTCCGAGCTGGTGGACTTCGTGGTGGGGAGGATCCTGGACGTGCTGGGGGTGGAGCACAGCCTGTACCGCAGATGGGAGGGAAAGGGGTGACGCTCAGGGAATTCGTGCGAAGGCTGGACAGGAGGGGACTCCTCCTGAGGGTGAAGAAGGGGGTGAGCACCAGGTACGAGATCGCCTCCCTCATCCGGAGGGCGGGGGAGAGGCCCATCCTCTTCGAGAGGGTGAGGGGCTCCTCCTTCCCGGTGGTCTCCAACGTCTGCGCCTCCAGGGAGCTGGTGGCCCTGGCACTGGGGGTGAAGCCAGGGGAGCTCCTGCGCACCCTCCTGAGGGCGATAGAGCGGCCGGGGGAGCCGGAGAGGATCAAGGCCAGGGGGTACCGGGAGCTCCCCCCCGACCTCGGGCTCCTCCCCATCCTCCTCCACTACCCCTTCGACGGGGGCAGGTACCTCACGGGAGGGGTGGTGGTGGCCAGGGATCCCGAGCTTGGCATCAACCTTTCCTTCCACCGGATGATGGTGGTGGGAAGGAACGAGGTGGTGATCAGGATCCTTCCCCGCCACCTTCACACCTTCCTGGAAAGGGGCCTCAGGGAATTCGCGGTCTGCGTGGGCTGCGCCCCCCACGTCCTCCTCTCCGCCGCCACCTCGCTGGAGCTGGGCAGGAGCGAGCTGGGGATGGCGGCGGCCCTGGCCCCCACCAGGGTGGTGGAGGTGGGGGGACACCTCGTGCCCGAGGCGGAGGTGGTGATGATCATGGAGCTCACGGGGGAGGAAAGGGAGGAGGGCCCCTTCCTGGACCTCACCGGCACGCCCGACCTGGTCAGGAAGCAGAGGGTGGCCAGGCTCAAGGGGCTCTTCGCGAAGGAGGGGGCCCTCTACCACGCCATCCTGCCTGCAGGGCCCGAGCACAGGGTCCTCATGGGCATGCCCAGGGAGCCCACCATCTTCAGGGAGGTGAACAAGGTGTGCGAGTGCCTAGGGGTCCATCTGACGCCCGGCGGGTGCTGCTGGCTGCACGCGGTGGTGAGCATAAGGAAGAGGAGGCCCGACGACGGGATCAGGGCCATCGAGGCCTCCTTCAGGGGCCACCCCTCCCTCAAGCACGTGTGGGTGGTGGACGAGGACATCGACCCCACCGATCCCCGGCAGGTGGAGTGGGCCATGGCCACGCGCTTCCAGGGGGACAGGGGAATGGTGGTGAAGAGGGAGAGGGGGTCCTCGCTCGACCCCTCCGCCGACCCCGAGACGGCCATGACCACCAAGGTGGGCTTCGACCTCACCATCCCCTCGGACCGACCCCGCTCCCTCTTCCTCCGGCCCTTGGAGGTGAGAGGACGTACCTGACCAGGGAACAGGAGAGGATGCTGGAGGGGGAGGAGGGGGAGGTGGTGGAGAGGATGTTCAGGCTCCTGGTCAGGCTGGGGGAGATCTACGGGGCCGACAGGATGATACCCGTCTCCTCCTGCCAGGTCTCCGGGGTCTCCTACAAATCCCTCGGGGACCCCGGGCTGGAGTTCCTGGAGGACCTGGCGGGGAAGGGGGCCAGGGTGAGGGTGAGGACCGCCCTCAACCCCGCCGGGCTGGACCTGGAGGAGTGGAGGGGGCTGGGCTTCCCCGAGGACTTCGCCGAGAAGCAGTTCAGGATCCTCCGGGCCTTCGAGAGGCTGGGGGCCGAGCTGACCGCCACCTGCACCCCCTACCTGGCCGGCCTCTCTCCCTCCTTCGGGGAACACCTGGCCTGGGCGGAATCTTCGGCCGTTTCCTTCTCCAACTCCGTGCTGGGAGCCAGGACCAACCGGGAGGGAGGACCCTCCGCCCTGGCGGCCGCCATCTGCGGGCTCACCCCCAGGTACGGCCTGCACCTGGAGGAGAACAGGCGGCCCACCGTGATCGTGGAGGTGGAGGGGGAGCTGGAGGGGCCCTCGGACTTCAGCGCCCTGGGTTACTGGGTGGGCAGGGAGGTGGGAGGGGGGATCCCGTACTTCCGGGGGATAAGGGGGGGAACGGAGGAGCTCAAGGCCCTGGCGGCCTCCATGGCCGCCTCCGGGGCGGTGGCCCTCTTCCACGTGGAGGGGATCACGCCGGAGGCAGGCGGGGTGAAGACGGAGGGGCTGGAGAGGGTGAGGGTGGGGAGGGAGGAGGTGAGGGCCTCCTACGAGCTCCTGAGCACCGGGGAGGAGCCGGAGCTGGTGGTGCTGGGGTGTCCCCACGCCTCCCTCCGGGAGCTCTCCAGGGCGGTCTCCCTCCTGCGGGGGAGGAGGGTTAAGAAGCCGGTCTGGATCTGCACCTCCAGGAGGGTGAAGGAGGAGGCCTCCCGCCTGGGGCTGGTGGAGGAGGCGGGGAGAGCGGGGGTGAAGGTCGTGGCGGACACCTGCGCCGTGGTCTCCCCGCTGGAGAGGATGGGTTTTGAAACGGTGGGGGTGGACTCCGCCAAGGCCGCCCACTACCTCCCGGGCCTGTGCGGGGTTAGGGCCGTCTTCTCCACCCCGGAGAGGCTGCTGGAGGGGGCGCTGGGGTGAGGGGAAGGACGGTGAACCCCGGAAGGGCCAGGGGTGAGGCCCTGGTCTCCCGCTTCCCCCTGAGCTTCTACGGGGGGGTGGACCCCAGGACGGGGGTGGTGGTGGAGAGGGGACACGAGCTGGAGGGGAGGTGCGTGGCGGGGAAGATCCTGGTCTTTCCCAGGGGGAAGGGCTCCACCGTGGGCTCCTACGTGCTCTACGCCCTGAAGAAAAACGGGGTGGCCCCCCTGGCGGTGGTGAACGAGGAGGCCGAGCCCATCGTGGCCGCCGGGGTGATCCTGGCCGACATACCCTGCGTGGACAGGGTGGACCTGAGCCGGCTCGAAACGGGGGACCTGGTGGAGGTGGACGCCGACCGGGGGAGGGTGGAGATCCTGAAGAAACGGGGCGACCCCAAAGGCTTTTAAATCCCTCTTCCCTCTTTCTTTCAAATGCCCGAGTGCAAGAAAAAGGGGAAGAAGGCCAAGAAGAAGGCCAAGAAGCCTCCCGTTCCCGAGAGACCCCCCGAACCCGAGGTCCCTCCGGAGGAAGAAACGGAAACCGGCTGGGAAGAATGGGAAGAGGAAGAGTACGAGGAGAGCTACTGAGCCCCTTCCCCAGGTCCTACAGGGTTCGGCAATCGAAGAAGTACCTAGTGATCTCTATCATGTCCAGCTGTCTTCCGCCCATCCACAGGGTAAGCATCTTGGAGTCCCTCCAGT
The DNA here is from genome assembly GCA_964509845.1 of Hadarchaeota archaeon (SeqCode). Classification (GTDB taxonomy): domain Archaea; phylum Hadarchaeota; class Hadarchaeia; order Hadarchaeales; family WYZ-LMO6; genus WYZ-LMO6. The sequence continues at coordinate 2,557 of CAZDZG010000013.1, read as the reverse complement.
GCTTCTCCACGTCGAACTCCCTGCAGTAACCGTAGGAGCCCATGAGCTCCATGGCCCTGTTGGTGCAGTGGACGGCCTGATCGCTGCAGAAGAGGGAGACCGCCCTGGTCTTGGCCACCACCCGCTGGGACCAGGGCTCCCCGTAGATCTCCGGACGGTCGTACATTCTGGCCGCCATGTAGAGGGCGTGGGTGCAGATCTCGGCGGCGGTGGCTATCTCGCTCAGGTTTACCGCGCTTATGGAGTGCTCCTTCAGGGGCTTCCCCGCCACCACCCTCTCGTCCACCCATTTCTTCACGATCTCGTAGGTGTCCTTGATCACCCCCACCGAGAAGCCCGCGGTGGCGATGTTGGCCAGGGTGATGAGCTCCCTGAAGTACTTGGCGTCAAGGCCGGGGCCGTGGGCCCGGTAGTGGGCCGGGACCCTCACGTCCTCGAACCAGATGTCCGTGTTCATGTCCGCCGCCATCCCCGCCTTCTGGTAGGGCTCCCCCACCCTCACCCCCTCCGCGTCCGCCGGGACGTAGATGTAGGCTATTCCCTCCTCCCCGGCGGAGGGATCGGTGGTGCAGACCACCCCGAAGAGATCCGCCACCTTTCCCGAGTTGGTGGGCCAGAGCTTGTGCCCCCTTATCACCCACTCGTCCCCCTCGAGCCTGGCGATGGTCCTGATGGTCCTCCCCTTCATACCCTCCAGGTTTTCGATGTCCGATCCCCCCTGGGGCTCCGTCATGGCGTTGCACCCCACGTAGAGCTCCTCCCCGCAGAACTTCGGGGCGAACTCCTCGATCAACCTCCAGTTCCGGTGGGGCTCCACCGCGATCATCACCATGGGCCAGAGGGAAACCAGAACGGAGACGGCGAAGCCCGAGTCCAGCCTTCCCAGCTCCTCGCTCATCACCGCCGTCATGGTCCCCAGCACCTCCCTGGGAAGGTCCATCCCCCCGTACTCGGAGGGCCAGAGGGCCTTGTTGATCCCCAGGTCCACCAGGGCCTCCTTGAGGAGGGGCTCCACCAGCCTGTGCTCCCTCCAGTCCTCGTCTATCTTCCTCCTGAGGGGGCGGTACCTTCGCTCCCCCCATTCCCTGATCATCCTAGCGAACTCGTAAGCCACGTCGGGAAGCCATTCCACCGGCCTGGTGAAATCATCGGCCGTGGGCATTCTTCCTTTTTTTCTCCCCCTTCACTATAAAGCTTCCGAACCTTTTTATACCGCACCACGTAGTGAAAAGAAGAAATCCCAAAGGATGTGAAAAATGAAAAAGACCCTCGCGGCAACCTTTCTCCTCGTTCTTCTCCTAGCGGTTCTGGCCGTTTTCTTCCTGCACCCCAAAGGGGGGGAGGAGGGGAGGCCACCCTACACCTTCACCCGGGACTGGCTGGATAAGGGAAACCTCTGGGTCTTCGACCAGCCCCCGCCCGGGTACCTGGAGGAGGTGGGCGCCACGGGGACCGCCTTCTCCGTCTACTACGGTGGAGTCAACGAGGAAGAGAGGGATTACGTGGAAACGCTGCACCGCCACGGCTTCAAGGTGACCGCCAACTTCCCCACGGTACAGTCCAAAACCACCGAAAACCTGAGGCTCAGGGCGGAGGCCGCCAAGAGGGACATCTACGGCAACCCCATACAGTTCCTGGGGGAAAAGGATCTCTACGAAATGTGCGGCAACCACCCGCTCTGGAGGGAGTTCCTCATAAGCAGGATCGAGGAGCAGGCCAGAGGCGGCGTGGACGGGATCCTCATCGATGAGCCGGGAGAGCTGGGGAACTGCTTCTGCGACTACTGCATGCAGGCCTTCAACGATTACCTGGCCGAGCACTACTCCCCCGAGGAGCTGCAGAGGCTCTTCGGGATAACCGACCTCTCCTCCTTCAGCTACCGGGAGTACCTGCTGGCCCACGGGGGAGAGCACTATTGGGATGATCCCAACCCGCAGCTTCAAGTCGCCTATCTAGAGGCCAGGTACTGGAGCAGGAGGGAGTTCATCGCCGAGCTCATCCAGCGCGCCAGACAGGCGGCGGGCTGGGACATTCCCGTTACGGCGAACACCTACGGGCTGATGCCCAACCAACAGATCTTCGTCCCCCTCCTGGACTTCGTGATCTTCGAGATACCGGTCACCTCGGAGGTCAATCCCACCATCCGCTACCTCAGGCCCCTCCCGGGCAAGAACCTCACCACCTACCTCCTGGCCGAGGCCCTCGACCCGGAGAAACCGTTCTCGGCCTTTCCCGATGTCTTCGAGCTGCTGCACCTCTCCGAGGACGAGTGGTGGCTCTGGAGGCACTGGCTGGCGGAGGCCAGGGCCTGCGGCGCCTCCTTCATGCTCCCCTACCGGGCCTACGTCTGCGGGGGTGGATCCTACACCCTGGAGGCGGACAAGATCTCCCCCTACACCAGGTTCTTCGCCGGGCATCCGCAGTACTACGAGAACCTGGAGAGGGCGGCCACCGTGGCTCTGCTCCACGATCTGCATTCCACCCTGACCAACCGGTACACCTGGCAGGCCAACCTGGCCTGGGAGAGCTTCGAGAACCTGGGGATGCTCCTGCAGGA
>CAZDZG010000012.1:6370-28247 GCA_964509845.1 Hadarchaeota archaeon (SeqCode) | reverse complement strand
GGAGCTCACCAGGAGGTTCGGGGAGAGGGTGAAGAGGACCGGGAGGAGGTTCGAGGACCTGGCGGTCTACGTGGCCTTTGGGGAGGGGGGATCCATCACCCCCGCCATGTACTGGAGTCCCGGCAACTTCATGCCCGTCCCATCCAGGGGAAGTACTTCACCTTTTACCACCGGAGTTCAGGGAGCCGGAGGAGTTCGCGGAGCTCCTACGAGGGCCTTTAAGGAGATGTACTCGGAGAACAACGGCCTCTGCAGGTTCCATCGGGGATGGAGCGAGCGCCTCCTCCCCCGCCTGCTAGAGGAGGCCTGGGGGATCAAGGTTGACTACGACGGGCACTGCAGGAGGATTCTGGGGAAGATAGCCGAGTACAACCGAAGGGCGGGGGTGCGTCCCGTCTTCTTCGAGGGCGAGAGGGTGCTGGACATCGTGACCTCCATGGCCAGGGAGCTCTCGGAGAAGAACGAAAGCGCCAGAAGATGGTGGGAGAGGTTCGAGGGGGGAAAGAGGGAGGCGGCGGGGGAGTACTGGAGGAGGTTCCTGGAGAGGTATGAGGGGCTGCTGGCCTCAGCTCCCTTGCCGAGTGGAACGCCTCCGGCTTAGCTCCCTCCTCCAGCTCCTGAGGGTCCTCCTCACCAGCTCCCTCCGCTGATACAGCCTGCCCGAGAGGAGAGAAAGGGTGACCACCACGGCCCCCAGGTAGAGCCAGAGGGGAGGAACTAAAACGAGAAGGCCGAGGGAGCCCAGGGTCCAGAGGGCTCCGCTCCCCACGGCGCAGGGGGCGATGAGGGGGAAGGCCCTCCTCCCTATCCCCGAGGCGTAGGCGGTCATCACGGCCACCATGGAGCCCAGGGAGAAGGCCAGCAGGCCCAAACCGGCCAGGGTGAGGCCCCCCCTCTCTTCCCTACGGAAGAGGGGGAAGACCAGCCTCCGGCTGAGGAGCTCCGCCACCGCCAGCCAGAGGAGGGCGATGAAGGCATTGCTCAAGGTCACCAGCAGCAGGATCTCCCCGGTCCCGAATCCCCTTAGGGAGGCGCAGGCCGTTCCCCCCACCGGTCCGAAAACCCAGGTGGAAAGGAAGATCTCCACCAGTTCCCTCATCCCCTCACCCGGGAAGGAGGAAGAAATAAGAGTAGTCCCTCAGCCTTCCCAGCTCCCTTACCTCCTCCAGCCTGACCTCCGAAAGCCTCTGTTCGTAGCGGTAGAACTCCTCCGCGGATCCCGCCAGCTCCTCCTGGACCAGGGAGAGGGCCACCCGGTAGCTGCTCTCCGCCATCAGCCTGTGCTGCCCTATGAGCTGCTCCTTCGCCTCCTCCAGCTCCTCCCTCTCCAGCCCCTCCATCCCCCTTATCTCCGAGAGCATGAGATCCCTCACCTCCCCCACCTTTCCAGGCTCCGTTCCCGCGTAAAGGACCGCGTAGCCGTAGCTCCTGCCCAGGTTCAGGTGGGCGGAGACCTCGTAGGCCAGCCCCCTTCTGTCCCTGATCTCCTGGAAGAGCCTGGAGGAGGCCCCCTCCGCCAGCACCGCCAGGAAGGAATAGAGGGCGTATCTCCTGCGGTCCTTCAGGGTGGGGGTGTGGAAGCCCAGGGCCAGGTGGGCCTGTCTGAGCTCCCTCCTCCTCTCCGTCCTCCCCCCTCTCCTCCTCTCCACCCTGACTTCCGGCTCTGGCCGGGGAGGGAAGGGAAGGTACCTTCTCGCCAGCTCCACCACCTCCTCCGGATCCACCCTCCCCACCACCGAGAGCACCGGAAGGGCGTACTTCTCCCTGAACCTGAGCAGGGATTCCCTGGACAGCCTCCTGACGGTGGAAGGGGTCCCCAGCACCTCCATCCCGAAGGGCTTCTCGTACAGGAGGGACTTGATCCTGCCCAGCACGTGGCTCCTGGGATGGTCGCGAACCATCTTCACCTCCTCCAGCACCACCTTCTTTTCCTTCTCCAGCCTCTCCGGCTCCAGGGTGGAGTGAAAGAGCATGTCCCCCAGCAGCTCCAGCCCCAGCTCCAGGTGCTGGGAGGGGAGCCTGACCCAGAAGGCCGTGAACTCCTCCGCCGTGAAGCCGTTGAGCGTTCCCCCCCTCTTCTCCACGGCCGCGGAGAGCTGCTCGGAGGAGCGGGTCTCCGTCCCCTGGAAAAGGCAGTGCTCCAGGTAGTGGGCCACCCCCTTTTCCGCCGCGGGCTCGTGGGCCGCCCCCGCCCTGACGGCCAGCACGCAGGTGAAGAGGGGCTGCTGCCTCCTCTCCACCAGCACCGTCATGCCGTTCTCCAGCCTGACCCTGTGGAAGTCCGCCTCCACTCAAGGGCTGGGGAGGGCGTAATTAAGTTTTTTCCGGGGGAGGGAATGGGAGAAGGATGAGGAGCGCCCTGGTTTACTCCGACCATTACCTCAAGTACCACTTCGGCCCCGCCCATCCCTTCCAGCCCGAGAGGGAGAGGAGGACGGTGGAGAAGCTCAGGGAGCTGGGGGTGATAGGGGAATACGCCAGGCTGGTGGAGCCCGAGCCCGCCAGGGAGGAGGACCTGCTCATGGTCCACTCCGGGGAGTACGTGGAGTTCGTGAGGAGGATGTGTGAGAGGGGAAGGGGCTACCTGGACTACGGCGACACCCCCGCCACCAGCGAGCTATACGAAGGGGCCCTGTGGGTGGTGGGGGGATCCCTGAAGGGGGCGGAGCTGGTGAGGAGCGGGGAGGTGGAGCATGCCTTCAACCCGGGCGGGGGGCTCCATCACGCTGGAAGGGACCACGCCGCAGGGTTCTGCGTCTTCAACGACGTGGTTCTGGCGGTCAGGTACCTGCAGAGGAAGGGACTGAAGAAGATAGCGGTGGTGGACACAGACGGGCATCACGGGGACGGAACGCAGGACCTCCTCTACCGGGAGCCCATCCTGAAGATCTCCTTCCACCGGGAGGGGATCTATCCCGGCACGGGTTACCCCTGGGAGGTGGGGGAGGGGGAGGGAAAGGGGTACTCCGTCAACGTCCCCCTGCCCGGGGGCACCTCCGACGACGCCTACCTCCACGCCTTCCGGGAGCTGGTTCCCCCCCTGCTGAGGGCCTACCGGCCGGAGGTCCTCATCCACCAGTTCGGGGTGGACGGCCACTTCAGGGACCCGCTGGTGGGGCTGGGCCTGACCACCCACGGCTACCTGGAACTCTCCAGGATCATGCACGAGCTGGCCCACGAACTCTGCGGGGGGAGGTACCTGGTGCTGGGGGGAGGGGGATACAGCCCCTCCGATGTATGCAGGTGCTGGACGGTGATGTTCTCCTCCCTTTCCGGCTTCCCCCTGGAGAAGCTGCAGGGTCTCATGGACGAGAGAAGGACCTCCCCTCCGGAGATCTGGAGGGAGGTGAGGGAGGTGGTGGCCGAGGTGAAGAGGAACGTTTTTCCCCTCCACGGCCTGGAGGTGAGGGAGTGAGGTTCGGGCTGATCTACCCGGCCTACGGAAGGCACGCGGACCCCTCCCTGGCGGTGGAGATGGCCAGGGAGGCGGAGAGGAGGGGAGCGGAGGTCTTTTTGGTCTGGGATCACTTCCTCCTCCCCTTCGAGGGTGGGGAGTTCACGCTGGAGGCCTATACCCTCCTCTCCTACCTGGCGGGGAAGACGGAAAGGATAAGGCTGGGCACCTGCGTCACCCCCTTGCCCCTCAGGGATCCCCTGCTGCTGGCCAAGGTGATCTCCTCCCTGGACCTCCTCTCTGGGGGAAGGCTGGTGGTGGGGGTGGGGGCGGGATGGAACGCCCCCGAGTTCGAGGCCTACGGGAGGTGGGAAAAGGACGGGGTAAGGGTGGAGCGGACGGGGGAGGCCCTGGAGCTGATGGTGAGGATGTGGAGGGGGGAGGAGGTGAACTTTCAGGGAAAATTCTACTCGACCAGGGGTGCCCTGCTCCGCCCCCTTCCCCTTCAGAGGCCCCATCCCCCCCTCTGGTTCGGCACCACGGGAAGGAGGATGCTGGAGCTGGCCCTGAGGTACGGGAACGGCTGGATACCCGCGGCCCTTTCCCCCAGGCAATACGGAAGGCTGGCCTCCTTCCTCAGGGAGAGGCTACCGGGGGAGAGGAGGGAATCCTTTGTCTTTTCCCTCCAGGACTGGGTCTCGGCGGAGGAGGTGGAGGAAAGGGCCAGGGAGTTCGAGAGGGAGGGATGCCAGCTTTACTGTGCGGTCCTCCCCGCCGGGAGGGAGGAGGCGCTGGAGCTCATGAAGAGGATGGAGGGGCTGGGCTGACTACACCCAGAGGGTCCTGCTCAGGAACCTCTCCTCCAGCCTCCTGTCCCCGCTTATTTCCTTCCTCCTCATCAGCCTCCTCTCCGCATGTTCCAGGGCGGAGGAGAGGGAGTGGAGGAAGCTCCACCCCTCCCCTACCCCCACCACCTGAAACCTCCCTCTTATCACCAGCCTGCAGCTCACCAGGGGCCTCCCTCCTCCCCCCACCCTCTTGAAGTGCACCGTCAGGCTCCCACCCCTGAGATAGGGGGAGTACTTGCGGGTGAAGGCCCTGAGCTCGGAAAGCATGCGCTCATACTCCTCTTCCTCCACTTCCTCCCTGGGGAGGGAGAGCTGGACGTGCGCTCCTTCCTCCTCCCTCCCCCTCGCCAGGGCGGAGAGGAGGTCCGTCTTGGTGAGGATGCCCGCCAGCCTCCCACCCTCCAGCAGCACCACCGAGGCCACGTCCCTCTCCTCCATCAGCCTTACCGCCTCCCTCACGGTGGCGGTGGGGGGAAGGGAGACGAGGGGCTCGCTCATCAGGGACTTCACGGGGTTGCTCAGCGACCTGGGCTTCTCCCCCGCCAGGTCCCCGAACCTCAGCTGGTCCCTGGGCCTCACCACGTGCACCACCAGGTCGTGCATGGTGATGATCCCCACCGGCTTTCCCCTCCTGGTGACGGGGAGCCTGGAGATCCCCTCCTCCCTCATGAGGGCCAGGGCGGAGGAGAGGGGCTCGTTCTCGTCGATGGTCCTCACCTCCCTGGTGGCCAGCTCCCTCACCTGCCTCTTTCCCTCCTCCCCCTCCGCCATCCTCTTCAGGAGGGTGAGATCCTTCACCACCCCCACCAGCCTACCGTTCTCGCACACCGGGAGGTGCTTGAGGTCGTTCTCCACCATCAGCCTGGCCGCCTCTTCCACCGGATCTTCGGGAGAGAGGAGAGGGGAGGGGCGGTAAACCGCCTTCACCTTGGTCCGGCTGGGATCCAGCCTGGAGCGGACGATCATGCGCTCCGTGAGCACCCCCTTACATCTGCCCCTCCCGTCCACCACCAACAGAGCCCCCCCCGGCTTCACCGCACCCTCCCTGAACATGCCCACCGCCCTGGAGAGGAACTCCTCCTCTCCTATGGTCTGGAACTCCCCGGACATCACGTCCCTTACCCTCAAAATGGAACCCATCCTCTCCCTTTTCCCCAAGGCTTAAAAAGAAGGAGGGGGAGGAGGGGGGATGAAGTATCAGGGGCTCGCGGCGGTGGTTCTGCTGGTGGTGGTGGCGGCCTCCGCCCTGGCGGTCCTCTCCCGCTCCAGAACCGGCGGGCAGGGAACAGGCCCGGGCCCAGGGCTTTCCCCGGAGTTCTTCCAGGTGGACAGGGTCTACTTCGATGATTGGGTGGACTTCACGGGCTGGGTCTCACCCTACGACTTCGCGGTGGTGGTGGAGATCACGAGCGGGGGGAGGGGCGTGACGGCCTGGTCGGTGGGTCTGGACTACGGGAACGGGATCGGCTTTGTGGACAACGTCATAGAAACCGACTTCGGGGGGAACCCAAGCCCCGAGAACCACAAGCTGGTGCTCAGGGAGGACATGGCCAAGTGGACGCTTCCTGACGGGACCCATCCCAAGAGGGGAAGGCTGTACCACGTGAAGGTTCACCTGACTCTGACGGACAACTCCACCGTGGAGTGGGAAGGAAATACGGGATATCTCTAAGGCCCGTCCGGACGGGACCTCCTCCGCTTCCCAGCACGAACTAAGGTGAGAGGCTCCGGAGCCTGGCCAGGGTCTCCTCCGCCTCCCTCATGATCCTCTCCACCAGCTCCTTCACGGTGGGCAGGTCGTTGATCCTCTGGGCGCACTCCCCTCCGGCGGTGAGGGCCCTCTCCCTGTCTCCCCTGTAGGTGGCCTGGAAGCCCTCCATCTCCTTGAGCAGGACCTCCACCGGGACGGTGGTGAGGTCGTCGGGCTTCCCCGTGTAAACGCCAGGGGAGTACTTCACCGTCACCTCCACCATCTCCTCGGAGAAGGGACTCTTGATGTACCTGGCCGGCCCCACGATCCCCCTGGCCACCACGGTTCCCCTGTCCCCCGCCTTCACGATGCTCTCCTTCCACAGGTCCACGAAGTCGCTCTCCTGCGTGCACAGGAACCTGGTTCCCATCTGCACCCCTTGGGCGCCCAGGGCCAGGGCCGCCACCAGGGTCTTCCCGTCACAGAACCCCCCGGCCCCCACCACCGGCACCCCGGGACATGCTTCCACCACCGCGGGGAGGAGGACCATGGTGTGCAGGGGCTCCCAGGCCACGTGAAAGCCCCCCTCGTGCCCCGAGGCTATGATCCCGTCCACCCCCGCCTCCAGACATTTCCTGGCCGCCCTCACGGAGGGAACCACGTGCATCCAGAAGAGGTCGGAGGACTTGATCAGCTCGGACCAGGGAACGGGATTTCCTGCCGAGGTTACCAGGACCCTGAGCCTCCTCCTCATCTCCGGATCGTCCTCCCTCACCTCCAGGGTGGCCCTGATCATTTCCTCCGCCGGCCCCCTCACCTCCTCCGAGACCATCACGTTCACCCCAAAGATCCCCCCCGACTCCCTGGTCCGCTCCAGCGTGTGCCTGAAGATGTTCTTCAGGGTCTCCGCGGGGGTGGGGCCCTCCATGCCCGGTTCGAAGGTCCTCCTGAACATCTCGTAGGTGTCTTCGGACATGAACTTGAACTCCAGGGCGCTGGCGCTTATCAGGCCCAGGATTCCCGCGTTGGCGCAGGCCACGCACAGGCGGTTGGTGCCGAAGGGACCCATGCCCGCCTGTATCAGGGGGTACTTGATCCCCAGCCTCTCGCAGAGCTCCGTCCTTATCATCAGACCCCCTACTCCCTTCCCCTTAAAAAGGAGGGGGAAGGGTTAAGAGAGGGGGGGTAAAGGGGATAGAGTGTTCGGGAACTTCAGGATGGACGGGGACGGAAACCTGAGGGTGGGAGGGTTCGAGGCGAGGGAGCTGGCGGAGAGATTCGGGACCCCCCTCTTCGTCCTGGACGGGGAGAGGATAAGGGAGAACTACAGACGCTTCAGGGATGCCTTCTCCGGGTGGGAAAGGGTGGTGATAGCCTACGCCTACAAGGCCAACTCGACGCTGGCGGTCTGCAGGCTGCTGCAGCAGGAGGGGGCAGGGGCGGAGGTGGTGTCGGAGGGGGAGCTCAGGGTGGCCCTCAAGGTGGGGGTTCCCCCCGACAGGATCTTCTTCAACGGAAACGCCAAGACGGAGCGGGAGATAGAGCTGGCGGTGGAAAAGGGGGTGAAGCTCAACCTGGACAGCCTGGAGGAGGTGGAGGTGGTGGGGGAGGTATGCAGGAGGCTGGGGAAGAAAACGGAGGTGGGGCTCAGGGTGAATCCGGGGTTGGAGGTTCCCACCCACCCCTACATAGCCACGGGGGGGAAGGACAGCAAGTTCGGGATGGAGCTGGATACCGGGGAGGCCCTGGAGGGCTTCCGCCTGGCCCTGAAGGAGGGGCTACCCGTGAAGGGCATCCACTGCCACCTGGGCTCCCAGCTGCTGGACCTCTCCCCCTTCAGGGAGGGAACGGAGAGGGTGGTGGGGTTCATGGAGGAGCTGAAGAGCAGGCTGGGGCTGGAGCTGGAGTTCGTGGACCTGGGGGGAGGGCTGGGGGTGCCCGAGAGGCCTGGGGAGAGGGGGCCCTCACCCGAGGAGCTGGCCTCCACCATCCTGCCCGTGCTGGAGAGGGGGAGGAGGGCCGGCCTCAAGCCCTTCACGCTGGTGCTGGAGCCAGGCAGGTACCTGGTGGCCGACGCCGGCCTTCTCCTCCTCAGGGTGGAGTACGTGAAGCCGAGGCAGGGGAGGCCCACCTGGGTGTGTGTGGACGGGGGGATCAACCTGCTCCTCAGGCCCGCCCTGCTTGGCACCTACTACCACATGGAGGTGGTGGGGAGGAGGGGGAAGGAGGAGCTGGTGAACGTGGCCGGACCCCTCTGCCAGGCGGGGGATGTCATAGGGAGGGAGAGGAGGCTACCCAGGCCCAGGCGGGGGGACCTGCTGGCGGTCTTCAACGCCGGGGCCTACACCTTCACCATGAGCAGCCAGTACAACCACAGGCCCAGGCCGGCCATCGTGATGGTGGAGGGGGACAGGGTGGAGGTGGTGAGGAAGAGGGAGAGCTGCGAAGACCTCTGGAGATACGATTCCATACCGGGGTGGCTGTCTTGAGGAGGATCGTGGTGAAGTTCGGGGGAACCTCGCTGGGGACGGGGGAGCGGATAAGGCTGGCCGCCCGGTCCGTGGAGAGGGAGTACCGGAAGGGCACCCAGGTGGTGGTCACGGTCTCCGCCATGGGGCACACCACCGACGAACTCCTGGAGGTGGCCAGGAAGGCCTCGGGCGGGAGGATCACGGCCAAGGAGCTGGACGACATCCTGGCCATGGGGGAGAGGACCAGCGCCAGGCTCTTCGCCTCCGCCCTGCGGAGCCTGGGGGTGGAGGCCAGGGCCCTGGATCCGGGGATGAAGGAGTGGCCCATCATCACCGACTCCCGCTTCTCAAGGGCCAGGGTGGATGAGAGGAGAACGGAGGAGAGAATAAGGAGGTATCTGGAGCCCATGCTCAGGAGGGGGGTGGTGCCCGTGGTCTGCGGCTTCCTGGGCAGGAACCTGAGGGGGGAGGTGACTACCCTGGGAAGGGGGGGAAGCGATACCACCGCCTTCATCCTGGGGAAGTACCTGAGGGCCTCGGAGGTGATCATCGTCACGGACGTGGAGGGGGTGATGACGGCGGACGTGAACGTGTTCGGGGACGCCAGGCTGCTGGAGTCCCTCAGCGCGGCGGAACTCAGGGAGCTGGGGAGGTTCGGGGCCAGGGTGATGCACCCGGCCGCCATGAACTACAAGCCCCCCTGGATGGATGCCAAGGTCATCCACTACAGGCATGGGAATTTATCAGCCAGGGGAACAAGGATAACGGGAGGGATCTCGGAGGGAGGGAGGATGGAGGTGACCCTTCACGAGAAGCCCATAGGGATGGTGACGGTGGTGGGGGAGGAAATGCAGCGGACCCCTGGAGTGCTGGTCCAGGCCCTCTCACCCCTCAGCAGGGAGGGAATAAACGTGCTGGCGGTCTCCATAGGCCCCCGCTCCTTCTCCCTGTACGTCTGGGAGAAGGATCTCAGGAGGGCCACGGAGCTGGTGCATGGGGTGGTAAAGAAAAGCAGGGTGATGAAGGCGGTGACGGAGGAGGGTGGCCTGGCCATGATCTCGGTGGAGAGCGAGAAGTTCCTGGACACTCCAGGAATGATAGCCAGGCTCACCTCCCCCCTGGGAAGGGCCGGGATAAACATCGTGGAGATCCTGTCGAGCAGGGCCTCCATAAGCTTCTTTTTCAGGTGGGAGGACAGGGAAAGGGCGATGGAGATCCTGAGGAAGGTGGGGGAGAATGTTTGAGGGCGTCCTTACGGCCATGGTCACTCCCTTCCTCCCCGGCGGGGAGCTGGACGAGGAGGGACTGAAGAAGAACGTGGAGTTTCAGATAAGGAGCGGGGTGGACGGGCTGGTGCCGGTGGGGACCACCGGGGAGTGCTCCACCCTGAGCTACGAGGAGCACCTGAGGGTGGTGGAGGTGGTGGTGGAGGCGGCCGGGGGGAGGGTGCCCGTGCTGGCGGGGACGGGCAGCAACAGCACCAGGGAGGCCCTGATGCTCACCAGGGAGGCCAAGGAGAGGGGGGCCGACGGTGCCCTGCTGGTGGCCCCCTACTACAACAGGCCCACCCAAGAGGGCCTGTACCAGCACTTCAAGCGCCTGGCGGAGGAGGTCGACCTCCCCCAGGTCCTCTACAACGTCCCCTCCAGGACGGGGGTCAACCTGGCCCCCGAGACCGTGGCCAAGCTGGCCAGGCTCAAAAACGTGGTGGGGATAAAGGAGGCCAGCGGGAACTTCGACCAGATCTCCAAGATCCTGGAGCTGACCAGGGGGGAGGACTTCATGGTGACCTCGGGAAACGACTCCCACACCCTCCCCATGATGGCCCTGGGGGCGGTGGGGGTGATCTCGGTGGCCTCCAACCTGGTGCCCTCCAGGGTGGTGGCGATGGTAAGGGCCTTCAGGGAGGGGAGGGTGGAGGAGGCCAGGAGGATCCACTACGAGCTCCTCCCCCTCTTCGAGGCCCTCTTCCTGGAGACCAACCCCTGCCCCGTCAAGGAGGCCATGGAGATGGTGGGCCTCCCCGCCGGCCCTCCCAGGCTTCCCCTGGTGAGGGTGGGGGAGGAAACCAGGCGGCGGCTGAGGGAGGTTCTCTCCTCCCTGGGCCTCCTCCGGCCCTAGGGTTATGCTTTTTAACGGTCCCCCCTCTACCTATTAGATTCACTTGCCAGGCAGGATCATCAGGGTAACCGGGCCGGTGGTGGTGGCGGACGGGATGGGGGGGGCGGGCATGTACGAGCTGGTCAGGGTGGGGGAGGAGGGGCTCATGGGGGAGATCATAGGGCTGCAGGGGGAGAGGGCCGTCATCCAGGTCTACGAGGAGACCTCGGGGCTGAAGCCTGGCGAAAGGGTGGAGAGGACGGGGAGGCCCCTCTCCGTGGAGCTGGGGCCGGGCCTGATAGGGACCATCTACGACGGGGTGCAGAGGCCCCTGACGGAGATAAGCAAGCGGGTGGGGGAGATGGTGAAGAGGGGGATTTACGTCCCCGCCCTGGACAGGGAGCGGAGGTGGGAGTTCGAGCCCAGGGTGAAGAAGGGGGAGGAGGTGGAGGAGGGGGATGTGGTGGGGGTGGTGAGGGAAACCCAGCTGGTGGAGCACCGGATCCTGGTTCCCCCGGGAGTGAGGGGGAAGGTGGTGGAGGTGGAGGAGGGAAAGCACACGGTGGAGGAGACGGTGGTGAGGCTGGAGAGGGGGGGAAGGGAGGAGGAGGTAAAGCTCATGCAGGTCTGGCCCGTCAGGAGGCCCAGGCCCTACAAGCAGAAGCTCGACCCCTCGGAGCTCCTCCTGCTGGGCCAGCGCATCTCCGACACCTTCTTCCCCGTGGCCAAGGGGGGGACGGCCGCCATCCCCGGGGGGTTCGGGACGGGGAAGACGGTCTTCCTGCACCAGGTGGCCAAGTGGGCGGATGCCCACATCGTGGTCTACGTGGGATGCGGGGAGAGGGGGAACGAAATGTGCGACGTGCTGGTGCACTTCCCCGAGCTCAGGGATCCCAGAACGGGGAGGCCGCTCATGGAGAGGACCGTCCTGATCGCCAACACCTCCAACATGCCCGTGGCCGCCAGGGAGGCCAGCGTCTACACGGGCATCACCCTGGGGGAGTACTTCAGGGACATGGGATATGATGTGGCCCTGATGGCCGACTCCACCTCCAGGTGGGCGGAGGCCATGAGGGAGATCTCCGGGAGGCTGGAGGAGATGCCGGGGGAGGAGGGCTTCCCCGCCTACCTGGCCTCCAGGCTGGCGGAGTTCTACGAGCGGGCGGGGAGGGTGAGGACGTTGGGGAAGGAGGAGAGGTACGGTTCCCTGACCGTCCTGGGGGCGGTCTCCCCTCCCGGAGGGGACCTGTCCGAGCCCGTCTCCGTCAACACCCTAAGGATCGTCAAGGTCTTCTGGGCCCTTGACACCTCCCTGGCCTACCGCCGCCACTTCCCCGCCATCCACTGGCTCACCAGCTACTCCCTCTACGTGGATCAGGTACAGGGGTGGTGGGAGAGGCATGGGGGGAAGGACTGGAAGGAACTGAGGACGGAGGCCATGGCCCTGCTCCAGAAGGAGGCGGAGCTGGAGGAGATCGTGAAGCTGATAGGGGCCGATGCCCTTCCCGAGCCGGAGAGGGCGGTGCTGGAGGCCGCCAGGATGCTGAGGGAGAACTTCCTGCAGCAGTTCGCCTTCGATGAGGTAGACACCTACTGTCCCCCCCAGAAGCAGCTGGGGATGCTGAGGCTCCTGCTCAGGTTCTACCGGAAGGCCGTGGAGGCGGCGAGGGAGGGGATCTCCGTGGGGGAGATCAGGAAGCTGCCGGTGAGGGAGGAGCTGGCCAGGATGAAGAAGCTCCCGCTGGAGGAGTTCATCAAAAGGGAAAAGGAATTGGAGAGGAAGATTGACGAGCAGTTCGAGGGCCTCAGGAGGGGAGGGAAGTGAAGGGGGTGGAGTACCTTTCGGTCAGGGAGGTGTCCGGTCCCCTCCTCTTCGTGGAGGGGGTGAGCGGGGTGGCCTACGGGGAGGTGGTGGAGATCGTGACCCCGAGCGGGGAGAGGAGGAGGGGGCAGGTGCTGGACGCCAGGGAGGGAATGGCGGTGGTTCAGGTCTACGAGGGGACGGGGGGAATAGACACCTCCAGGACCAGGGTGAGGTTCACCGGGGAGACGCTGAAGTTCGGGGTGGGGATGGACCTGGTGGGGAGGATCTTCAACGGGAGGGGCGAGCCCATAGACGGGGGGCCCAAGCCCATCCCCGAGGAGGAGAGGGACGTGCACGGCGCCCCCCTGAACCCCGCCTCCAGGGAGTACCCCTCGGAGTTCATCGAGACGGGCATCTCCGCCATAGACGGGATGAACACCCTGGTAAGGGGGCAGAAGCTCCCCATCTTCTCCGGATCGGGCCTCCCCCACAACGAGCTGGCCGCCCAGGTGGCCAGGCAGGCCAAGGTGAGGGGGGAGGGGGAGAGGTTCGCGGTGGTCTTCTGCGGCATGGGGATCACCCACGAGGACGCCTCCTTCTTCATCAAGGAGTTCGAGCGAACGGGGGCCCTGGAGAGGGCGGTGGTCTTCCTGAACCTGGCCAGCGATCCCGCCATCGAACGCATCCTCACCCCCAGGCTTGGCCTCACCGCGGCCGAGTACCTGGCCTTCACCCAGGGGATGCACGTGCTGGTGATCCTCCTTGACATGACCAACTACGCGGAGGCCCTGCGGGAGCTCTCCGCCGCCAGGAACGAGGTACCGGGGAGGAGGGGGTATCCCGGGTACATGTACACCGACCTGGCCACCATCTACGAGAGGGCGGGAAGGGTCAAGGGGAAGAAGGGATCGGTGACCCAGATGCCCATCCTCACCATGCCGGGGGACGACCTCACCCACCCGGTCCCCGACCTCTCGGGATACATCACGGAGGGCCAGCTGGTGATGGAGAGGGAGCTCCACCGGAAGGGCATCTATCCCCCCATCAACGTCCTCCCCTCCCTCTCCAGGCTCATGAAGGACGGAATAGGGAAGGGCAGGACCAGGGAGGATCACTCGGATGTCTCCAACCAGCTGTACGCCGCCTACGCGGAGGGAAGGGATCTGAGGGCCCTGGTGGCGGTGGTGGGGGAGGAGGCCCTGACCGAGAGGGACAGGAAGTACCTGGAGTTCGCGGATGCCTTCGAGCGCAGGTTCGTGAATCAGGGGAGGGAGGAGGACCGTCCCATCGAGCGGACCCTGGACCTGGGCTGGGAGCTCCTCAGCATGCTCCCTGAGGACGAGCTCACTAGGGTGGATCCCAGGTTCCTCTCCAAGTACCTGCGGAGGGGCGGATCGGCCTCGTAGCCCCGCCTTCACCTGAGGAGGGGAAGAAGGGAGAGAACGGAGAGGAGGCCGAGCACCAGCAGGAAGGGGAGGAAGAGGCGCTGGAACCCGAAGAGACGGAGGGCCCTCCTGGTGATCAGGTACACCGCCAGGAAGGAACAAAAGAAGAACCAGAGGACGGCGGGGACCAGGACCTCCCTCCCCACCCCTGCCAGCAGGAGGAGGAGGGCCAGGAGGCCGGCGGCCACGGTGACCAGGGAGAAGGGATAGAAGAGGAGGAGGAGGGGGAAGAGCCGGGCGGCCCTCATGGCAGGAAGAGATAGTAGGTGGTGGTGGGGAGCCTCCTCCTCACCTCCCGGAGCTCCGGGCGGTAGATCACCAGCTCCCCTCCCTCCACCCTCTTGCCCAGGAGGGATCCCACCGCCCTGCTCTCCGCCTCCCCCCTGACCCTCACCGCCCCCCTGCCCAAGCCCGGATCCAGCGCCAGGAGGATGGGGAGCCTCAGCTCCCCCCTCTTCCCCTCCGGGACCAGGGAGGCCAGCAGCTCCAGCTCCTCCCTCCTGAAGGGCTGGAAGGCCCCGTTGGTGAGGGGGACGCCCGGCCTCTCGGAGGAGAGGGCCTCCTCCAGGGAGATCCTCTGCTTGGGGAAGGGGGAGTTCAGCCTGGCCAGCTCAGCCTTCAGCACCTCCTCCACTCCTTTCCCTCCTCTCCAGCAGGGCCTTGATCCTCTTGAGCCTGAAGAAGTGCTCCCTCTCCATCTCGTCCAGCCTCATGGCTATGAACCTCAGGGCCGCCTCCAGCCTGGGGATGAGGATGTACTCCAGGGCGTTCACCCTCCTCCTGGTCCTCTCCAGCTCCCAGGCCAGGGCCCTGGCCGTCTCCTCCAGCTCGGCCAGCTCCACCAGCAGCTTCAGGGCCCGCTCGAACTCCTCCGAGGCCCTGTCGAGCAGGGAGGGGGAGAGGAGGGAGTAACCCCTCTCCAGCGGGCTGCGGACGGTGACCTCCACCTCCGCCACGGGAACGGGAACGCCCATCACGTACCTCACGGAGGTCTCCAGCACCACCCCCTTCGCCGCCTCCCTCGCCGCCTGCTCCGTCTCCACCGTCCCCCAGGAGGCCATGCAGAGGGAGAGGAGGAAGTGAGCGCTGGCCAGCCGGTCGAAGGCCTCCTTCCTGACCTCGTAAACCCTCCTGAGCACCTCGAAGAACTCCATCACCAGGGCATCCATCTTCTCCCTTAGGAGGTCGTGCCCCTTCCTGGCCAGGGCTATTCTCCTCCTCAGCCTGAGCAGGCTCATCCTGGTGGGGGAAACGGCCATCATTCCTTCCTCACCACCACCTCCGCCCCCACCGTCCTCCTCACCATCTCCTCCAGCTCATCCCTCTCGGGACGGTAGCCCGTCCTGTCAGGTATCCTCAGCAGCATGGGGAAGGGCCCCTTCCCCCTCACCATCCTCTTCAGTTCCTCCCCCAGCTCCTCCGCCAGCCGGTGGGTGAGGAGGATCAGGCCCACCCCCTCCTCCCCGAGGAGCCCGCGGAGGAGGGAGAGGGCCTCCTCCCTGGAGGAGGGAACGTAGCCCCTGGCCACCCCCGCCAGGGCGAAGCCCGTGACCGTCTCCCTGTCCCCCACCACCACTATCTCACGCCTCAAGCGGCACCCTCCAAAGCCCCTCCTTGATCAGCTGGGGATCCCTCCCCTCCAGCTTCAGCCTCAGCAGGAAGTTCAGGTTCCTCACCTCCACCTCCCTCCTCTTCACGTAGAAGTAGAGGGGGGCGAGCGTGAAGGGGTGGGTGAGGGCCATCCACCTGCACCTCCTGAGGTGCTCCTCCTTTAGAGCCCTCTCCAGCCCCGAGAGGTCTCCCCCCTCCAGCTGGGGGAGGAGGGAGAGGAGGAAGGCATAGGAGGGGGGGAGGAGCTCCAGGAGGGAGCGGAGGTCGGAGGCGAGCAGGAGCTCCCTCAGCTTTTCCCTCCCCAGCTCGTGGGAGGGAAAGAGGAGGGGCTCTATCCTCTCGGGGGGGACCCCGGCCCTCCTCAGCCTCAGCAGGAGGAGGAGGTTGAGGGCATCCAGCTCGAACCCCACCAGCGGGACCAGCACCGACCTCTGCGACCTCAGCCTCCTGACCTCCTCCCAGAGCCTGGTGTAGTAGTGCCTGTCCAGGGCGTGGAGGAGGGGGAAGAGCCCCTCCCTGCGGTACTCCTCCCAGTGGGTCGAGAGGACCTCCCAGTACTCGCTTCCCCGCAGGAACTCCAGCAGCTGCTCCGGGGTCTCCGCGGAGACCAGGAGCTCCAGCCTCTCCTGGGGAAGGGTGGGGGAGGGGAGGAGGTACCTCTTCCTCTCCTCCCTGGGCAAGCCCAGGTGGAGGGAGGTGAGGAGGGATTTGAGGTTCCAGACCTCCTCCCAGGCCAGGATCCTCCTCATCACCTCCCTGGCCTCCTCCGGCACCAGCTCCAGCAGCTCGGCGTACCTCCTGGAGGAGGAGGCCCTAAGGGCCAGCTCCAGCTCCCTGGGATCGGTGGTGGGGGGAAGGGGATACTCCTCCCCGAGGGAGAGAGCCTCCTCCATCCCCGCCTCGGCCAGCTCCATCAGCCTGGGCTCGGGCAGGAGCCTGGCCTCCCAGGTGCTCACCACCGCGCAGGGGTACAGGTAGCCCACCATCCTCCTGGCGTGGAGGACCACCGCCGCGAAGAAGGAACCGATCAGCAGGAGGACGAGCAGCAGGGGAAGCATGCCTATCCTTCGAAGAGGATCCTGGCGACCCTAACGCGCAGTTCCTCCCTTTCCCTCCTCATCCTGCTCTCCAGCGTCTCATCCAGCTCCCTCAGGCCGTCCGCCGACCTCACCCTCACCCCTCCCAGGGTCTCCAGGGGCTTCCCGAAGGAAACCCTGATCCCACCCAGTTCCTTTCTGAGCTCCCCCTCCATCCTCTTCAGCCTCTCCAGGTCCCTGGCGCTGGCCTCCACCACCACCTCCTCGGCCCCCAGCCTGCGGCAGGCCTCCACCGCCATCCTCAGCAGGTCCCTCTCGTACTCCCTGGAGGAGACGTGCTTCCTGAGCCCCTCCTCCGCCCTCCTGAAGACCTCCCCTATCAGCTCCTCCTTCTTGGCCAGCAGTTCCTTCCTCGCCTCCACCCTCCCCCTGGCCACCCTCTCCTCGTAGAGCTGTCTCCCCTCCCTGCTGGCCCTCTCCAGGATCTCCTCCGCCTCCCTCCTTCCCCTCTCCTCCGCCTCCCTCAGCAGGGAGGAGGCCTCCCTCCTGGCCCTCTCCAGGATCTCCTCGGCCTTCCTCTTGGCCTCCTGCAGGATGTCCTGGACTATCAGCTGGGCCCCCCTCTCCATCCCCCTACCCCCTCACAGGGCCCCTATGAAGGTCAGGAGGAGGATGGTGGCCAGGAGTCCCAGGATGGCGTAGATCTCCACCATCACCGTGTACATCATGCCCGCCGCGAAGACCTCCGGCCTCTTGGCGAAGGAGGTGGCGCTGGCCGAGGCCACCATCCCCTGGGGGTAGGAGGTGAAGCCCTGCAGGATGGCGGGAATGGCCGCGCAGAGCACCGCCAGACCCATCACCCCGGACTTCACCGCCGCACCCGCCGAGAGCCCCGTACCCAGGATGATCAGGAAGCCCGCCACGAAGCCGTAGAACCCCTGCGTCCCGGGCATGACCTCGTACACGAAGACCCTGTACGCCTTCTTCGGATCCTCCCCCGCTATGGCCGCGCAGACCACGCCGGTCATTCCCACCCCCAGACCGGCCATGACTCCCGGCACGGCTATGGCCAGGGAGGCCGCCAGGACCACCCAGACCCCTTCGGCTACCATCTTTTGCCCCTCCTTATTCGGGTGAACTCCCTTTTAACCTTAAAGGGTGAGAACTTCTCCCCCCCTCCCTCGTAGAACTTGGAGAAGAACTCCACGTAGTGAAGGCGCATGGTGTGGATGAAGGCCCCCAGGCTCTGCACGAAGAGGTTGAAGCAGTGCCCGAGGAAGAAGACCAGGATCAGGACGGCCAGGAAGAGGATGACCAGCACGGGGGAGACGGCCTGGAGGGGAGGGGAGAGGCTCGCGTAGATCCATCCCAGGATGTAGTTGATGGCGAAGGCTATGATGCTGGAGGAGATGCAGAGGGCGGTGAGCCTGGTGTAGGAGGCCGCATCTGCCACCAGCCCCGTGATGCCGTAGGCGAAGTTGACGGCCCCCCCCACCCCGGAGACCACGGAGGGGGAGGTGAGGGCGGTTCCCGCCATCCCCACCAGCAGCCCTGAGTAGAAGAGGAGCCTGAAGAGCTGGACCAGGGTGGGGGCGGGGGAGAAGGGGTTGAAGGCGTCCACCAGGTTAAGCTTGGGGAACCTGAAGGAAAGGCCGAACTCCCGCAGGCCCAGGCCCAGGGCGCAGAAGGAGAGGCAGAAGAAGCCCACCACCATCACCAGCTGGGGGAGGTGGACCAGGAAAAGGCGCTTCCAATCCCTCCTGAAGGCGTCCTTCAGGCAGGCGCCTCCCCCCACCCCCCAGAGGATCTGCAGGACCCCCAGGAAGACGGCCAGCTTCAGGATGGGGATGGGGTTCTCCAGGGGATCCACCCAGAGCGGGGGGGCCCTCCCGTAGAGCCCGCCGAACCATCCACCCAGCAGGGTTCCCACCACCACCGTCAGGAAGGAGCCAACGAGCACGATCCTCCTCAGCCTGGGGGGGAAGATCCTGGCCACCCACAGACCCGAGCCCATCAGGAGGGCCAGCAGGAGGCCGTAGGCCGCGTCGGAGAGGCAGATGGCGAAGAAGAGGGGGAAGGTCACGGAAAGGTAGAGGGTGGGGTCCACCTCGTCGTACCTGGGAAGGCCGTAGGTCTCGGTGAGGAGCTCGAAGTTCCTCACCCCCGGAGGGTTCCTCAGCAGGATGGGGGCCTCCCCCACCTCGTAGGTCCTGAGGATCAGCCTCCCCGCCGTCTGGGACCGGAGGAGGGGCTCCAGCTCCTCCCCCTCCGGGATCCACCCCTCCAGGAGGACCGTGCTCTCGGTGTAGCCCAGGAGGGAGGAGGCCCTGAGCCTCTCCAGCTGGATCTCCAGGAGCTCCACGGCGGCGGCCACCTCCCCCGCCCACCTCCTGGCCAGCCCCTCCCTCTTCCTTTCCACCTCCCTCCTCCTCCCCTCCAGCTCCTCCAGTTCCCTCTCCACCTCCGCGAGGGCCTCGGAGGGGGTCCGCTCCAGCGGGGGGAGCTCCAGGGGCTCCACCTGGAACCTGTAAAGGAGGGGGGAGAGCTTCTGCCTCTCCCCCGCCCTGCACGCCACCACCACGATCCTCCTCTCCCCCCTCCCCGCGCTTCCCGCCACCACCCTTCCCTCCAGGACCCCCTCCACCTCCCTGAGGAAGGGTCCCACCGCCTCGGCCGGGATCCTCCCCACCGTCACGCTGATCTCGGCCGTGGAGCTGAGCAGGGAGAGGGGGAGCGTCAGGTCCCGCAGCTCCTCCAGCAGTTCCTTCCTCGCCAGCCTCTTCCCCCTCTCCTCCTCCACCCTCTCCAGCTCGGCCTTCAGGGCCTTCACCTTGCCCTCCAGCCTGGAGAGGAGCCTCTCTGCCCTCCTCCCGACCTTTTCCAGGGGGAGGGGGGCCACGTAAACGGGCCGGGGGGGAGGACCGAGGAACTCCCGCACCTCCCTGAGCCTGAGGAGGAGGGAGGAGAGCTCCTGGAGCTCGGCGGGGGGAGGCCTCCTCCCCACCGCGGGCTCCGAGACCTCCCTCAGCTGCACCACCCCGGCCTCGTGCAGGGCCTCCAGGACCCTCCCCCTGAAGCGGAGGGGGAAGAGGGCCCTGAACCTCCTCATCCTCACCGGCCTCAGCATCCCCCTACCCCAGCAGGGCCTTGATCACCTCTTTTACCGCCCTCTCCATCCTGGCCGCCGCTTCCCTCTCCAGCCTGACCTTCTCCCTTTCGGTTTCCTCCCTCATCCTCCTCACCTCCTCCTCCGCCTTCCTCTCGAACTTCCTCCTGGTCTCCTCCGCCTTCCCTTCGGCCTCCCTCCTCAGCTCGCTCCTCCTCTCCTCGGCCCTCCTCCTGCCCTCCTCCAGGATCCTGGCGGCCTCCCTCTCGGCCTCCGCCACCACTTCCCTGGCCTTCCCCTCGGCCTCGAAAACCTGGCGCAGCTCCTCCTCCAATTTCACCGACCGGGAAAGATGGAAGGAACCAATAAAAAAAGTTACTCCAGGTGGGTGTCGAAGGCCGTGAGGGTGATGGTCTTCAGCACGTTGGGGAGCCTGCGGATGGCCAGGACCGACCTGTCTATCTCCTCGTAACTCCCTTCCAGCACGCAAACCACATCATACTCCCCGTGCACGAAGTCCGAGAGCTTGACGTTGGGTATCCTCTCTATCTCCGCCACCACCGAGGCCTCGTAACCAGGCCTCACCGTGACCAGCACGTAGGCCCTTTTCTTGAAGGCCGCCAGTCCCCCGGCCATTCTTTATTTTTTGGAACACGGATATTAAAATCCTTGGGGGCGCTCGGCACTCAACATCCTCATCACCCCTCAGGCCGTTCCTCCTCATCGCGCCCCATTCCAGCCCGAAAACAAAGGATTAAAACCCCTTTCCCGAAGGGGCAAGGATGAGGCTGGTGCTCTTCGGGCCTCCGGGCTCCGGAAAGGGAACGTATGGGGAAAGGATCTCGGCGAGGTACGGCATTCCCCACATAGCCACCGGGGACCTCATCAGGGAGGAGATAAGGAGGGGGACGGAGCGGGGGAGGAGGCTGGCGGGGTACGTGGGGAAGGGACTGCTGGTCCCGGACGAGGAGGTGCTGGCCATCCTGAGGGAGAGGCTGTCCCTCCCGGACTGCTCCCGGGGCTTTGTGCTTGACGGCTTTCCCAGAACGATGGCCCAGGCCGAGGCCCTGGACAGGCTCTCCCCCCCCGAGCTGGTGCTGAACCTGGACGTGGGGGAGGAGGTGATCGTGCGGAGGCTCTCCTCCCGCAGGATCTGCAGGACATGCGGGGCCATCTACAACCTGATCTCCGCTCCTCCCAGGAGGCCCGGGGTTTGCGACAGGTGCGGGGGGGAGCTGTACCAGAGGGAGGACGACAAGCCGGAGGTGATAAGGAGGAGGCTGGAGGAATACGCCAGGCTGACCAGACCCGTGCTGGAGTTCTACGCCAGGAAGGGCATCCTCAGGACGATCTCTCTCACGGAGGAGGTGGGGGTGGAGGAGGGGACGGCCAGGGTGATGAGGGTGCTGGAGGGGAAGGGCTGATCACCTCACCCCCTCCAGCCGACGTCCAGGAGGCGGTCGAACCGCAGCTCCCCGCTCCATCCCGTCCTTTCCAGGATGCCCATGAAGCCCACCACCTTTCCCCCTCCCGCAGGTTCCTCACCTCCTCCACCTCAACGCCAATTTCCGGGAAGGGCCTACCCCCATCACCACCGCATCCACCTTTCGGGCCTGACCCTCCTACCCGTCTGAAAAACCGTAGCCCCTCCTCCACCTCAGCTCCACCGTCCTCCCTGGGCAGAAGTAGGAGGAATCCCCAGCTCCCTGCAAGCGTGGGCGAGGAGCTGCGAAGGTCCCCTCCGATCCCAGGAAGAGCACCCTCCCCCCCGGCCCCTCCATCACCTCCCTGAAGGCCAGGAGCATGCCCGCCACGCCCCTTCGCTCGGAGGGGCGTTCCTCCAACGTGAGCGGGAAATAAGTTTCGCCCGGGCCAGCCTAAGCCTGCCCTCGATGACCGTGCTCCTGAGGACGATCGGTTGAAGGAAAACCCTTGCCCACTCGCTGGGGCCTTTTTCCTCGAAGCATGCCACTGCTCGCTCATTCATAACGCCTCGAAAAGCTTGAGCCCGAATTCTCTTTTTTTTCCTCTGCTTGGTTGATTCTCCACCTCAAAATTCAATTAATTTTTCTTCAAGCGTTTGTAAGGACCGACTCGTGCAGGGTCGGGCTCCAAACTTACAGCCACATCCGTAAGATCCTGAACCAGCTCTCAATCCCTTAATATTCTCACAAGGGATAGAAGGAGGAGGGCCCGTGGTCTAGCCTGGACAAGACACAGGCCTGCGGAGCCTGCAACCCGGGTTCGAATCCCGGCGGGCCCGCTCGGGGCTTGGGAGACCGACCCGTCCGGGAGGTCTCCCCCAAAGCTCCTCTTCTGCGAATTCCGCAGTTCCAGGTCCGGATCCGGTTACAAGGCGTCAACTTTTTTT
>CAZDZG010000012.1:0-6270 GCA_964509845.1 Hadarchaeota archaeon (SeqCode) | reverse complement strand
TTTTTTTGGATCTTCTCGAAGAAAAAAAGGGGGTGATGGAGTGCCGAAGTGCAGCCAGTGCGGGAAAAACGTGAAGGATGCCACCAAGATAACCACCTGCTCCAGCTGCGGAAAGAGGCTCTGCACCTCCTGCTTTTCCAAGCATCGCTGCTAGCGAAAGGAAAACCATTTAATCTTGAGTTTTCTTCTTTTTTAGGTGATGGGCTTGGAAAGTCTCTCCAAGGGGGGGATGAAGGATGGGAATCCACCTGATAGCCGAATTCATCGGGGTGGAGGGGGAAAAGATAGCCAGGGTGCGGAAGATGAGGCCCATGGTGGAGCGGGCCATCAAGGGGAGCGGGCTGAAGGCCTTTTCCTCCTCCTATCACCAGTTCAAGCCCTACGGGGTGAGCTGTGTCTACCTCCTCAGGGAGTCCCACCTGGCCCTTCACAGCTGGCCCGAGGTCAACTACCTGGCCGTTGACATCTTCAGCTGTGAGACGGGAGAGAAGGCCTGGAAGGCCCTTGAGCTCCTGAAGAGGGAGTTCTCCCCCCGGAGGGTCAAGGTGAGGGCGGTGAAAGGGATGGAGTATGAGAAGCTCCTGCGGGGAGAAAAAGGTACTGGAGGAGCTGGCAGGGGGTAAGAAGACCCTCTGGGAGCTCCTGGCCTCCTATCCCTGGTCCCTGGAGGACTTCGCCAGGACCCTCAACGGCCTTCACCGGAAGGGATGGATCAGGGTGGAGGGGGGGCTCATCCGGGCCGCGGTCCCGGTGAGGAAGAGGGCCCTCCGCTCCCTGCGCTGTCCGGCCTGCGGAAGGGCGGTGGTGCTGGAGGGGCACGGGGAGCTGGAGAGGAAGTTCGGGGAGCTGGTGAGGGAGAGGCCGAAGCCTGACACGGGCTACCTGCAGGGATACATGAGGGAGGAGGACGTATGGGCCCGCATAGCCCTCATGCACCACTACGAGGAGGTGGAGGGAAAAAGCATCGTCCTGGTGGGGGATGACGACCTGGTGGGCCTGGCGCTGGCCCTCACGGGGCTCCCGGAGAGGATCACGGTGCTGGACATAGACCGTAGGCTGGGGGAGTTCCTGGAGAGGGTGGGGAGGAGGGAGGGGCTGGAGGTGGAGTTCGTGGAGTACGACGTGCGCCATCCCCTCCCGCGGGAGCTGAGGGGGAGGTTCGAGGTCTTCGTGACCGATCCCCCGGAGGACCAGAAGGGGCTAAGGGCCTTCCTCTGCCGGGCCGTCTGCGCCCTCAGGCCCACCGGCTCCTCGGGCTACTTCGGCCTCACCGCCCTCGAATCCCCTCCCGAGCGATGGCTCTGGCTCCAGCGGTGGCTCTCCCGGCGTAACCTGGTGCTCACCGACATCCTCAGGGAT
Organism: Hadarchaeota archaeon (SeqCode); assembly: GCA_964509845.1. Taxonomy (GTDB): domain Archaea; phylum Hadarchaeota; class Hadarchaeia; order Hadarchaeales; family WYZ-LMO6; genus WYZ-LMO6. The sequence goes on along the minus strand of CAZDZG010000012.1, from coordinate 4,911 downwards.
CACTCCCGCTACCCCACCAGGGAGTACGGGGTGGGGCTCACCTACGAGGAGCCCCTTCTCAGGGAGCTGGAGTTCGAGTACCGCGCTCCCCCCTCCGTGGACTGGTACAGATCGGCCTTCCTCAGGGTGACCGCGGTGGGAAGGGTGAGGCCCACCGCCTGCGGGAGGAGGCTACCCCTCTAGCCAAAACCCCTTTTTTCCTCCTCCTCCAGGGATTTTGATGAGGATCATCTACTCCCCCAGGTGCCTGGAGTACGGCAGTCCCTTCCACATAGAGGGTCCCGGCAGGGTCAGAAGGGCCTACGAGATCCTGAGGGAGCTGGGATACCGGTTCGTGGAGCCAAAGCCCGCCAGGGAGGAGGATCTCCTGCTCGTGCACTCCAGGGGGCACGTGGAGAGGATCAAGAGGGGCAACTTCTTCGATCCCGACACCCCCGCTTACCCGGGCATCTACGAGTACGCCAGGCTGGCGGCGGGAGGGGCCATGCTGGCGGCCGAGCTGGAGGGCTTCTCCCTCCTGCGCCCCCCCGGCCACCACGCGGGCAGGGACGGGAGGGCTCTGGGCGCCCCCACCCTGGGCTTTTGCTACTTCAACAACGTGGCCCTGGCGGTCAGGAAGCTGGACCTCCCCACCCTCATCGTGGACATAGACGGGCACCACGGAAACGGGACGCAGGAGATCTTCGCGGGAGATCCCAAGGTGAAGTTCGTCTCCCTCCACCGGGCCGGCATCTACCCCGGAACGGGATGGGATTCGGGGCCCAACTTCGTCAACGTGCCCCTCGACGAGGTGGGGGACGAGCTCTACCTGAAGCACCTGGACAGGGCCCTGAGGAGGGTGGGGGCGGAGGAGTGCGAGGTGATAGCCATCTCCGCGGGCTTCGACTCCCACGCCGGGGACCTCTCCTCCCTGGGACTGAGCACGGAGGGCTTCAGGAGGATAGGGGAAAGGCTGGCGGAGTTGGAGAAGCCCGTCTTCGGGGTGCTGGAGGGGGGTTACATCGGGGAGAACGTGGGCAGGGACCTCCACGCCCTCCTGGAGGGGCTGCAGGGGAGGGCCTAGCCGAAGTGCTCCCTGAGGAGCTCCTCCAGCCTCCTGCTCCTCTCCCTCAGGTACCTCCTCACCCCCTCGGCGAAGCCCTTGGGATCGAAGGAGTAGAAGCAGGCCTTCCTCCTCCTCTCCGTCCTTCCCACCCCCCTTCTGATCAGCCCCATCTCCACCAGGGACTTCAGGTGGAGGCGTATGGCCCTCTCCGACCTTCCAGTTTTTTCCTTGAGGTGGTGGAGGGAGAACTTCCTTCCCTCCCTCGCCAGCACCAGGAGAAGGAGCTGGGCGGTGGAGGGCAGACCCAGCAGGAGCGAGACCTCCCTCACGGTCTTTTCCGGCGGCCTGCGCATCTTCCTCCTTTCTCCTCATCCTTTTAAGCTCCTCTGCAAAAAATTTTGCATAGGACCATGCCCCAGATAGTTCTCACCGCGGACAGGAACCTCATGTCGGACTACGGGGGTTCCATGTTCGTGGGCTTCGCCGCCTGCGCCCCCAAGCTCCTCCCCGACCCCCTCTTCCACCTCTTCCTCTGCCCCCCCGTCCCCCACAGGAAGGGGGTGGCCCTCTTCGCCCCCGCCGGAACCAGGAAGATAGAGGCCGCCCTGCTGGAGGAGGGAATGGACGTGGTGGTGGCCCATCCGGAGCACCTGGGGGAGGTGGTGGACGAGAGAACCAGGGCGGTGGGGATCACCACCAACGACCCGCTCGGGCTGGGGCCGGCCTCCTCCACCTTCAGCAGCCTGGCGGGGAGGGAGACCTACTCCGCCGTTCACTTCAGGGAGCTCATCACCGATCCCGTACTGAGGAGGAGGAACCTGAGGGTGATCGTGGGCGGGCCGGGGGCCTGGCAGCTGGCGGAGGAGAGGGTGATGGCCAAGTACGGGGTGGACTGCGTGGTGGTGGGGGAGGGGGAAACCGTGGCCCCGGAGCTCTTCAGGAGGGCGGTAAGGGGGGAGCCCCTTCCCAGGGTGGTGGAGGGGGGACCCACCCCGCCGGAGAAGATCCCGGCCATCAGGGGGCCCACCATCAACGGAATCGTGGAGGTGGCCAGGGGATGCGGGAGGGGGTGCAGGTTCTGCCTGCCCACCCAGCGCTACCTCCGCTCCCTCCCGCTGGAGAAGATCAGGGAGGAAATCAGGGTGAACAGGGCCGCCGATCACCTCCTGATCCACGCGGAGGACGTGCTCAGGTACGGGGCGAGGGGGATCCTCCCGGAGGAGGAAAGGGTGCTGGCCCTCTTCAGGGAGGCGGCGAACAGCGGGATGGACGTCAGCGCCTCCCACGCCGCCTTCGCCTCGGTGGCCTCCGCCCCCTCCCTGGTCCAGAGGATCAGCGAGATCCTGGGGGTGGGGTCCAGGGAGAAGCCCATGTTCGGAGTGCAGATGGGGATAGAGACGGGCTCCCCCTCCCTCATCGAAAAACACATGAAGGGGAAGGCCCTGCCCTTCAAGCCCGAGGAGTGGCCGGAGGTGGTGGTGAGGGCCCACGGGATCCTGGCGGACAGCCGCTGGGTCCCCTGCTCCACCCTGGTGCTGGGCCTGCCGGGGGAGACGGAGGAGGATGTGAGGAGGACGAGGGAGCTGGTGGAGAGGCTGGGGGAGTTCGAGTCCCTCCTCATCCCCCTCTTCTTCGTGCCCGTGGGCTCGCTGGAGGGGGAGAGGTTCTTCACGGCCAAGGACCTGGGGGCCGAGCACTGGAGGCTCTACGCCGCCTGCCTGCGCCACGACTTCAGGTGGATAGGCAGGTTGATCAGGGAGCACTTCAAGGGCAGGGTGAAGAGGCTGCTGGCCAGGTTGCTGGTGGGGGTGATGAGGAGGAGGCTGGAGCCCTACCTGCGCAGGATGGAGGAGGGGGAGAGCCCCCTACCCTAGGCGCCTCACCACCTCATCTATGAGTCGGTAGGAGCTTCCCGTCCTGGAGGGATCGGCGAAGGGGGTCTGGTTCCAGAGGACCACCACCTCCGCCCCCTTCTCCCCGTACTCCTTCAGGGTCTCCACCACCTCCTCCGGGGAGCCGTACACAAAACCCTCCGCCACCAGGTCCAGGGGGAGGCTCTCCACCGCCTCCAGAACCGCCGGGGGGAGCTGCGTGAAGATGAAGTCGGCGAAGGGGTTGAAGTCCTCACCCAGCGGGTGCTTCAGCCCCCTCCTCTCGTAGGCGGAGGGGGGAAGGATGAGGGCCTGCCCCTTCATGACCGGGCTCTCCATGAGCCTGAGGCACTCCTCCCTGCTCTCCGCTATGAGGAGGGGGGCGTAGAGGGCCATGGTGATCTCCGAGGCCCTCCTCCCCGCCCTCTCCGCCGCCTCCCTGATCCGCTCGGCCTTCTCCCCGTACTCCTGGGGGCTCATGAGCATGGGGAACCAGCCGTCCGCCAGCTCCCCCACCACCCTCAGCATCCTTGGACCGTGGGCCGCCACCCAGAGGGGAGGGGGCCTCTCCCCGTACGGGCGCAGGTCGAAGGGCGCCTCCTTCAGCCTCCAGAACCTCCCCTCGAAGGTGACGGGCCTCCCCTCCCCGGCCTCCCAGCAGGCCCTTATCACCCTCAGGGCCTCCTCGAACTTGCTCGCCTGCCTGGAGTACTCCATTCCGTAGGGCGTGTAGTTCATGGCCTCCCCCGTCCCCAGCCCGAAGATGCAGCGGCCCCTGGAGACGTGGTCCAGCGTGAGCATGGCCTGGGCCAGCATCACGGGATGCCGGCGGATGGGGTCGGTCACGGCCGTTCCCAGTCTTATCCTCTCCGTCCTGGAGGCCGCGAAGGCCAGGGCGACGAGGGGATCGTAGAAGTCGTGGGGAGGGAACCACCCCATCAGGTGATCCGCGTACCATACGGAGTGGTAGTTCTTCTCCTCGCAGCTCTTGGCCACCCTCCAGACCGTGTCCACCTGGCAGCGCCCCTGCTCGTCCTTCCGGAAGAGGGAGGGATTGATGGGTCCCACCGTCCCTACCTTCACCCCCATCCCTCCAGATTCTCCACCGCGGCTTTTAAGGGTGAGGAGCGTTCTTATAATCCCCCCTCCAAAGAGTGAAGAGTGAGGTTCGCGCTGGGGGAGAGGGAGCTGGAGGAGGTGCTGGGTCGCTCCCTCCAGACCAGGGCCACCTTCTTCGATGCTGAAGTGGCCATGGTCTTCTTCAGAACCGAGGCCGGAGTGGTGGAGAGGATCCTTCCTCCCCCCCTGAGCCCCCCACCCGAGCCCCTGGCCACGGCCTTCGTGGCCAGGTACCCCAGAACCAACTTCGGGAGCGTTTACAACGAGGCCGCCCTGGCCCTGGTGGCGGAGCACGAGGGGAGGATGGGGGGATACATCCTCACCATGCCCGTGACCGAGGACATGGCCTGCATCCTGGGGAGGGAGATCTTCGGCTTCCCCAAGAAGCTCGCGGACGAAATCTCCCTGCAGAGGACGGAAAAGGGGATTAGGGGGAGATACGTGAGGAGGGGGGTGGAGCTCCTGAGCCTCCACCTCCCCTTTGAAGAGGAGGTGGAGGGGAGGGAACTGCTGGAGAGGCTGGCCTCGCTGGGCACCGGGGTGAGGGAAGACGGGTGGGAGGCCGTCTCCTACAACTTCAAGTTCTTCCTCTCCCCCGAGCTCTCGGGCTTCGATTACCGCCCCAGACTGGTCAGGCAGGTGACCCTCTTCAGGCCCCTGGGCAGGGTTAAGCTCTCCTACCGCTTCGACCTCACCCTCCGCTCCTCGGAGACGGATCCCCTGGGGGAAATCCCCGTGGTGGAGCCCCTCTTCGGCTTCTACGGGACCTTCCAGAACACCATGGAGGCGGGGGAGGTGGTGGCGGAGGTGGAGGAGAGCGACTTCCTGCGCTACGCCTTCTTCAAGCTGGACCACCTTCCCGGCTGAGCCCATGGG
>CAZDZG010000011.1:0-29517 GCA_964509845.1 Hadarchaeota archaeon (SeqCode) | reverse complement strand
ACCGGTACCAGGGCAGGCACCTGGTGAGGTACTCGGAGAGGAAGAGGGAAAAACCCTCCTCCCGGCACAGCTCCAGCACCTCCCTCCCCCGGTAAATCCTGAAGCCCTTCGACAGGGCCTCCTCCACGTGCCTCCCCAGTCCCCTCCCCTCCCTCACCCTCTCCTCCAGCACCTCCCTCGCCTCCTTTTCCCTCCTCTCCACCTCGAACACCGGCCTTCCCTCCTGGTCCACGTAGGGTCCCGTCCAGGTCCCCCTCCTTCCCAGGTACTTCCTCAGGAAGTCCTCCTCCGGAAGGGGAAGGGGAGGACCCCTCCGGAGCTGAAGGGGGGGAAGGGAGGGGGGAAAGACCTCCAGGAGGATGAGGGAGAGGCGTCCCGACCAGACCTCGCTCCTCACCACCTCAAATCCCCTCTCCCCCAGGGCGAAGGAGAGGACCCTTTCCGCCTTCCTGAGCTGGGGGTACAGCACGTCCTCCACCACCGGAGGGGTCCTGAAGGCCAGGCACAGGAACTCCGTCCCCCTCCTCCTCATGAGCCTCCAGAGCTCCGCCCTCCCCAGCTCCCTGGGGGGTCTGGGGAAGAAGAAGCGCTCGCTGGGCCGGCGCAGGAACTCCCTGCAGGCCAGGACGAAGGTGCAGAGCTTGGGGAGGGAGACGGCCGCCGCCACGTTCCTGGTCCTGTCCACCGGATCCACCACCACCAGCGGCTGGTCGGGAAAGAGGAGCCTGGCCTTGGAGGGATCGGGGTAGAAGCCCTCCGGATCCACCACCGTTCCCGGTCCCCATCCCCTGGCTTCCTCCAGGAGCCCCCTGAAGGACCCCGCGTGGAGGATGAGGAGCTCGCAGAGGTAGCCGGAGAACCCCCCCACCCTCAGCTCCGCCCCGTAGCACCCGATCCCCCTCATGAACCCCTTGAGAAGCCTCACCTCCTTCTTCTTCCCCTCATCCAGTCTCTCCCGCACGTACTGGGTGTGAAAGGGGGTCCTGTCGACGGCCGAGCACCTCTCCTCCGCCCTCTCCACCCTGAAGCAGGGAACCACCTCCACCCTGTACCCCTCCACCTCCAGCTCCAGGTAAGGATGCTCGGCGTACCTCTCCCTCTTCCTTCCCTTCAGCCCCTTCGCCACCTCCACCACCCTCCTCAGTCCCTCCTCCCCGGCCTCGGGAGGGAGGAGGACGAAGAGGTCCAGGTCGTTCTCCCCCCTCAGCCAGGTGTCCTTTGCAAAGGATCCCTCCACCCTCACCTCCCCCTCCACCTCTTCCTTCCTCAGCAGCTCGGAGAGGGAGGAGGCAAGGCGCTTGGCCAGTTCCTCGGCCTCCCTCCTCTCCTCCGGCGTGGGCTCGATCCTCCTCAAAACCCTCGCCAGAAGTCCCTCCATCCTCCCCCTTCGGAGGAGACGAGTAAAAGGTTAGCCCCGAAAGTCACACCACCCTGGCCTCCTCTATCAGCAGATACCCCCAGCTCCCCCTCCACACCTTCCTGGCCCTCACCACCTCCACCCTGCGGGAGGAAAAGGGGGAGGAGAGGACGAAGGTTTCGTACTCTCCCCCCTCCCCCACGGGATCGAAGCCGTACCTCCTCCCCTTCTCCAGCAGCTCCTCCACCGCCTTCTCGTCCAGCTTCCTGCCCAGCCATTCCTCCCCCAGCCCCTCCGCGGACACGGAGGTCACGATCACCTCAAATCCCTCCCTGAGGAGCTCCCGGAGGAGGGAGGAACGCTCCTCCCCCCAGAGGGGATGAAGGGCCTTGAGCCCCAGCCTCCGGCAGACCTCCTCCACCCTCTCCCGCTGGTAGCGGGAGGCCACCGCCCCCGTCACCACCCCCTCCACCCCCAGCCCCCTCAGCGCTCCCTCCAGCTCCTCCACCTCCTTTTCCTTCTCGCCCGAGCTCTCCCTCCCCAGGAAGGGTATCCCCGCGCACCTGGCGAAGAGTTCGGCCAGCCTGGCGTTGGGATAGTGGAAGAGCCAGGAGTCCTCCCTCCCGGGGAAGAGGGTCACCACCCTCTCCACCCTGTGCCCCTCCTTCATCACCCTCCACATGGCCAGGGCGGAGTCCTTTCCCCCCGAGCACAGGGCGGCGAGCCTCATCCCCTTTTTTTAACCGGAGGGGGTAAATCAGACGTTGGACCCCAGACAGGCTCTCGCCCTCTCCCTGGTCCTTGCGGGCTCCCTCCTTGCGGTAGAGGCCTCCACCCCCTCCCCCTCCTCCCTCCTCGATCTCTCCCTCCTCAGCCTGGGGGCGGCCCTGGCCCTCGCCGGCTTCCTGCTGGCGGCCCACCTTCCCCAGGCCTTCTCCTCCCTCCTCCTCGGCCTGGCCTTGTCCCTTCTCCTCCAGCTGCGCAGGGGGGAGCTTTCAGAAGCCACCTCCAGAACCTTCCCAGTTCTTTCCCTCCTCCTCTTCCTCCTGGCCTTCCTCCCTCACAGGCTCCTGAGGCCCAGGAAGTAGAGGATGCAGGGGAGAAGGATAACCCCCATGGCGTGGGACCTCTTCACCCCCACCCTGGCGGGAAGCAGGCCTATGGAGGTGGCGGTGAGGAGGAGGGGGAGGCCGGAGGGGCCGCAGAGGAGGAGGGTCAGGGAGAGGATGAGGAGGAGGGTGAAGGCCCCCAGGGCCCTGTAGGGTAGACGGGGAAGGACCGAACAGAAAAGCCTTGCCAGGGCCGGGGTGAGGAGGGAGGAGAGGGCTCCGGCCAGCAGGGCCACCCCCAGCAGGAAGAGGAGCTCCCCCCTGCCCACCTCCAGCAGCTCCCCCACCGCCACCGCCGCCCCGCTCCTGGGCCTACCTATGGCGTAGAGGGCCACGAAGGAGAAGAGCACCTTGACCATGTTCACGGCGCTCACCGAGAGGAGGAAGTCCTTGGTGTCCCTGGAGCGGGTGACGAGCTGGGAGAGCACGGTGCCCTCGGCCGGGCCTATCCCCGGCAGGAAGCCCGTGAAGATTCCCGCCCCCACCCCGGAGAGGAGGGGGGTGAAGGAAAGAGAGGGATCCTCTTCTTCCCTCCTCTGTTCCGGCAGCCTTCCACGGGTGGCCAGACTCTCCAGCAGCACGCTCATCCCGAAGAGCCCGGTAAGCAGGGGCATGAGCACCTCCCCTCCCCCATCCAGCGTGAGCAGGCCCAGGAGGCCGGAGAGGAGAAACACCAGCAGGCCCCAGGCCATCCGGCGTGGACTGCCCTCCGTGACCACCATCAGGATCACCACGGAAAGGAGGATCCATCCCATGACGGGACGAAGGAGGGAATACACCCCTCCGAAGGTGGGGGCTAGGGGGAGGGCGAGGAGGGAGCCGAGGAGGAGGCCGGAAAGGCAGCCCCGGGTGGTGAGCTTCACGGCCAGGTATCCCCTTCCCTCCAGCACCATTCGGTGGGTGGGGAGGATGGAGAGGGCGGTGCCCTCCTCGGGAACACCCAGGAAGGTGGAGGGGAGGTAGCTGGTGAAGGTCTGGACCACCGCCATGCTCACCACGGCCGCGGCCCCGGACAGGGGGGAGAGGCCGAGGGAGGTCACGAGCAGGAGGATCGAGGGGGTGAGGTTGTTCACATGGACGCCGGGGAGGAGCCCGGCCAGGGTGCCCAGCACCACCCCCAGCAGGAAGCAAAGCAGGAGCTCCATGCTCCTAGAGGTAAAGGTGGGAGCTCCTCCTCACCACCACTTCAAGCTCTCCGCGGTAAAGCTGGACCCTACCTGCCGCCACCACCCTGGCGCCCACCCTTACCTGGGCGGGGAAGGTCAGGAAGAGCCTGAGGACGTTCTCACCTTCGCCAAGGATTAGGAGGGTGAGGTTCTCCCCCACCCTCATGATCCTCTTCACCTCCCCCTCCACCTTCACCAGCCTTCCCACCTCCTCCGCCCCTATCTCCCCCACCCGCCTCGGGGGCTCCCTCCTCACCCTCACGTCCTCCGGCCTTCCAGGTACCACCTCCAGCTCCCCCCTCCACTCCTTCACCCTCCCCCTCACCTCCACCCAGTCCAGCATCTCCACCCTCATCCCCTTCCTCAGGCTGGAGAAGAGGGGGACGGAGACCGTCCGGTTTTCCTCCCCCACCCGCAGGAAGAGGTGTCCGTCGGGATGCTCGTAGAGATCCATCACCCTCCCGGACAGGAGGACGGAGTTGCCCACCAGCCTGTCGGTCAGGTCGGCAGCCCCCACCACCCTGGGCTCGGAGAGCCTCAGCCCCAGGTAGAGCATCACCAACCCCAGGACCGCGCAGGAGAGGACCATCCCCTTCGTTCCCGCCTTCACCTCCCCCGCTGGGGTGAAGGTTCTTTAAAAAGGAGAAAAAAGGGGGTGGATGAAGGGCTCCCTCCTTTCCCTGCTTCTCCTCCTGCTCCTGCTTCCCCCCGCCTCCGCCGGCTCCTCCGTCTACACCTTCCGGGCCACCTACCGGCTAACCAACACCTCCCCCTACCCGGTGGAGGGATGGGTGGAGGCCTTCGCCTTCGACAACGAGAACTTCGGCTGGGGGTTCCAGCGGGTGCTGGAGGAAAGCTTCACCGCACCCTTCCAGGAGTCCAGGACGGAGGACAACCGGGTCCTCAGGTTCTCCCTGGGCAGGCTGTCTCCGGGAGCCTCGGCGGAGGTGAGCCTCACGCAGGTTCTCAGGGTGGAGGGGGTGAGGTGGGAGAACCTGGAGGGGGAGGGGGAGGTACCGCGGGAGCTCCTGAGGCTGACCGCCCCCGTCCCCGGCCTCTGGGAGAACGCCCCCGAGCTCCGGGAGAAGGCGGAGGAGCTGAAGGGTGAGACCCCCTGCCAGACCGCCCGCAACCTCTTCGAGTTCGTGAAGGGGCACCTTACATACTTCGCCGAGGCCCCGAATCAGAGCGCGCTGCAGGCCTACCGCAGCGGGGTGGGGAAGTGCACGGAGTTCTCCAACCTCCTCATAGCCCTGGCCAGGCTTTCCGGCCTTCCCGCCAAGTTCCTGGCTGGTTACGGCTACCATCCGGAGTGGGGGGAGAACGCGGAGCGGATGGGGCACGCCTTCGTCGCCCTCTATCTCCCGGGGGTAGGGTGGGTGCCGGTGGACGGGACCTGGCGGGGGGGACTGTTCGGGGAGCTGGGAGAGGATCACCTCCTCCTCTTCTCCAGCGACGGCTCCAACCTGGTGAGGGAAGGGGGATTCAGCGTGCCGGGGGAAAGGTGGAGCGGGGGGACGAGGCTGGAGAAGAACCTCCTCCTCTACAGGGAGGCGGCGGTGGAGGTGAGGTTGGAAGGGGAGGTGGAGGGGGAGAACGTGAAGCTCAGGGTTGCGGTGAGGAACGTGGGCAGGTTCCGCCTGGAGAACCTCAGGGTCACCCTCTCGGCCGGGGAGAACGCCTTCGCCCCCTTCCGGGGAACCGGGGAGCTGGGCTCCCTGGATGCCGGCCGCACCGAGTACCTCCCCTTTTCCCTCCGTCCCCTCAGAGACCTTGAGAACTTCCCCCTCACCGCCCAGGTGAGGGCGGAAAGCCCCTACGGGGAGGTCTCCTCCGAGGGCACCCTCCTCCTCACGGTGAGGCTTCCGCCCTCTCCCTTCCCCTCCCCACCCCTCCTCTGGCTCCTCCTCCCCGTCGCGGTCCTGTTCCTCCTCCTGGCCCTCAGGCTCCGTCGCTAGTTCTCCCTTTAAAGGGAACCCAACCGCCCAGTTCCCCGATGGGCCTCCTCTTCCTCCTGCTCCTGGCGGGGGGATGGCACCTGCTGGTGCGGTGGGAGGAGAAGAGGAGGGAGAGGAGGCTCTCCCTGCTAAGGGCGCTGGAGAGGGTGGAGGAGGAGCTGAGGGAGGTACTGGATGAGGGGTGAGGTGGAGGAGCTGGAGGCCCTGCTCAGGCGGGAGGATTGCTCCAGGGACTTCCTGGAGGGGATGGAGAGGCTGCTGCTGGGGCTGGAGTTCCAGTCCGATCCCGGGCTCAGCCCCCTCCTCCTCAGGTTGCGGGAGCTGGTCTCCAGGCTCAGGAGCTCCTACTCCCTCCTGAGCTCTCGCACCCCGCTCCGGGAGGAGTGGAGGAGGGTGGTGAACTACGAGTTCCTCAGGCTGAAGGAGGAGGCCCACGCCCTCAGGGAGGAGCTCCGCAGGAGGGGGTGCGGGGGAATCCCCGACCTGAGGAGGCTGGCGGAGGAGATGAGGAGGGAGGGGGCCATAGGGGAGGCCAGCTGGGCCCTCCTCCTTTCCGCCTGGGATCCGAGGGAGGCGGAGAGGGAGGAGGTGAGGAAGGCTCTCCTGAGGGTCCTGGCCCTCTTCTCCGAGTTCAGGAGGAGGAGGGGTGGGGGGTGGGGCTGAGGGATAGGGAGCGCCGGATCCTGGTGGAGCACGGCAGGTGGATCTCCCACCTGCTGAACGACCTCAGGGTGCTGGAGCAGCGCCTGGAGCACCTGGAGCGGAGACTGGGGACGGTGGAGGATCTGCTTCCCTCCCTCAGGAGGAAGGGGGATGGCTGAGGGCTGCGGGTTCCAGCTGCTCACCTTCGGAAGGAGGAAGGTTCTGCGCCTGGCCTGCGACACCTGCGGCAGGGGAGGGGATCCTGAGGTCGTGGAGGATTGCCTGGAGGGCCTGCTGAACGGCCTGGCGGAGGTCCCCGAGGCGGAGGCCGTCCTGCTGCCGGGGGTTTACGAGAAGGAATACGAGGGGAGGGGGCTGGAGGGGCTGAGGAGGCTGGCCCTCCTGCTCTGGGACTGGAGGCTCAGGGCCCTCCTGAGGACGGACCGGGGGTGCGGGAGGTGCGGGGAGGAGAGGAGGAGAAGGCTGCGCTCCCTCTGCTCCGCGCTCGCCCGCTCCCCCCGGAGGGCGCGGGAGCTCTTGGAGGTCTGGCTGAGGGAGGAAGCCGGGAAGCGGGCGGGGAGGTGCTCCCCCTGCCGCTCCTCCTTCATTTGTTCCTTCCTCCGTCCCATGCGGGAGGAGCTGGAAAGGGTGCTGGCGGAGGTCTTTCCGGGGGGGAGGATGGTGAGGCCGAGGCTCCGCCCCTCCTTCATGTTCTGCAGGCTGGAGACGGATCCACCCGCCGGGGCGGAGCTGGTGGAGAGATACGGGCTGGAGGGAGGGGAGGTCAGGATCTACCGCCAGCCCTCTTCCTGTCAGTTCCTCTACTTCCTCCTCCCCAGGGAGCTCTCCCTGTCCCCCTCCCTCACCAGGCTGCTCTGGGAGGTCAGGGAGGAGCTCCTCAGGGATCCCTCCCCCCTCGGGGTGGATCCGGAGCTGGCCAGGGGGAGGGTGGAGAGGCTGGCGGCCCTGAGGATGGCGGAGCGGGCGGAGGTTCTGGGACTGACGGTGGGGAGGGAGGAGGTGCTGGCCCTCTCCCGCTCCCTGGCCAGGTTCACGGTGGGCATGGGGCTGCTGGAGCTCCTCCTCTCCGACGAGAGGGTCCAGGACCTCTACCTGGATGCCCCTCCGGGGGAGACCCCCCTCCACCTCTACCATCAGGATTTCGAGGAGTGCCTCACCAACATCTATCCCTCCGAGGAGGAGGTGAGGGTGCTCGCCTCCAGGCTTAGGGCCCTGAGCGGGAGGCCCTTCTCGGAGGCCGATCCCATCCTGGAGGCGGAGTGGGGAGGGGTAAGGTTCACCCTCATCGGACCCCCCCTTAGTCCGGAGGGAAGGGCCCTCTCCCTGCGCAGGCATAGGTCCTCCCCCTGGACCCTGCCGCAGTTCGTGAAGGAGGGTTTCGTCGATGTTCCCACCGCCTCCCTGCTCAGCCTCCTGGTAGACGGCCAGGCCTCCCTCCTGCTGGCGGGAGCCAGGGGCTCGGGAAAGACCTCCCTGCTCACCGCCCTCCTCCTCGAGCTTCCCCCGAAGTTCAGGCTCCTGCTGCTGGAGGACACCCCCGAGCTCCCCTCCGCCTTCCTCCGGTCCCTGGGCTTCAAGGTGCAGTCCCTTCGCACCCGCTCCCCCCTGGCAAGGTCGGAGAGGGAGCCTCCGGCGGAGGAGGCCTTGAGGGCAGCCCTGAGGCTGGGTGAGTCCGTGCTGGTGGTGGGGGAGGTGAGGGGGCCGGAGGCCAGGACCCTCTTCGAGGCCATGAGGGTGGGGGCGGCCGGGAACTGCGTGATGGGAACCATCCACGGCTCCAGCGCGGAGGAGGTCTTTCGCAGGGTGGTTCACGATCTGGGCGTTCCCCCCTCCTCCTTCTCCTCCGTGGATGCGGTGGTGGTCTCCTCCCCCCTCAGGCCCTTGGGGGGGCTGAGGAGAAGGAGGAGGGTGGCGGAGGTGGTGGAGGTGCTGAAGGGGGGAGGGTTCAGGAGGCTGGTGGGTTACGAGGTGAAGAGGGACAGGTTCGTGCTGGACCTGAGGGGGTCGGAGCTCCTCCGCTCCCTGGCCGGAAGGTGGGGGATGGGGCCGCGGGAGCTCCTCTCCCTCTGGAGGCTGAGGCAGGAGCTCCTGGGGGCCCTGCTGAGGGAGGGGAGGAACAGAAGGGAGGTGCTGGAGGCCCCCTTCGTCTTCAGGGCCAACCAGGAGTTCCGCTCGCTCTGGGAGGAGGAGGTGGAGGGAGGAAGGCCCCGTCCGGACAGGGTCAGGGAGAGGTGGAGGGAATGGCTGAGGAGGAGCCTCCGCTGATCCGCCTTTTCCTCCGCTCCTGCAGGCTGGCGGGAAGGGTGATCCGCCTGGGGGATGGGGAGGGGAGGCTGAGGGAGAGCCTCTCCTTCCTGGGATGGGGGGTGAGGGAGGGGGAGGTGAGGGCCCTGGCCCTCCTTTCTTCCCTCCTTCCCCTTCTTCTCCTCACCCTCCTTCCCCTCTCTCCCTGTTTCCTCCTCTCCCCCCTCCTCTCTCCTCTTCTCTATCTGGCGGTTAGGGACTTTCCCGTCAGGAGGGCGGAGGCCGAGCGAAGGAAAGGACTGGGGGAGGTGCCCGAACTTCTCTGCTCCCTTTCCACCTCCCTCCTCCTCAACCCCAACCCGGAGGTGGCGGGAAGATTTGCCGCGGAGGGAGGGGGGAGGATGGGGAGGGACCTGAGGAGGGAGCTCTCCCTGCTCCTCCTCAGGGTACACCGGGAGGCCGGAGAGGCCCTCCGCTCCCTTTCCGGAAGGTGGGGAAGGCCGGAGGAGCTGGAGAAGCCCCTGACCCTCCTGCTGGCCTCCGTGGAGAGGGGGGAGGGGAGGAGGGAGGCGGTGGAGCGGGCCCTGGAGCTTTCCCTGGGGGGCCTCAGGGCCAGGATCGAGGAGTTCGTCGGATGGCTCAGGCTCCCCCTCCTCCTGCTCTACTCCTTCGGCATCCTCCTCCCCCTGTGCCTCCTGACCCTGCTCCCGACGGTGGCCTCGCTCGGCCTCCTGTCCAGCCCCCTCCCGCTGGCCCTCCTCTATTGCTTCCTCCTCCCGCTGCTGGGATACCTGCTCGGCTCCTGGATCCTCTCCAGGAGGCCCTGCCCCTCCCGGGGGGAGCGGGCTCGACGCCGGCCCCTCTCCCCCTCCTTCCTCCTTCCCCTTTTCCTTCTTCTATTCCTTCCGCTTCTCCCAGGGGAGGCGAAGGTGATGGCCTTCCTATGGTCGGTCACCCTTTCCCTCTCCCTGTACCTCCTGCCGTCCGGGCGGGAGAGGGAGGAGGAGAGGAGGAGGCTGGAGGAGGAAAGGGATCTTCCCCAGGCCCTGGCGGAGCTGGGAAACGAGCTGAGGGAGGGAAGGCCGCTGGAGGAGGCGCTGGTGAGGGTGGGGAGGGCCCACGGATGGGAGGGGGGACCCCCGGGCCGGATCCTCTCCCTGCTGAGGGGGCTGGCGGAAAGAAGCGAGAAGGCGGCGGGGGAGGCGGCCCTCCATCTCTCCCGCCACCTGAGAAGGTTGAGGGAGGTGGAGGAGAGGGGGAGGAGGGAGATGGGGGAGATCCTCTCTTCCCTGCGCTCGGTCGCCCTCTGCTTCTCCCCCCTTCTCTCCTCCCTCACCTGTCAGATGTACGCGCTGGTGTGGAGGAAAGGAATGATGGCCGGGGCCCCCTCCCCCCCTCTCCTTCTCCTCCTGCTGGGGGTTCACACCCTCTCCCTGACCTTCCTCCTCCTCCACCTGGCCTCCGAGGTGGAGGGGGAGGGGGAGGTGGGGAGGAGGTGGCGGCTGGCCTCCGGCCTGCCCCTTTCCCTTCTGGTTTTCACCCTGGGCTCCTGGGGGGGAGGGATGGTGCTGGGGTGGCTCACCTGAGGAAGGCGTCCAGGCCGCTCCGCCTGGGGAGCTCCGTGACGTAGATTCCCTTCCTGGCGGGGAGGGAGGCGTTCACCACCAAGGTCCTGCCCAGGCTGGTCTCCAGCACGGAGGACCTGTGGGCGTGGGCGTGAATCCAAAGGTCCGGCTGTCTCCTGGCTATCACCTCCTCCAGCTTCCTGTTGCCCATCTCCGGCCAGGAGTCGGGATCCTCCCCCTCCAGGGTGGCGAAGGTGGGTGCGTAGTGGGTGAGGACCACCTTCACCTCCGTCCGGAGGTCCCTCAGGAGGTTGTCGAGGAGCCTCACCCTTTCCGCATAGAGCCTGGAGATGTGGGGGAGGTGGGTCCGCTGCCAGTAGGTGGGGCGGGCCAGGGAGCCCTGAGATCCCACCACTCCCACCCTGATTCCCCGCACCTCCAGCACTGCCGCCTCCTCATCCACCCAGCGCAGCCCCCCTAGCTCCAGGTACTTGGGGCGGTCCTGGAGGTACTCCTCGTTTCCGAAGCAGGCCAGGACCTCCCCCTGGTGAAACCTCCGCAGGACCTGCAGGAGGGGAAGGAGCTGGGTGTGGTCGTTCCTGTACACCAGATCGCCGGCAAGCAGGAAGAGGTCCACCCTTTCCATCCTGCTCAGGGCTTCCTGGAAGAGGTCCAGGTACCTCGGAGAGTGGATGTCCCCCGCGGCCGCTATCCTGATCCCCAATCTCCCCTTCTTGCCCTTCCAGGAAAAAAATTAGGAGATCCTGGGGAAGGCCGTAAGGGTCACCGTTCTCCTGATGTGGGGAAGCTTCCTGACCTCCATGACGGTCCGGTCTATGTCCCTCAGGCTTCCCTCCAGCACGCAGACCACATCGTAGTCCCCGTGCACGAAGTCCACCAGGCTTATCTGGGGCATCCTTTTGAGCTGGGGGATCACCAGTTCCTCCTTCCCGGGCTCCACCTCTATCAGCAAGTAGGATCTCCCTCGAGAGGGGGCCCCCATCCTCCCCCTTTATAACTCTGTGGCTGCCTCCTTATTAACGGAGGGGCTCATCCTTTTTTTACTCCCCCACTCGTTTTATCCCGATGGACGAGCTCCCCAAGGAGTACGAGCCGGCCAAGGTGGAGCCCAAGTGGCAGAGGTGGTGGGAGGAAAGGGGAATCTACAGGTTTGACCCCGACAGGAAGGGCCCCACCTACGTGATAGACACCCCTCCCCCCTATCCCAGCGGGGAGTTTCACCTGGGGACGGCCCTGAACTGGACCTACATGGACATCGTGGCCAGGTACAAGCGCATGAGGGGTTACAACGTGTTCTTCCCCCAGGGCTGGGACTGTCACGGCCTCCCCACCGAGGTGCAGGTGGAGAAGAAATACGGGATAAGAAAGGGGGAGCTACCCCCGGAAAGGTTCAGGGAGCTATGCGTTCGCCTCACCGAGGAGAACATAGAGAAGATGAGGAGGGAGATGCGCTCCCTGGGCTTCTCCATAGACTGGAGCAGGGAGTACAGGACCATGGACCCCTCCTACTTCTCCAGGACCCAGCTCTCCTTCGTGAGGCTGTACAAGCAGGGAAGGATCTACAGGGCGGAGCACCCGGTCAACTGGTGCCCCAGGTGCGAGACCGCCATAGCCGATGCGGAGGTGGAATATGAGGAGAGGGAGGGGAGGCTGTACTACCTGAAGTTCGGGCTGGAGGGAGGGGGGGAAGTGCTCATAGCCACCACCCGTCCCGAGTACCTTCCGGCCTGCGTGGCGGTGGCCGTCCATCCCGAGGATGGGAGGTACCGGGGGTACGTGGGGAAGAGGGTGGAGGTGCCGGCCTGCGGGCGAAAGGTGGAGGTGATCCAGGATAGGGAGGTGGATCCGGGCTTCGGGACGGGCATGGTGATGATCTGCACCTACGGGGACAAGACGGACGTGAGGTGGGTGGCCAGGCACGGCCTGCCCGTCGTGAAGCTGGTGGATGAGAGGGGGAGGATGACGGAGGAGGCCGGAAGGTATGCGGGGCTGGGGGTGGAGGAGGCCAGGAGGGCGGTGGTGGAGGACCTAAAGAGGGAGGGAAAGGTGGTGAGGGAAGAGGTGGTGAGGCAGAGCGTGGGGGTTTGCTGGAGGTGCAAGACCCCCGTGGAGATCCTGGTCAAGCGGCAGTGGTTCATGAGGGTGCTGGACCTGGCCGACAGGGTGGTGGAGGAGGCCGGGAGGGTGAGGTGGGTTCCGGAGCACATGCGTCAGAGGCTCGTGGATTGGGTCAGGTCCATGGACTGGGACTGGGTGATCTCCAGGCAGAGGATCTTCGCCACTCCCATACCCGTCTGGTACTGCAGGGGGTGCGGGGAGGTGGTGGTGGCGGAGGAGGACCAGCTCCCGGTGGACCCGCAGAGGGACAGGCCCAGGGGGAGGTGTCCGAGATGCGGGGGGGAGGAGTTTGAGGGGGAGAGGGACGTGCTGGATACCTGGATGGACAGCTCCATCACCATCGCCGTGCACGCGGGCTGGCCCGACCTGGATCCCAGGCTCTTTCCCGCCGACCTGCAGCCCAACGGAACGGACATCATCAGGACCTGGGACTACTACCTGCTGGTCAGGCACCTGGCCCTGCTGGGGCAGGCCCCCTACCGGACCGTCCTCATCAACGGGATGGTCTTCGGGGAGGATGGGAGGAAGATGTCCAAGTCGCTGGGGAACTTCATCGAGGCCTCCTCCGTCTACGGGAGGTACGGGGCCGACGCCCTGAGGCAGTGGAGCGTGCTGGCGGCCTCCACGGGCTCCGACGTGCCCTTCTCCTGGAAGGAGGTGATCTTCGGTTATAGGTTCCTCCAGAAGCTCTGGAACGCCGTCAGGTTTGCCGCCCCCCACCTACGGGGGGCGGGGGGGCCGGAGGGGCTGAACCTCAGGGTGGTGGACAGGTGGATCCTGAGCAGGCTGCAGGCGGTGATAGATAGGGTGACCTCCCTGCTCGAGGACTTCCAGTTCAACCAGGCCCTCATCACCCTCCAGTCCTTCGTCTGGCACGAGTTCTGCGATCTGTACCTGGAGGAGATCAAGTACAGGCTGTACGGGGGGAGGGCCGAGGAGGTAAGGTACGTGCTGAGGGAGGTGATCTCCAAGGTCTGCAGGCTCCTGGCCCCCTTCATACCCCACCTGACGGAGGAGATCTACCAGAACCACCTGAGGGAGGAGGGGTACCTGAGCATCCACCTGGCCCCCTGGCCCTCCCCCGATCCGGGCAGGGTGGATCCGGAGGCGGAAAAAACGGCGGAGCTCCTGCACAGGATCCTGGGGGTGATCAGGCAGTTCAAGTCCTCCCGCAGCATCCCCCTGAGCGGGGAGCTCCGGGAGCTGAGGATCTTCGCCAGACCCTCCGTGCTGGAGAGGCTGAAGGAGGTGGAGGAGGACCTCAGGGCCACCGCCCACCTCCGGGAGCTGTACCTCTCCTCCGAGAGACCAGAGCTGGAGGAGAGGTGGGTGGGGGTGGAGCCCGACCTCTCCAGGCTGGGGCCGAGGCTGAGGTCGAAGCTGGGGAAGCTGGTAAGGTACCTGGAGGAGCACGGGCCCGAGGTGGCGAGGAGGCTGGAGGAGGGTCCCGTCACGCTTGAGCTGGAGGGGGAGAGGGTGGAGCTGGGCCCGGAGGACGTGAGGGTGAAGAAGGAGGTCCGCTACGGAGGGGAGGGGGTGGAGGTCTTCAGACTCCAGGAGCCGGAGATCATCCTCCTCCTCAGACCCTGAGCAGGAGGACGAGAAGGATCAGGAGGAGGAGAAGGAAGAGGGAGAGCAGCCTGGCCTTTCTTATTCCCTCCTGCTGCTTCCTGAAGAGGTCCTCGCAGGAGGGGGAGCAGAAGATCTTCCCCTGGACCACCTTTCCGCAGACCGGACAGTGTCGGTGATCCTCCACCACCCCGTCACCCCGTCAGGATCTCGGTTCCCCCGTGCCCCTGCCCCTCCACGATCAGGGGTATCCTGGGGATCTCGGCCTTTCCCACCACCACCGTCCTTATCCTGAGGCGCTGCAGGAGCTTCACCGCTACGGGATCGAGGACGGTCCGCATGCCAGGCGTCACCCTGCTCCCCACGATTTTGAGCAGCTCCTCCACCTTTACCCTGTCGAGCTTCCTGGCCTGGGGATCGAGCTTGGGGTCGGAGGTGTAGATTCCATCCACGTCCGTCACGTAGATGAGGAGGGAGGAATTGGTGGCCCTCGCCCCCATGGCCGCCACGGCGTCCGTGGTGTGTCCCGGGACCGTTCCCCCCATCACCGGAACCTTCCCCCTCAGGATCATCTGGATCGCCTCGTGGAAGGTCGGGGGAAGGGAGGGTTCGGAGAGATCCCCCAGGGCGAGCGCCAGCAGGAGGGCGTTGAGGTGCGTGGCCCTTATCCCGAGCTCGTGCAGGACGGTCTCGGATCCCCCCAGCCTTCCCCCCGCCTCTATGTACCTCCTGGCCGTCCCCCCTCCCCCCACCACCACCAGAACCTCGTGCCTTCTCCTCACCAGCTCCCTCACGCTCTCCGCCGCCTCCCTGAGGGTCTCCAGGTCGGGCCACTCCGGGCAGAGCACGGATCCCCCGAAGTTTACGGTCACCCTCACATCTTACTTATGGAGGAGAAATAAAAAAGGGTGGAGATGACCGACGAGAAGTCCCTCTACCACTTCAGGCGTCTGCTGGAGGAGCTGGGGGAAAAATCGGGAAGGGGGACGGAGCTCATCTCCGTCTACATCCCCCCAGGATACGACCTGGCGAAGGTGATGGCGCAGCTGAGGGAGGAACAGGGAACGGCGGAGAACATCAAGTCCAAGACCACCAGGAAGAACGTGCTGGGGGCCCTGGAGCGCGTGATCCAGTTCCTGCGCACCTACATGGAGACCAACCGTACCACGCCTCCCAACGGGATGGCGATCTTCGCCGGCAACGTGGCGGGGAGGGAGGATAATCCCGACATCCAGCTTTACTGGGTGGAGCCCCCCGAGCCCGTTCCCATCCGCCTTTACCGCTGCGATCAGGAGTTCGTGCTGGAGCCCCTGAAGCAGATGCTGGAGCCCAAGGAGCTGGTGGGGCTCCTCGTGCTGGACGGAAAGGAGGCCACGGTGGCCCTGCTGAAGGGGAAGCATGTGGAGATCCTGGACCACCTCTACTCCGGGGTCTGGGGGAAGCACTCGAAGGGGGGACAGTCCGCCAGGAGGTTCGAGAGGATAAGGGAGTACGCCATGCACGAGTACCTGAAGAGGGTGGCGGAATCCGTCTCCAAGGCCTTCAGCGGGCTCCCGGAGCTGAGGTGCATCATCGTGGGGGGGCCGGGGCCGACCAAGGAGGAGTTCCTGAAGGCCGAGCTCCTCCCCCCGGAGCTGGCCAGGAAGGTGGCAGCGGTGGTGGACACGGGATACACGGACGAGTACGGGGTGAAGGAGCTCGTGGACAGGGCGGAGGAGGTGCTTAAGGAGCTGGACATAGTCAAGGAGAAAAACCTGATGAGGAGGTTCATGACGGGTCTGGTTTCCCCGGAGATCCCCGTGGCCTACGGGGAGGAGGAGGTCAGGAGGAACCTGGAGGCGGGTGCGGTGGAGGTCCTCCTGCTCTCGGAGAGGCTCAGGAAGATCAGGGTCACGGTGAGGTGCGAGGCCTGCGGAAACCTGGTGCGGGAGACCACGGGGAACCTGGAGGTTTACCGGAGGCAGCTTCAGGGCAAACCCTGTCCCGCGTGCGGGGAGGCGAGGCTGTCGGTGGCGGAGGCCAGGGATGTGGTGCAGGAGCTGATGGAGACGGCGGAGAGGTTCGGCACGAGGGTGGAGTTCATCTCCACGGAGACGGATGAGGGGAGGCAGCTACACGAGAGCTTCGGAGGGGTGGGGGCCATCCTCAGGTTCAGGCCCCAGCCAGGGTGAGGGGGATCCTGAGCCCCTCGATCTCGAGGCTGTCTATGGCCACGAGGGTCTCCAGCTCCCTCACGGCCCCCGAGGAGTTGGTGATCCTTTCCATGAACTTCTTCAGGGTCCCCATGTCCCTGGACCTCACCTTCACCAGCAGGTTGTGGTTTCCGGTGATGCGGTGGATCTCGCAGACCTCCCGGTAGTGGGAGAGCTGCCTCACGACCCTCTGCAGCTCCTTGGGATCCACCTCTAGCCTGAGAAAGGCGGTCAGGCCCAGCTTCAGCTTCCGGTAGTCCAGCTCCACCGTATATCTCTTTATCACCCCCATCTTCCTCAGCTTCTCAACTCTCTTCCTCACAGCGGAGATGCTCAGCCCCAGCTCCCTTCCGAATTCCCTCAGGGGCCTGCTGGAATCCTCGGTCAGGAGTCTCAGAAGTTTCAGGTCCACCTCATCCAGCTTCGGCATTTTGTGGAGTTGGCGGTCCCCATTATTTATCCGTTGTTTTTTCCCTCCCGCTTATCTCGAGCCTTGGAATATTTCATAAATGAGGAGAGGTCCATCACTTCCACCCTCAGCCCCGAGGCCAGGCAGGCCTCTTCCAAGAACTCCCACCCCTTCTCGCGGAGGAAGACTATCCTCCGGTACTTCCCGCCGTGCCTCTGAAGGTAGCGGGAGAGGGAAAGGGAGAGCCTCTCCTTTACCTCCCTCTCCAGGATCCTGGGGGCCACCACCTGGCCCATGGGATAGAGTTCCTCCAGTTCCTCCGGGACCACGCCCAGGGGAGGCACGATCCTGACCAGATGGGTACCCTCCCCCCTCTTCAGTTCCTTCCGCTCGAAGCACGGGAGGAGGAGAAGCTCGGGTAGGGGAGGGGGCTCGTACTCCTCCATCTTCCTGTCGTACCTGAGGACCTCGGGCCTCCTCAGGCTTTCCGGTCCTAGGTGGAGGAAGGCGGAGGGTTTGGTGATGGGATCGAACCTCTCCACGAACTCCACGTACTCCAGGAACCTCCTGAACCCCTCCAGGAGCCTGGGATGGGACCTGCACCTCATCTCCACGTACTCCCACAGCCTCCCGCTCGCCAGGGCCTGCCTTATCCTCCTCACCTCCCCGAAGAGGACGTGGAGGTTGTGCCTGGCCAGCTCCCTCACCCGCTCGGGCTCAGGCCTCTCCCTCAGCTCCTGGGGGGTCAGGGAGGAGCAGACGGGGCACTCGCAGGGGAAGGAGGAGAGCTCCTCCAGCCTCAACGTCCTTTCCCTGGTCAGGTACCTTCCGTCCCTGGCGTAGAGGATGTAGGAGGCGGAGTCGAAGGTGTCGCAGCCCATGAGGACCAGCAGGGGGAGGACGGAGGGATGCCCGGCTCCGAAGAGGTGTACCGGCCTGTCGGGTGGGAGGTGGCGCTTGGCCGTCATCACCAGGTCCACCAGGCTGGAGTACTCGTACCCCTCCAGCAGCTCCACCGGGCTGCCGATGGCGTGCACCTGGTACTCCAGGGAGCCCACGGCCCTGGCGCACTCCTCCACCAGATCCAGGTACCTCCCCCCCTGGACGGGGGCGCACCAGAGGATCTCGGGATCGGACCTGAGCTCCACCGCCCTCCTCGCCCTCTCCACCGTCACCCTGACCGTTTCCTCCGCCCTCCTCCTGGAGGCCCCGATCCCCGTGGGAACATCGAGGATCACGGCCAGGTCCGAGCCTATCTCCTCCTGGTACCTCACCATCTCGTCAGGATCGGCCTCTATCTCCCCGTACCTGAGGATCTGGTACCCTCCGGAATCCGTGGCCACCGGCCCGTCGTAGTCCAGCATCTCCCGGATCCTTCCCCTCCCGAACCTCTTCCTGAGCAGGTAGGCGTTGGTCATCACCAGGGGCTCCCCGAACTCCCTCCTGATCTCCCTGGGGGTGAGCACCAGATCGGAGGGATCCAGCACGGGCAGGAGGGCGGGGGTGGAGACCGGTCCGTGCCTGGTCTCCAGCCTTCCCAGCCTTCCCAGTCCTTCCCTGCGGGTGAAGGTGAAGGTTTCCCGGGACATCGAACCTAGCACACCCTCATTTTTCCTTCCGACAGGTCGCGGCAGAAGTCCAGGATGTGGTCGAGCTCCCAGTTCACCCTTTCGGCGATCTCCCCCTCTATCTCCTCCACCCTGGTTCCCTCCTCCGGCACCACCCTCACCAGGGCCACGGAGGGGCGGTCGATGGGCTCCCCTATCTGGCTGACCAGCCAGACGTAGACCTCGGAGATCCCCGGCACCTCCTCGTAGATCCGCCTGGCCATCACGTGGGTGAGGAGGTTGTAAATCTTCCCCACGTGGCTGACGGGGTTCTTCCCCGCCGCCGCCTCCGACCCCATGGGCCTGGTCAGGGGTATCACCCCGTTGGACCGGTTTCCCCTCCCCACCTGTCCCGAGTCGGCCCCGTCGGCGCTCGTTCCCAGGACGGTCAGGTAGGTTCCCCTCTCCCCCCTTCCCCTCACGTCCAGCGTGTTCAGGTCCACCCTCACCCCCTTAAAGTCGAACCTCTCCCTGATGAAGCGCTCAAGCTCCTCCCGGATCTCGGCCTTTTTCCTGAAGTAGTCCTCCTCGTCCCTCACGAAGCGGTCCACGAAGGCCATTCCCACGGTGAGGTGCACCTCCTCCCTCTTCCTCACCCCCATCACCTTCACATCCTCCCCCGACTCCGGGAAGGTTCTTTTGAAGTCCCTGGAGTTGGCGTGTTCTTCCACCTCCAGCACCAGCCTCTCCAGCCTGGAAAGGGGGGCGTATCCCACGGCGGCCGAGGTGTCGTTGGCCCCCATGATCCTGGACCCCCTCTTGAAAAGGTCGGTGAGGGAGGCCGATCCCGGCCTTATCTCCACCTGGTACTGGACGTGCCTCTCGGGGGAAACGAAGCGCAGGTTCTGGGAGAACCACTCCTTGGCGGTCCTGACCGCGATTTCCCCCACCGGAATCTCCACCCCGTCCACCTCGGAGGTGGCCCTGTCCCCGAAGATGAGGAGCATGGGCCTCTTCACCTCCCCTCCCCCGAACCTGGTCTCCACCTCCCCCGCCACCAGCAGCGACTTGTCCACGTTGTAGTGCAGGATTTCCCCCACCCTCTTCCTGTACTCCAGGTCCAGGGCCACCGCCACCCTGTCGAAGATAAGGTCGCAGATGGTGTCCGGGTGCCCCAGTCCTTTCCTCTCCACTATCTCCAGTCCCTGCTTCTCCACGGGGAGCTGCCTCAACTCCTCCACGATCACTTCCCTGCTCAAGGTACCGCTGAGAAATTTTCCTCTGACCTTAAAGCTTTGCCCGCTCCCATAAAATTAATCCCACCCCCCCTAACTTCAGAAGATGGTTGCGGAGCAGGTGAGGGAGAGGATAGCCAGGTACATAGCGGGGGACATAGCCCTCTCGGAGAGGCCCGATGAGGCCATGAAGAGATGGAGGGAAATCTTCAACCTGAGCCAGAGGACGCTGGCCGAGGCGCTGGGGGTCTCCCCCTCCCAGGTGAGCGATTACGAGAGCGGCAGGAGGAAATCCCCGGGGGTCCTGACGGTCAAGAAGCTGGTGGAGGCCCTCATCAGGCTGGATGAGGAGAGGGGGGGCAAGACGCTCTCCGCCCTCCACAGGGTCCTGTCCTTTTCCCTCCCCTCCGACGTCATCCTGGGGCTGAAGGAGTTCAGGAGGCCGGTGGACGGCAGGAGGCTGAGCAGGGCGGTGAGGGGGAGACCGGTGGCCAACCCCCAGCTCCTCTCCAGAAACCTCTTCGGCTTCACGGTCATCGACAGCTACAAGGCCGCCCTGAGGCTCTCCTCCGAGGAGTTCAGGCAGCTTTACGGACTGACCTCGGAGAGGGCTTTGGTCTTCACCGGGGTGACCACGGGAAGGACCCCGATGGTGGCCATCAAGGTGATAGGGATCATCCCAGGCATGGTGGTGCTCCACGGAAACCTCAGGAGGGTGGATCCCCTGGCCGTCAAGCTGGCCCAGGAGCTGAGGGTTCCGCTGGTGCGCTCCGAGCTCCCCTCGGTGGAGGAGCTCCTCAACAGGCTGAACGAGCTGGGTTAGCCTCTCGGTAGGGTTAAAATCGGGCAGGGGGAGTGAGGTCGATGGAGGTAGGGGTGGTGGGGTACGGAGCCTACGTGCCCAGGTACAGGATCCGGGTGGAGGAGATAGCCAGAGTCTGGGGTGCCGATCCCAAGCAGGTGAAGAGGGGGTTCGGGGTGGAGGAGAAGGCGGTGCCTGGCCCGGACGAGGATACGGTGACCATCTCGGTGGAGGCCGCCAGGAACGCGCTGAAGAGGGCCCAGCTCCCCCCCTCCTCCCTGGGGGCCATCTACGTGGGCTCGGAGTCCCATCCCTACGCCGTGAAGCCCACGGCCACCATCGTGGCCGAGGCGCTGGGGGCCACCCCCGAGCTGACGGCGGCCGATCTCGAGTTCGCCTGCAAGGCCGGCACGGCGGGCGTGCAGGTGTGCATGGGCATGGTGGAGGCGGGCATGATAAAGTACGGGATGGCCATAGGGGCGGACACCGCCCAGAGTAGCCCGGGTGATCCGCTGGAGTACGCGGCGGCCGCGGGCGGGGCGGCCCTCCTCATAGGCAAGGCGGACGGGGAGTCGGTGGCCGTCATCGAGGCCACCTACTCCTACACCACCGACACCCCTGATTTCTGGAGGAGGGACATGCGCCCCTATCCCAGGCACGGGGGGAGGTTCACCGGGAAGCCGGGGTACTTCAGGCACACGCTGGCGGCGGCCCAGGGCCTGATGAGGAAGCTCGGCCTGACCCCCCGGGACTTCGACCACGTGGTCTTCCACCAGCCCAACGGGAGGTTCCCGGTGGAAGCGGCCAAGGAGCTGGGGTTCTCCCTTTCCCAGCTGAAGGCCGGCCTCCTGGCCCCCCAGGTGGGCAACGCCTACTCCGGCTCCACCCTGCTGGGGCTGGCCTCCATCCTGGACAGGGCCAAGGAGGGGGAGCGAATTCTGGCCGTCTCCTACGGCTCCGGGGCGGGGAGCGATGCCTTCAGCCTGGTGGTGAAGGAGGCGATAGAGAGGAAGAGGGAGCTGGCCCCCAAGCTTTCCGACTACCTGCAGGACAAGGTTTACATAGACTACGCCACCTACTGCAAGTTCACGAGGAAGCTGGTGAGGTGAATGAGAAGGGTGGCCGTGGTGGGAGTGGGCCAGACCAAGTTCGGGGAGCTCTGGGACACCTCCTTCAGGCAGATGATCATAGAGGCCGGGACCAGGGCCCTGGAGGATGCGGGGATGTCGGGGAAGGAAATTGATGCCATCTACGTGGGAAACATGTCGGCTGGGCAGTTCATCAGGCAGGAGCACATCGCCCCCCTCATAGCCGACCACTCCGGCCTCGCCCCCGTACCCTGCACCAGGGTGGAGGCGGCCTGCGCTTCCGGTGCCCTGGCCCTGCGGGAGGCCATGGTGGCGGTGGCCTCGGGGATGCACGATGTGGTGGTGGCAGCGGGGATAGAGAAGATGACGGACGTGATAGCCGAGACGGGGCAGGAGGTGCTGGCCACCGTAGCCGATCAGGAGTGGGAGGCCTTCATGGGGGCTACCTTCCACTCCCTCTTCGCCCTGATGGCCAGGAGGCACATGTACGAGTTCGGGACCACGGAGGAGCAGATGGCCCTGGTGGCCGTCAAGAACCACCACAACGCCTGCCTGAACGCCTACGCCCAGCACCACGTGGAGCTGACGGTGGAGAAGGTCCTGCAGTCCCCAGTGGTGAGCTCCCCCCTGAAGATGCTGGAGTGCGCCTCCCTGACCGATGGGGCCGCCTGCCTGATCCTGGTCCCGCTGGAGGAGGCGAGGAAGTACACGGACACCCCCGTGGAGATAGCGGGAAGCGGCCAGGCGAGCGATACCATCACGCTGGGGGACAGGGAATCGCTGGTGAGCCTGAGGGCCACCAGGGAGGCCGCCAGGATGGCCTATCGCATGGCCGGGCTGGAGCCCAGGCAGGTGAACGTGGCGGAAGTGCACGATGCCACCACCATTTCGGAGATCATGGCCGTGGAGGACCTGGGCTTCTGCAAGAAGGGGGAGGGGGGAAAGATCACGGAGGAGGGAATAACGGCCATAGACGGTCCCCTTCCCGTGAATCCGAGCGGGGGCCTGGAGGGAAGGGGGCATCCCATAGGGGCCACGGGGATAGCGCAGGCCCTGGAGATCGTGCTCCAGCTCAGGGGGGAGGCGGGGAAGAGACAAGTGAAGAAGGCGGAGGTGGGCCTCACCCACAACGTGGGGGGGAGCGGGGGCACGGCCGTGGTACACCTCTTCAGGAGGGTATAGGGTGCACGTCCCTAGGTTCTGGAGGGAGATACCCAACCGCTACGGCCTGGTGGGAACGAGGTGCGGCCACTGCAACAGGGTCTTCTTCCCTCCCAGGGCGATCTGTCCCCACTGCCGGAGGGTGGGTCACCTGGAGCCCTACAGGCTGAGCGGAAGGGGTAAGATATACTCCTTCACCACGGTTTACTCCGGGCCAGCGGACTTCAAGGACCAGCTCCCCTACATGCTTGCCATCGTGGAGCTGGAGGAGGGGCCGAGGGTGATGGCCCAGCTGACGGACTGCCGGGAGGAGGAGGTGAAGATAGGGGAGGAGGTGGAGCTGGTCTTCAGGAGGATCAGGGAGGAGGGGGAGGAGGGGATCATCTACTACGGCTTTAAGGCAAGGCCGGTGAGGGGGAGGTCTCAGGGGGCCAGGCCTTCCTAGCCACGGTGAGGTAGCAGGTGTGGCCCAGCATCCTGGTGCTGGGCCTGGTGCATCCCTCCCTCACCTCCCAATCCCTCACCAGGCACTCCAGGGTTCTGAGCTCGGCGAAGCCGAACCTCCTCAGCTGGGGATAGAGGCGCTGCAGCTGGTCCACGGTGGGGGTGAAGACGGCCAGGTACCCTCCCGGCTTGAGGGCCCTCTCCGCATGGGGCACCACCTCCTCCGGGCAAGGCAGGTCCAGGGTAACCACGTCCACCTCCCTCTCCTCTATTCCCTCCCTTATGTCCCTCAGCTTCACCTCCACCACCCCCTCCAGGCCCGCCAGCCTGATGTTCTCCCTGGCTACCTCCGCGAAGTCCTCCCTGATCTCGTAGCTCACCACCCTCCCGTCGGGCCTCACCAGATGTCCCATGAAGAGGGCGAGGGCCCCGGAGCCCGTCCCCCCGTCCACCACCAGGTCGCCGGGTCCCAGGCCGGTGTGGGCCACCAGCTGGGCGGCATCCTTAGGCAGCACCACCTGAGGAACGCGCCTGATCTTCTGCAGGAGGTCGCTCATCCTGGGCCTCAGGATCACGAACTCCTTCTGCAGGTGGCTCCTCACCTTCTCGCCAAAGGATTTCCCCAGCAGGTCGGAAAGGTCCAGGAAGCCCAGGTCGGTGTGGAGCACCCTCCTCTCGGCCCTCACCAGGTACTTCTTTCCCCGCTCGTCCAGCAGGATTACCCTGTCCCCCTCCCTCACTTCCACGCGCGTACATGGGAGAGAGTTTATTTTACCTGTTCCCCCAGAACCTTTTTTACGGGGACCTGAAAGGAGAGGGGAGACCGTGAGGCTGGACCCCGCCTACCACCTTCATCACTGGAGCACGCGCAGGATGCTCCTTCCCCCCCTGCTGCTCTCCCTCTTCTTCCTCGCCTGCCTCCTGGTAAGGGGGATCCCCCTGAGCCGGGACTTCAGGGGAGGAACCCTCATCCAGGTGAGGGGGATGGAGAACCATCCCCAGGTGGCCCAGGTGAAGGAGCTGGTGGAGGGTCTGCTGGGGGAGAGGGTGGAGGTGAAGCTCACCTCTTACGGGGGTCTGTACGGTCTGGACATGGAGACCGACAGGCTGGACCTTCCCCAGGAGGTCAGGGACAACCTTAGGCTTTCCCTGGCCAGCGAGCTGGGGATAAGCGAGAACCAGGTCATTGTGTACAACATGGGTTCCATCCTCACCGGCCTCTCCAAGCGCCAGGCCAGGAACGCCCTGATGGTCGCCCCCTTCCTCATGGCCCTTGTCATCTTCCTCAACTTCAGGAGCCTGAGGACGAGCGGGAGCATCCTGGGAACGGTCTGGCTCAACGTCTTCGATGCCCTGGGCTGCATGTCCCTGGTGGGGGTGGAGCTGAGCATCGGATCCATGGCCGGCCTCCTCATGCTCCTCGGCTACTCGGATGACACCAACAACCTCCTGGTCACGGCGGTGGAGAAGGGGGTGGGCGGAACCCCCAGGGAAAGGGCGGCGGCGGCCATGCGAACGGGCCTGTTGGTCAACGGCACCACCTTCCTCACCCTCCTCTTCGTGAACCTGCTGAGCACCTCCCCGCTGGTGGACGAGCTGACCTTTCCCCTGCTGGTGGGGATGATCTTCGACGTGGTGAACACCTGGTTCCTGAACGCCGCCCTGACCCTGGGAAAGGAAAGGAGGGAGATCCCTGTCGCTCTTTAGGGAGAGGTATTTCCTGCTGGTCATGCTGGTGGCCCTCCTCTCGGTGGCCTCGGTCTGGAGGCCCTGGGCGGAGGTGAACGAGCGATCGAGGAGCACGCTGGGATGGATGAGCGAGTTCACCCGGGGTCTGAACTTCGGAGTGGACATCGTGGGGGGCTCCAGGATCCTCCTCTCCCTGCAGGCCTGCCAGCTGGTCTTTCAGTTCTCCCCCTCCGACCTTCCGTCTGCTTATGAGGAGGTGGTGGGGATCCTGGAGAACGGGCTGCACACCAGGGTCCTTCCCCTGGACGAGCGGGGAGAGGCCCTGAGGGAGGGCCTCCCCTACGATCCCCGCACGGGCATAGCCAGGGTGGAGGTGGGAGTGAGGGCCACCGAGGGGCTCCTGAACCTGGTGGAGAACCTGGTGGGAGGAAGGGCCCGCCTGCTCAGGGAGAACGTGAGGAACGCAGTCTGCAGCCGGACCAGGGAGGAGGTGATAGAGATCCTGAAGGGCAGGGTGGATCCGCTCGGTACCAGGGGAGCGGTGCTGAAGGCCCTGGGGGGAAACCTCATCCTGTACGAGGTACCCGCCCTCACCCCCCAGGAGGCCGAGGTGCTGCTGGGAAAGCAGGGGAAGCTGGAGATATGGCTGGAGAACGAGCCCCTGCTCTACGGGGAGCACATCCTCCGCGTGGATCCCCCCAGGCCCAGCCTGGAGGAGAGGAACGCGGCGGAGCTTCCCTTCAGGCTGACGGACGAGGGTGCCAGGAGGTTCAGGGAGGGTGCGGCGGGGAAGGCCAACTATCCCACCGTGGTCTACGTGGACCGGCCCGTGGATGCCGTCCTCCTGGTTCAGGAGGAGCTCCTCCCCCTCCTCCCCATCCTGGAGTACGATGAGGCCTCCCACGCGTTCAGGGCGAGGGGCTTCCCGGAGCAGGGGGGAGGGTACTACCTCCAGGTGCCGGCGGCGGTCACCCCTGGCGATTTCCTCTCTCTGGAGGCCAGGTCCTTCCTGGAGGGGATGAGCTCCACCAGGTTCAGGATCCTGTTGGTGGGCCACTTCTCCGAGCGGGTTCTGGAGGAGCTCCCCCCCTCCTACTCGGTGGAGAACGTTCCCCATCCGGGAGACGCGGAGGCCTGGGTGAGGGAGGCCTGCGGATGCAAGAGCGTGATCACCATCAGCCCCTCCCTGGCCCAGCAGCTCCTGCTGGGAAGGGAGGTGAAGGACCTGGTGATCACCGTGAGCAGGGCCTCCGGATCGGAGGCCATGAGGGAGGCCAGGAACCTGAGGACCATCCTCAGCCAGCGCCTGCCCGTGGGGGTCTCCATAGAGGGGGAGACCATGCTGGAGGCCAGGCTGGGCACCGCCTTCCTCAGGCAGCTCCTCCTTGCCGCCTTCTTTTCCTTCCTCGCGGTGCTGGCCCTGGTGACCTTCCGCTACCGCAGGCCCAGCATTACCTTTGCCGTCATGGGCACCATGATCCTGGAGCTG
The DNA here is from genome assembly GCA_964509845.1 of Hadarchaeota archaeon (SeqCode). Lineage (GTDB taxonomy): Archaea > Hadarchaeota > Hadarchaeia > Hadarchaeales > WYZ-LMO6 > WYZ-LMO6. The sequence goes on along the minus strand of CAZDZG010000011.1, from coordinate 3,691 downwards.
GTGATCACGCTGGGGGTGATCTCCGTCCTCCCCTACAGCCTCGACCTGGCGGAGCTGGCGGGGCTGGTGCTGGTGATAGGCACGGGGGTGGACGCCCAGCTCATCATCACGGAGGAGATCATGAGGGGAGGGGTGAGGGAGGTGAGGGCCGTGGGAGGGCTGAGGGACAGGATCAGGAGGGCCTTCAGGGTGATCTGGGGCTCCTCCCTCACCACCCTGGTGGCCATGGTGGCCCTGGCCACCCTGGGCTTCGGGGAGATGAGGGGCTTCGCGCTGGTGACCATCCTGGGGGTCCTGCTCTCCGTCCTCCTCACCCGACCCCTTTATGCCAGGATGGTTAATGTTATCCTGGGGAAGGGAGAGGCGAAGGGATGATAGAGGTCTGCCTTTGCGGGGCCTGCGGGAGGATGGGCAGGGTCCTGGTGAGGAAGATTTCGGAGCAGGGGGACATGAGGCTGGCGGGTGCGGTGGAGGCCCCGAACTCCCCCTTCCTGGGAAGGGATGCGGGGGAGGTGGCGGGGGTGGGAAGGCTTGGGGTGGAGGTGAGGGGAGCCGGGGAGCTGGAGGGCATCCTCAGGGGGCTGAAGGGCGGGGTGATGGTGGACTTCACCGTGGCGGAGGCCGCCGTGGCCAACGTGGAGGTGGCCGCCAGGGTAGGGGTTCCGGTGGTGGTGGGAACCACGGGCTTCTCCGAGGAGCAGATGGAAAGGATGAGGAGGGCGATCGCGGAGGGCGGGATCCCGGCCGTGATCTCCCCCAACATGGCGGTGGGGGTGAACCTCTTCTTCAGGCTCCTCTCCGAACTGGCCAGGAGGCTGGGAAAGGAGTACGATGTGGAGGTGGTGGAGATTCATCACAGGGGGAAGCTGGACGCCCCCAGCGGAACGGCCCTGAAGGCGGCCAGGATCGTGGCGGAAAGCAGGGGGACGGAGGTAAGGGTGGGGAGGGGAGAGGGAAAGGGGAAGAGGGGTGGGGAGGTGGTGATCCACTCCCTGAGGGGAGGGGATGTGGTGGGGGAGCACACGGTGATCTTCGCGGGGCCGGGGGAGAGGATAGAGCTCACCCACAGGGCCCACGGGAGGGAGGCCTTCGCGGAGGGTGTGCTGAAGGCCATAAGGTTCGTGGTGGAGAAGGGAAAACCGGGGGAGATCCTGGGAATGGAGGATGTGCTTGGCCTCAGGGAGGCGTAGCTGCTGGGAATGCCGGTGGCTGGACAGGGTGGAGTACGTTTGCTCGCGGAGGGGAAAGCTGGAGGTGCAGGAGTACCTGCTGCACAGACCTTCCCCCTGCTGCGGGTGGGGAAGGGAATCCTCGCTGGATCATGTTTTCTTCAGGAGGATGGAGGAGCTGGCGAGGGATTGCGAGGACTTCGAGCCCCTCATCCCGCTGGGCCGTGATAGGGACACCTTATCCCCATCCTACAAAACCGGCACTTCTGGGGGGGAGGAGGAGAGGGGAGGGGCTTGACCATCCTGCCGTACTTCCTCCTGGGCATCGTTGGAGTGGGGGAAGGTCGGATAAATAGATGGATGGGTTGGTCGGTCTTCTCGCGCAGGGGGCGTAAAAGTATGAACAAGGGTTATTAAAAGGAGGGGGAAGGGTGATGATGTTCGATCCGGCCCTGTTCGTGAAGGAAAAGGTGGAGTGGCTGAGGGAGGCCATAGGGGAGGAAAGGGCCCTGGCGGCGGTTTCGGGAGGGGTGGACTCCATGGTCACCGCCGTCCTGGGACACAGGGCGGTGGGGGAGAGGATGAGGGTGGTTTTCCTGAACACGGGCTTCATGAGGGAAGGGGAGGGTAAAACCGTGTCCAGGGTGCTCGAAGGGCTGGGCATCGGGGTGGAGGTGAGGGAGGTGGAGGGGGAGTTCTTCTCCGCCCTGAGGGGAAAGACCGACCCGGAGGAGAAGAGGAAGGCCTTCAGGGAGGCCTTCTACTCCTGCCTCTCCAGGATAGCGGGGGAGCTGGGGGTGAGGATTCTCCTGCAGGGGACCATAGCGGCGGATGTGGTGGAGACGAAGGGAGGGGTGAAGACCCAGCACAACGTTCTGGAGCAGGTGGGGATAGACCCGATGGTCAGGTACGGATACAGGGTGCTGGAGCCGCTGAAGGAGCTCTACAAGCCCCAGGTGAGGGAGGTAGCCCGTTTCTTGGGGCTTCCCCCCGAGGTCACCGAGCGCCGCCCCTTCCCCGGTCCGGGTCTCTCGGTGAGGGTGCTTGGGGAGGTGACCCCGGAGAGGGTGGAGCTGGTGAGGAGGGCCACGAGGATCGTGGAGGAGGAGACCAGGGATCTGCCCGCCTTCCAATCCTTCGCCGTCCTCCTGTCAGACAGGGCCACGGGGGTCTCCGAGCGGGGGGAGAGGAGATATGGGGCCATCCTGGTGGTGAGGGTGGTGGCCTCCGAGGATGCCATGAGGGCCGAGCCCCTCTCCCTTCCCTGGGAGCTTCTGCGCAGGCTCACCGCCAGGCTCACCTCGGAGCTTCCCGGGGTCTCCAGGGTCCTGTACGATCTGACCCCCAAGCCCCCGGCCACCATCGAGTTCGAGTGAGCGTTCCGGCGCGAAAACGGTTTAACCGCCGGGGTCAGAGGAGAGAGGAATGAGGTCGGTGGGCATCCTGGGGGCTACCGGGGAGGTGGGACAGAAGTTCGTCCTCAACCTGCAGGACCACCCCTGGTTCAGGGTGGAGGAGCTTTACGCCTCCTCCAGATCGGCCGGAAAGACCTATGCGGAGGCCCTTCGGTACGGAAAAGAGGATTCCAGATGGTTCTACTCCCGGGAACCAAGCAGGGAAATTCTGGAGATGGAGGTCAAAAGCCTGGAGGAGATAGAAGGGAAGGTCTCCTTTTTCTTCTCCGCCCTTCCCTCCGAGGTGGCGCTGGAGGTGGAGGGGAGGGTGGCCAGGGAGAAGCCGGTGGTGAGCACGGCTTCCGCCTTCCGCTACTTTGAGGACAGCTTCACCTACCTCCCTTCCGTCAACGAGTCCCAGGCCCCCCTGATCGAGGAGCAGAGGAGGAGGAGGGGATGGAAGGGTTTCGTGGTCCCCCAGCCCAACTGCACCACCATAGGGCTTACCCTCTCCCTGAAGCCCCTCTACGACACCTTCGGACTGGAGGAGGTGATCATGGTCTCCATGCAGGCGGTTTCCGGGGCGGGGTATGAAGCCGTTTCCCGCTGGGCCGAGCAGAGGAGGAGACAGGGGACCTCCCTTCCTGGTCCCCTGGAGGAGTACTCCCCCCTCACCTTCGAGGGCAACGTGATTCCCTACATCAAGGGGGAGGAGGAGAAGGTCAGGAAGGAAACGGTGAGGTTGCTGGGAAGGCTGGAGGGAGGAAGGATAGTGCCGGCCAGCTTCAGGATAGCCTGCAAGTGCAACAGGGTTCCGGTCCTGGAAGGGCACACCGAATCCGTCTTCGTGGTCCTCTCCAGGGAGGCCAGCGTGGAGGAGCTGAAGGAGAGCTGGAGGAGCTACAGGGGGGAGCCGCAGAGGCTCGGTCTTCCCTCCGCCCCTCCCCAGCCCGTGGTGGTGAGGGAGGAGGTGGACAGGCCCCAGCCCAGGTTCGACTCCCTGCTGGAGGGGGGGATGGTGGCGGTGGTGGGCGGGGTGGAGGCCAACCAGCTGGAAAGGGGGTTCCAGTACACCGTGCTCTCCCACAACACCGAGCTGGGGGCGGCGAAAGGGGCGGTGCTGGCGGC
>CAZDZG010000010.1:0-31086 GCA_964509845.1 Hadarchaeota archaeon (SeqCode) | reverse complement strand
CCCCCTCCGCTCACCGCACAGCCAGGAGGGAAAGGACCTCCCTCACCCTCCTCCTGGCCTCCCCCTCCGTCCTTGCCTCACAGGTCACCCTGAGGCAGGGCTCGGTGCCGGAGGGCCTCACCAGCAGCCAGCTCCCCTCCTCGAAGGAGATCCTCAGGCCATCCACCTCCTCCACCCCCACGACCCCCTCCAGCCTCTCCACCTTTTCCCTGAGCCTCCTCATCCTCTCCCCCTTCTCGCCCGGGGCGCAGGGAACCTTCTCCCTCAGGAGGGGATAGGAGGGGACCTCGTCCAGGAGCTCGGAGAGCCTCCTCCCCTCCTCCTCCAGCATCCTGAGCAGGAGCAGGGTGGCCAGCGGGCCGTCGGGGGCTAGGTGGGCCTCGGGAAGGATCCAGGCCCCGCTGGGCTCCCCCCCGAACCTCCCCCCCTCCCTCCTGAGGGCCCAGGCCACGCTCACGTCCCCCACCCTCGTCCTCACCACCTTCCCCCCCTTCCTCTCCACCCACTCCTCCACCACCCTGGAGGCATCCACCGTGGTGACCACCTTCTCCCCCTTCCTCACCAGGTGGGAGGCCACCAGGGCCAGCAGCTTGTCGGGGGGGGCGAACCTTCCCCTGTCATCCACCACCGCTATCCGGTCGGCGTCCCCATCGTGGGCGAACCCCACCTCCGCCCCCCTGGAGACCACCGCCCTCGAGAGGTCGGAGAGGCTCTCGGCGGTGGGCTCGGGCCCCCTTCCTGGGAAGAGGCCGCTGGGAAAGCCGTGGAGGGAGAGGACCTCGCACCCCGCCTCCCTGAGGAGCGGGGGGGTGACCCGGCAGGCCGCCCCGTTCCCGCAGTCCACCACCACCCTGTGCCCCTCCCGGAGGGGGAAGCGGCCAAGGACCCAGCGCAGGTACTCCCCCACGGGATCCCTCTCCTCCAGCCCCCCCACCCTCCTCCACTCCACCCCCCGGGCCCTGCCCATCTCCCTCTCCAGCTCCTCCTCCCTCTCGGGGGTGAAGGCCGCCCCCTCCCCATCCCAGCACTTCAGGCCATTGTACTCGGGCGGGTTGTGGGAGGCGGTCACCATCACCCCCGCCTCCGCGCGCCACTCCCTCACGGAGAAGGCCAGAACGGGGGTGGGGACCATCCCCGCCCTCACCGCCGTGACCCCGCCGGAGAGGAGGCCGGCGAGGAGGGCCCTCTCCAGCATCTCGCTGGAGGTCCTGGGATCCCTCCCCACCACCACCCTTCCCGAGTTCCCCAGGAGGGAGGCCAGGCCCAGGCCCAGCCTCAGGGCCAGGGGGGGATCCACCTCGACGTTGGCGAGCCCCCTCACGCCCGAGGTCCCGAAGAGCCCGGGCAAGTCCCTCCCGTCAGACCGCCGGGGCCTGGGCGGGGACGGGGGAGGGCGCCTGGGCCCCGGTGGGCTTCAGCACCTCCGTCTTCTGGATCTCCACCCTCCTGATGGGGCAGTACTTCTTGGCCGCCTTGTAGATGTCGGCGGAGAGCTTGCCGAGCACGGCCTCCTGGACGAACTGGTCGAAGGTGCGCTCGGAGGCCCTGGTGGTGAGGATGTTCACGATCTCGGAGCGTATGGCCTTCGCCTGGGAGCGGGAGATCTTCCTGGCCGTCAGCACCGTCACCGTGGCCTGGAGGTCCCTTCCGTCCCTGGTCCTCACCGTCATGATGTGGGTGATCTTGGTGGCCCTCCTCCTCACCTGGCTGCGGAGGAAGTGCTGGGCCATGTCGTGGCCCACGAAGTCCGTGTAGGCCTTCTCCCCCTCCACCCTCACCACCTGGAAGTAGAGCTTGAGGTAGGCCCTGGAGACGTCCTGGATGAGGTCCCCCAGGGAGACCTCCACCTTCCTCCCCAGGACCTGCTGGGGATCCGAGGCGGGGGTCTCCCCCACCTTGGTCCCGCCGAACATGGGCGGGGCGTAAAGCTCGTACCAGACCTTCCTCTTCCACTCCTTGGCCGAGCCCGCCTTTCCCGGCAAGTCCTCACCCTTCCCCTTTTCCCCTTCCGGATAAAACCCTCACGCGCTCCCTGAGGATCCCGGGCCAGTTCTCCTCCTCCAGCCCGTAGTGGGCCAGGAGGCCCACCACCCAGCGGGTGGTGCCGAAGCCGCAGCAGCCCGTCCAGATCCTCCTCCCCTTCTCCTCCTTTATCCCGAAGGACCTCACAAATCTCTCCCCGTGCACGTTGAGGGAGGCCACCTCCAGCCAGTCCTCCTTATAGGGCAGCCTCACCTCCAGGTCGTAGGTGGCCGCCTCCGGTCCCTCCTCCCTCTCCCCCTCCCTGAGGTAGAAGGGGGTGGCGAGGGTGAGCCTCCACCTGAGCCCCAGCTCCCTGAGGAGCCCCTCGCTCTTCTCCCTCACCCCCTCCCTTATCCCCACCACCTGCTCCGGGGAGCCCAGGAAGACCAGCTCTATCCTCCTGAACTCGTGCGTGCGGATCAGCCCCTCCGCCCCCCCTCCCTCCCAGCGGTAGGTCCAGCCGCTCCTGTCGAAGAGCCTGACGGGGAGCTCCTCCAGCCTGACCCTCCTCCCGCTGAACATCTGGTAGAAGGGCTCGCACTGGGCGGGGGCGAGCACGTAGGAGGGATCCTCCAGAACCTCCCTCAGCTTCTCGGCCGCCACCCTCCTCCTCAGCCTTACCTCCGCCTTGAAGCCGGAGAAGGCCTGAGGATCCCTGGGAGGGGGGCAGACGTAATACATGCCCTCCGGTATGCCGTCGAGGTAGCCGGGCATCCTCCTCATCACCTCCAGGGGTATGAGCTTGGGGAACATGGCCTCCCTGAAGCCCAGCGGCCTCACCACCCTCTCCAGGAGCAGGTCCTCCACCGCCCCCAGCAGCTCGGCGAAGGGGGGGCCGTAAACCCACTGTCCCTTCCCCGGGAACTCCTGGATCCATCCCCTCCTCTCCATCTCCTCAACCGGGTTGCCGGAGAAGAGGGGAGGGGTCCCCTCCTCCTCCCTGACCACGCTGGGTCCCCCGGCCCGGGGGGCGGGGCGCTCCACCAGCGAGACCAGCCTGTCCACCGTTCCCCCCCTCAAATCGGCCTCGGAGAGGTTCCTGAGGACCAGCGTCACCCCGTCCTCCCTCCTCTCCACCTCGTGGGACATCCCCTCCAGCAGGGCCTCGGCCCCGGGAGGGAGGTGGGGAAGCTCCACCCTGTATTCCTCCCCCTCCATCCCCCGCAGGCCCACCCTGTGCCTGCCCAGCCTCCCCTGCAGCTCCCTGGCCAGGCGGAGGAGGGCGCTGTGGGACCTCACGTACCTGTCCGAGCTTATCCGCAGCTCCAGCTCCCTCCCCCTCACCTCCCAACCCTCCAGCCTGGCCCCCTCCCTGCCCGGCGGGGCCCCCCTGCGCAGGAGCTCGGAGGATCCCTCCAGCACTTCCCTTATTTCTTCCCTCAGCCCCTCCAGGTCCCCGCTGAACCTCAGTCTAGCCCTCAGCACGAACCTCAAGCCCGGTCCTCCTCCTTGACCCTCCCACCAAATAAAGGACGCGCCCGCAGTCGGGAGGATCACCGGACCTCCAGCAGGCCCTCCGCCGCCTCCGTGCAGGCCAACAGGTCGTCCAGGGTGGCCAGGAGGGTCTCTATCCTCCCCCTCATCCTCACCGTGGTCACCAGCTCCCTTCCCCTCCGCTCGGTCCTCAGCCTCACCCCCCTCCCCTCCACGTTGTCGGGGGAAAGGGCCCTGGCCAGCGCCTCCGCCGCCCTCTCGTCCGGACAGAGGCAGCGCACCCTGGCCCTGAGCTCCATCTCGCTCAGTCCCTTATTCCCTCCTGCAGGACGGAGAAGGGAACCTCCGCCTCCGGCAGGTTGGGGCTGTCCACCACCCGGGCTATGCGCTTGTTCCCCTTGCTCCTCCTCAGGTAAACCCTGGTGGTGACGGAGTGGGCCAGCACGTGCCCCCCTATGGGTCTGGTGGGATCCCCGAAGAAGAGATCGGGCCTGGCCTGCACCTGGTTGGTGACGAAAACCGCCAGGTCCTTGAGCTCCGCTATCCTGTGCAGGGTGAGGAGGTGCCTGGCCAGCTTCTGCTGCCTGGCCGCCAGCGCCTCCCTTCCCACGAACTCTCCCCTGAAGAGGGAGGTGAGGGAGTCCACCACCACCAGCTTGATGGGCTCCCTGTCCGCCAGCTCCTCCACCCGCTCGGCCAGCAGGAGCTGCTGGTCCGTGTTGTAGGCCCTGGCGAAGTAAATGTTCCTCACCGCCTCCTCCTCGTCCAGTCCCACCGCCCTGGCCATGTCCTGGATGCGCTCGGGCCTGAAGGTGTTCTCGGTGTCTATGAAGACCGCCTTGCCCCTCAGTCCCCCCCTCTCCTCCGGGAGCTGCACGTTGACGCAGAGCTGGTGGGCCAGCTGGGTGTTGTGCAGGATCGTCGGCAGGTTCCCCCCCACGAAGCAATGCCCGACGGGAACCACGAAGTCGTACACGTAATCGTCGTGCCCTACCTCCCTCACCTCCTCTACCACATCCCAGCCCAGCTCCGGAGCGGCCCCGGGCCTCCCCCCGGTCGCCGGCTCCTCCCGCATGGCGAGCGGACCCGGGAAACACTGGGGAAGGCGGGCCGGCACCGCCACCGGTGCCCCGGCCCTCAGCCCTCCCGCCGGAACCCACTCCGGCCCTCCCCCGGTCAGGGCAAGCAGCCTGTGCCCGGGCGTGAGCCTGAGGACCCTGCCCCCCCTCGTCCTTACCTCCAGCAGCCACCTCACCCTCTCCCTGTAGAGGCAGGAGGCCCGGGCGGGCTGCAGCCTCCCCCCCAGGAGGGAGAGCACCTTCACGCCGGGGGTGGGGACCACGGTTCCCGCGTCGAACCGCCGCTCGCCGAAAAGCCTCCGGTAACGCTCGTAGGCCTCCTCGATGGGGGTGAGGTGCGGCCCCCCATCGTTGAAGTAGTAAACGGGCGTGTCCCCGGACACGCACTTGCCCGTCCCGAACTCCCCGAAAACCTCCGTCACGGCCCTGGTGGGTATCCCTCCCCCGAGCAGGGAGTCCAGCTGCTTGCTTCCCGTGGTGATCCAGCCCAGTTCCTTCCTGAGCCTGAGGACCTCGTCCCCCGTGATGAACTTCCCTATGTCGGCCCTCTCCTTGGCCGCCTCGATGATCCTCCGGGCCTGGGCCTCCCCTATCTCGACCAGCTCCCTCAGCTCCTCCACCGTGGCCACGGCCAGGGAAGAAAAGGTGCGGTAGCCCGCCTCCCTCAGCCTCTCGGCGATGGCGGGCCCCACCCCTGGGAGCTCCTCCAGGTTATCCTCCAAGCTCTCAACCTCCTTTCCTTCCCATCGCTTTAACCTTTTGGAGAAGGCGCTCCGCCTCTTCCCTGGCCTCGGGGAACTCCACGGAGGTGACCCTGAGCTCCAGCTGATCCAGGTACCTGTCCTTCTTGGTGACCCCCGACAGTATCACCTCCTTCCCCTCCAGCCCCAGCTGGCGGTAGAAGTCCTCCAGGCTCTGGGCCCTCCTGTACTCCTCGAACAGGCGGGAGGAGCTCATCCCCACCAGCTCCTCCGCGACCTTCCCGAAGAGGACGGCCCTTATGGTCCCCGTGCCGTCGTCCACCAGGAGGTTCAGCACCGCCCTGTGCTCCGGGGAGACCACCTTCCCGCAGTCCTCGCAGAACAGGCTGGTGTCCACCGTCCCCAGGGTCTTCCCGCAGAGGGGGCAGAGGTCGAAGATGGGACGGCGCCTGATCACCCTCACCACGGTCCCCCTCACCCTGACCTGCAGGTCGGGCTCCTGGATCTCCTCTATCTCCCTGGTCTCGGGGGGCCTTATCAGACGGGAGAGCTCCTCGACCGAGGGTATCTCCTCCTCCACCGGCGGGTTCCTCTCCACCTGGCCCATCCTCCCCACGTGCAGCTCCAGCGGGAAACCCAGCGGCGTGTAGCCGTTCCTCACCAGGATCACCTCCCCCACCCTGGGAAGCCCCTGGGTGTGCTCGTGCCAGAGCACCACCCTGATCTTTCCCGTGAGGTCCCCCAGCGTCAGGGAGGCGAATCTCCCCTTCCTCCCCTCCTTCACGAACTCCCTGACCTCCCCCACCTCCAGCACCCTTCCCACCACCTCCACCCCGTCCATTCCCGGCTCCAGCTCCCCCACCTTCACCCTCCTGGGGACGAACTCCCCCACCTCCACCCCGGGCGGGTTGACCTCCACGGAAGCCGACTTCCCCACGTGGAGCTCGGGCCTGCCCGAGGGCCCCTCCTTGGTATAGGCCCCCCTAAGCAGCAGCACGTCCCCCGTCCCCACCCTCTCGGCCTCCTCCACCGCCCCGTCCCAGAAGGAGGCCCTGAGGAGCGCCGTCTCATCCTCCAGCAGCATGGTGACCACCCTGCCCGTGCTGCCGTCCTGCCTCTTGAACTCCCTCTCCGGGAACTTCCTCCTCACCCTGGCCGCCACCTCCACCCAGGGCATGCCCGCCTCCACCTCCTCCAGCTTCAGGAGCTTCCCGTCCACCTCGGGAAGCTGCGAGGCCCTGGGGGAGTCGGGCGCAGGCAGAATTCTTCCCCCCTCCCCCACCCTCAGGCAGAGCTTCCCGGAGGGATCCGCCCTCACCAGGGCATTCTCCACCCTGACCACCTCCCCCCTCCTCAGGCTCCTCACCAGCTCGGCCTTCTCCCCCCACAGGTAGACCTTGATCTTCCCCGTCTCGTCCATCAGGATGAGGGTGGAGAACTTGTCCGTGGTCCCGTCCGGGCGGTCGGAGAAACGCACCTCCCCCACCGCCGCCACCCTCGCCACCAGATCCACCTCCCTCTGTCCCTCCTTGAGGTCCGCTATCCTCAGCTCGGGCTCCGCGAAGGGGAACCTCTTCTCCAGCTGGGGATCCCTGACCACCTCCACGGAGCTCCGGGCGCTCACCCTCAGCTCGGGCTCCCCCCTCTGGCCCTCCTGCACGTAGGCGGAGCTCACCCTGAGCAGGTCCCCCTTCCTGACGGACCCCCTTTCCACCAGGGAGGCCTTGTCGTCCCAGAAGGAGGCCCGGATGGTGCCGGTGGAATCCCGGAGGAGGAGGGAGACCACCTTCCCCACCGATCCGTCCCACCTGGAGAAGCTCCTGGGCTCGTAGACCCTCACCACCCTGGCCAGCAGGTTCACGTTCGACATGCCTGGGACCAGGTCACGGATGGTGAGCTCCCTCCCCTGCAGCCTCTCCCCTGGAAGCTTCACCCCCAGCTCCGCCGCCACCATCCTGGCCAGGCCCTCGGGGGTGAGGCAGGAACCGAACTCCTTTTCCTTCTCCCTTATCCTGCCGAGGATCTCCTCCCTCCTCAGCCCCGTCTGCCTGCCTATCTCCCTCACCAGCCCCTCGAAGTCCATCCCATCCCCTCCCCCTTCTCCGGGGAGGCCTTATAAGGTGGAAACATTCCCCAGCTCCGCCAGGATCTCCTTGGCCCTGTCTATCCTGATGCACCCCTCCTCCACCATCCTCCTCACCACCTCCTCCACCTGCTTCCCCCTGGCCCCCGCGGCTATGGCCACGTTCCTGGCGTGGAGCTTCATGTGCCCCTTCTGGATGCCCTCCGCCACCAGGGCCCTGAGGGCGGCCAGGTTCTGGGCCAGCCCCACCGCCGCCATCACCTCCGCCAGCTCCCTGGCCGAGCTCACCCCCAGGATCTTGCGGCAGACCCTGGCCACCGGATGGACGCTCACGGCCCCCCCCAGGATGCCTGCCGCGATGGGAAGCTCTATCCTCCCCCTGAGGTCACCGTTCTCCTCCCTCTCCCAGCGGGTGAGGGGACCGTAGCCCTCCAGGGCCGCGTAAGCGTGGGCCCCGGCCTCCAGCGCCCTGGTGTCGTTGGAGAGGGCCAGGGCCACGGCTATGATGCCGTTCATGATCCCCTTGTTGTGGGTGGCGCACCGGTAGGGATCCGCCTCCGCCAGGGCCTGCGCGTGGAGGATGCCCTCCACCACCTCCTCCCCACCCAGCGCCTCCTTGGGGAAGGAGGCCTCCGCCCTGGCCATCCGGTAGGTGGCCAGGTTGGAGACGATCCTCAGATAAACCTTCCCCCCCGTGAGCTCCTCGATCAGGGGGGCCACGGCCTCGCACATGGTGTTCACGGCGTTGGCCCCCATGGCATCCCTCACGTCCACCAGCAGGTGGACCACCACCATGGGTCCCAGGCGGGTGTTCAGCACCCTCACCTCCAGGTCCTTGGCCCCCCCTCCCACCTTCACCAGCACGGGATCCCGCTCGTTGGCCCTCTCCAGGATCCTCCCCTTCTCCTCCAGGATCCTCTGCCTGGCGGCCTGGGGATCCTTCAGCTTGCAGACCTGCACCTGCCCTATCATCACGGGCTCGTCGGCGCTGGCCCTGAAGCCGTACCTCAGCCTGGCCATCCTCGCCGCGTTGGAGGCCGCCGCCACCACGCTGGGCTCCTCCAGCGCCATGGGGATGAGATAGTCCTTTCCGTTGATGAGGAAGTTGGTGGCCACTCCCAGGGGGAGGTGGGTGGCCCCTATCACGTTCTCGATCATCCTGTCCGCCAGCTCCAGGCTTAGGGAGCCCGTGTTCCTCAGGATCTCCACCTCCTCGTCGGTGAGGCCGGCGAACTCCCTGACCACCCTCAGTCTTTCCTCCAGCCCCATCTCGTGAAAGCCGGGGATCCGCGAGGACCTCAAGCTCTCTCCCATCCTTCCTCTCCAACCTTTTTAATTCACCCCCCCTGAAAGGGTGAGGTGAAGCTGGCGGTATGCGGGAAGGGGGGGAGCGGGAAAAGCACCCTGGTGGCCCTGCTGGCCCACCAGGCCCTGGCCAGGGGGAGGAGGGTGGTGGTGCTGGATGCCGACGAGTCAAACCCTGGCCTCTTCAGGCTGCTGGGCTTCGAGAGGCCCCCCTCCCCCCTGTTGGAGCTGGCGGGGGGAAGGAAGGGGGTCTGGGAGAGCCTGGAGAGGGGGGTGCTGGCCAGGAAGGAATTCGGGCTGGAGGAGCTTCCGGAGGCCTACGTGGGAAGGAAGAACGGCCTCTCCCTCCTCTGCGTGGGGAAGATCATGATGGCGGGGGAGGGGTGCGCCTGCCCGCTGGGGGCCCTGAGCAGGGAGGTGCTGAGGAGGCTCAGGCTGGGTGAGGGCGAACTCCTGCTGGCCGATCTGGAGGCCGGGGTGGAGCACCTGGGAAGGGGGGTGGAGGAGGGGGTGGATCTGGTGCTGGTGGTGGTGGATCCCTCCTTCGACTCCCTGGTGCTGGCGGGAAGGGCGGCCCAGATGGCGAAGGGAATGGGAAAAAGGGTTTACGCCGTGCTGAACAGGGTGAGGGAGGGTGGAATGGAGGGGAGGCTCAGGGCGGAGGTGGAGAGGAGGGGGCTGAAGGTGGCGGGAACCCTGCACGAGGATCCGGAGGTCTTCGAGGCCGGCCTGCTGGGGAGGCTGGGAGGGGGGAGGGTATGGGAGGAGGCAGGGCACCTGCTGGACTTCCTGCTGGAGGGGGGAGGATGTGCATAGGGACGGTCAGATCGGGGGAGAAGGAGATCAGGGACGTGGTCCTGATGGAGGAGGAGGGGGACGGGTACGTGGTCACCACCCTGCTGGGGGAGAGGGAGAGGGTCAAAGGGAAGATCAGAAAGATAGACCTGGAGAACCACCTGATCCTCGTGGGTTGATCGTATTACCCGCACACTCTTTTTTAGTACGTGGTATTATTTTGTTGATAAAAAGTAATCTTTAAATACGAAGAAGGCGCCTGAGGCTTTGTTGAAGGGCCTCCAGAACGCCGGGACCGAGGAGAAGGTGAGAAGGGCAAAGGAGTTCCACGGCCACCTCTGTCCCTTCCTCCTGCTGGGGGTGAGGGCCTCCGAGATAGCCCTGAGCAGGCTGGGGGAGGGGAGGGCGGGGGAGAGGGAGACGATGGAAGAAAACCTCCTGGCGCTGGTGGAGTGCAACAACTGCTTCACCGACGGGGTGCAGGTGGCCACGGGCTGCACCCTGGGAAACAACTGCCTGATCTACCTGGATCTGGGGAAAAATGCCGTGACGCTGGTGAGGAGGGGGGAGTGGAGGGGAGTGAGGGTCTACGTTGATGGGGAGAGGATCAGGAAGCACTTCGACGCGGAGGCCGTGGAGCTCTTCGAGAAGGTGGTGATCCGAAGGGAGGGAACGAGGGAGGAGGCCGGGAGGCTGGCGGGGCTCTGGGAGAGAACGGGGCTAAAGATGCTGGAGCTTCCTGAGGAGGAGTTCAAGGTCGAGGAGGTGGAGGTGGAGGGGCTGGAGCTGGCCCCCATCTTCAGCAGCCTCAGGTGCGAGGCCTGCGGCGAGCTGGCCATGGAGACCAGGATAAGGAGGGAGGGTTCAAGGAACCTGTGCCTGGCCTGCGCGGGGAGCTGCAGCGCCGTCCTGGGCAGGGGGATCGTGAAGGAGATGGAGATCCCCCTGAGGAGGAGGACATGAGGGAAAGGGGTCTGACCGGAATCCAGGCGCTCCTGCTGGTGGCGGTGGTGGTTGCCTCCCTCTCAGCGGCGATGCTCCTGAGGGGAGGCCACCAGCGGGGGACAGCCGGACCCGTAACCGTGCAGGATCTGCTGGGAAGGGAGGTCACCATCCCCGAGAACCTGACCAGGGTGGTGGCCATCGGTCCTGGAGCCCTCAGGCTCCTCTGCTACCTGGGAGCCACCGACCTGCTCGCGGGGGTGGAGGAGAGCGAAACGAGATGGGGCTTCACGGGACGGGACTACGCCATGGCTTACGGTGGGCTGTTCGAGAACCTGCCGGTGGTGGGGCCCGGTGGCCCAGGAAAACCTCCCGCACCCGAACTGTTGCTGGCCGCCCGGCCCCAGCTCATCCTCATGTCCCCCACCTACGCGGAGATGTACGACCCCGACAGGCTCCAAGCCGAGACGGGAGCCGCGGTGCTGGTCACGGGATACACCACCTCCGTGGCTGTCTCGGAGGTGGAGGGGCTGGAGAACATGCTCCTGACGCTGGGCAGAGCCCTCCGGAAGGAGGAGAGGGCCAGGGAACTGGTGAAGTTCATAGAAGGGATGCGCTCGGACCTCAGAAACAGGCTGAAGGGGGTGACCTCCTACCCCAAGTTCTACATAGGGGCCACCTCCTACAAGGGGGCCCAGCCCTTCACCACCAGCGTTACCCCCCACCTCTCCGTCTGCCTGCTGGGCATCCGGAGCCTGGCGGACAACGTGGCCGCGGGCACTCCTCCCTCGGTGAGCTTCGAGTACCTGCTGCGGGAACAGCCCGAGCTGGTCTTCATAGACGAGGGGAACCTGAACACCGTGCTCCAGGACTTTCAGAAGGATCCCGCCAAGTACAGGCAACTGAAAGCCTTCCAAGCGGGCAGGGTCTACGGCCTCCTCCCCTACAACTACTACGCCACCAACTTCACCGTTGCCATGGCCGATGCCTACTACCTAGGGAAGGTGCTTTTCCCCGATAGGTTCGCGGATGTGAACCCCGCGACCAAGGCCGACGAGATCTTCAGAACCTTCCTGGGGGTACCCCTCTACTCCCGGTACGAGAACGCCTACGGGGGCTTCATCCCACTCTCCGATCTCTTCCCTCCCTCTAGCTCATGAGGCCCAGGGAACTGCAGAGGGCCCGGCGCAGGAGAAGGCTGATCCTCCTGGGCCTGCTCCTCTCCCTCCTGCTGCTCTTGCCCCTCTCCCTTGCCCTCGGTCCCTACAGGGCCTCCCCCCTGGAGGTCCTGAGGGTGCTCCTGCATCCGGACCAGAGCCCCCTCTCCACGGTGGTCTGGGACCTGAGACTCAGGCGCGCCCTGGCCGCCCTGATCGTGGGGGCGGTGCTGGGGATCTCCGGGACCGCCGTACAGAGCTGCATGAGGAATCCGCTTGCCTCCCCCTTCACCTTCGGCCTGGCCCACGCGGCCTCCCTGGGCGTGGCGGTGGCCCTCCTCCTCATGCACGCGGGCGCCGTGGGCAGGTTCGCCCTCTCCATCCACAACCCCTTCCTGATCTCCGCCTCCGCCTTCCTCTTCTCCCTCCTGCAGGTCCTCCTGATCCTCCTGCTGGCCCACAGGGCGGGGCTGGACGCGAGGGCCCTGGTCCTCTCCGCCATAGCCCTCTCCTTCGCCTACCAGGCCTTCCTCTACCTCCTCCAGTACTTCGTCCTCAACGAGATCATGGTCTCCACCGTGATCTTCTGGACCTTCGGGGACCTGGGGAGGATCGGGTGGCTGGAGCTGGAGCTCCTCTTCTTCTCCTCCTTCTTCATCTTCCCCTACTTCCTCTACCGGGGGCCTGACTACGACCTGATGATAGCGGGCGACGAGCTCACCCGATCCAGCGGCACCAGCCCCGAGAGGGTGAGGCTGGAAAGCGTGATCGTGGCCGCGCTGGGGACGGCCCTAGCCACCTCCTTCGCCGGCATCATAGGCTTCGTCTGCCTGGTGGCCCCCCACGCCTCCAGGCTTCTGGTGGGGGGAGGGCACCGATACCTCCTTCCCACCTCGGCGGTGATGGGGTCCCTCCTGCTCCTCCTCTCGGACACCGTGGGGAGGACCGTGATAGCTCCCACCGTCATACCCGTGGGCATCATGACCTCCCTGATAGGCTCTCCCCTGCTGGTCTACCTGCTCCTGAGGGGTGGAAGGCGTGGCGGTCAGGATTAGGGTGAAGGGGGTCACCGTGACCTACGGAAGCTTCAGGGCCCTGAGCGGGGCCTCCCTGGAGGTGGGGGCAGGGGAGATCCTCTCCCTGGTGGGACCCAACGGCTCGGGAAAGACCACCCTGCTGAGGGTGATCGACGGCGTCCTGAGGCCCCGGCGGGGAACGGTCTACCTGGACGGAAGCTCCCTGCGCGAGCTTCCCCCCAGGGAGGTGGCCAGGAGGATGGGGATGGTGCCCCAGAGGACCCCTCCCGCTGGCATGCTAACCGTCTTCGACTTCGTGCTCACCGGCAGGAGGCCGTACCTCAACCTCCTTCCCTCCCGGCAGGACGAGGAGAAGGCCCTGGAGGCCATGAGGAAGGTGGGGGTCCTCCACCTGGCCGAGAGGACCCTGGAGGGGCTGAGCGGGGGCGAGCTCCAGAGGGTTTCCATCGCCAGGGCCCTGGCCGGGGAGCCGGAGGTCCTGCTGCTGGACGAGCCCACCTCCAACCTGGACCCCAGGTACCAGGTGGAGATCCTGGAGCTCCTGAGGGATCTGCGCTCCAGGGGGCTCTGCCTCGTGATGGCCACCCACGACCTCACGCACGCCTACAGGATTTCCGACAAGGTGGTCGTGCTGAAGGAGGGAAGGATCTTTTCCGCCGGAAGCCCCCAAGAGGTTTTCAGACCCGAGATCCTGTCCCGGGTCTACGGCGTGCGGCTGAGGGTCCTGCCGGAGTACCGCATCGTGACCCCGGCCTGAGCTAATCCTCCGCAAACCTGCGGTGGTAGATCCTGGACAGGACCCCCAGCACCATGGGGACCAGGGCGAAGAAGAAGGACCACCTGAGGGACATCCTGAGGGGGAGGATCAAGACCGCCTCACCCACGTTCAGGACGGGGGTGGAGCTGCCGGTCAGGTAGGGGAGGCCGAATCCCTGCCCCAAGAACCTTGCCGCGAGGAAGTTTCCCGCCGCGGAGAGGAGGACCAGGAGGAGGAGGAAGGAAACCCACATCCAGAGGAGCTTGGTGGCCCCGAACCTCAGGAGCCTGGCCGACCACCACCTCCTGGGGCAGAGGGAGGCCAGCAGGAGGAAGATCCCGGAGATCACCAGGGTGAGGGAGGCCCCCAGGCAGACGTAGCTTACCAGCGCGGAGCGAACCGGCTCCCCCAGCGCCTCCAGCCTGAAGGTGAAGGGGGAGAGGGAGAGATCCACCGCCCCCGTCCCAAGCTCGAACTCCCACCAGGCACCCAGGAAGGGAAGGAGGATCATGAGGGGGCCGGCGATCACTCCGAACCAGTTGAGCTCCCTCACTCCACCACCTCCGCGTAGACCCAGAAGGACATCCGCTGGGGCACCCTGAACCTCAGGCCGTAAAGGTTCAGCAGGAAATCCCCGCGCAGCTCCAGCGCGGCCTGCAGGTAGGAGCCCCTCACGTGCCTCTCCAGCAGGTGCCTGGAGCCCTCGGGGGTGAACTCCACTAGAAAGGTGAGGTTCTCCCCGGACTCCGGCTCCAGGATCCTGCCCTCCAGCCTGCCCATCCCCACCCTCACGTTGTCCTCCTGGCAGAACAGGTCCATGGACTGGTTCTCCACCTCCAGGGAGAAGGAATAGGGGTTGGAGAGGGTGAGGGGGAGGAGGAGGGGCGGGAGGTTATCCCCGGTTACCTCTCCCAGGAACTGGGGCTCCCCGACCTCCGCCTCCGGTTCCTTCCCCTCCGAGGTCAGATCCTGGAGGGGGCCCAGGTCCCCTATGAGGGTGGAGCGGAGATCCCAGCCCTCCGAGGCGAAGGCCGCCAGGATGGGCCCCAGGGAGAGAACAAGCGAAAGGAGGAAGAGCCCCGCCCGAAGCGCTTTTTCTCCCACCTTCTCCCCGAACGTTAACCTCCCCCGCTTTTATTCCTTCCAGGATCCCCGATCCCGAAACCGTCTCGACCGGTTTGTTCCGCGCCTGGGAAAATCCTTCGAAGGGGCCAAGCTATAAACCCGCCCGGAAGCACCTGATTCCGGGATGCTGGGGGAGGAGCTGGAGAGGGCCGCCCGCTACCTGCTGGCCTCCCGCCACGCCGTCGCCCTGACGGGGGCTGGCATGTCCACGGAGTCGGGCATCCCGGACTTCAGGGGACCCTCGGGCATCTGGACCAAAAACCCGGAGGAGGAGGTCCGGGCCTACCTCCTCTATCCCAAGTTTCTTTCCGATCCCCGGGGGTACTGGGAGGAGGTGCTGAGCCGCCCCTCCCCGCTGGGGGACCTTGGCCGGTACTCCCCCAACCCGGGGCATCTCGCCCTGGCCGAGCTGGAGAGGATGGGGATCCTGAAGGCGGTGATCACCCAGAACATAGACGACCTCCACCGGAAGGCTGGCAGCGTAAGGGTGCTGGAGTACCACGGCAACGCCTTCAAGCTGAGGTGTTTGCGGTGCGGGTCCAGGTATCCCCGGGAGGAGTTCGACCTGGAGGGAATGAGGAGGGAGGGAAAGCTTCCTCCCAGGTGCAGGTGCGGGGGGCCGCTGAAATCCGACGTGGTCTACTTCGGTGAGCCCATCCCAGAGGACGTGATGAGGGAGAGCCTGGAGGAGGTGGAGAGGTGCGACCTGGCCCTCGTGTGCGGCACCTCGGCCGTGGTCTACCCCTTCGCCCGCCTGCCCCTCCTGGCCAAGGAGAGGGGGGCCAAGCTGGTGGAGGTGAACCTGGAGCCCACCCCCCTGACCGAACTCTCCGACTGCTCCCTGAGGGGGAAGGTGGGGGAGATCCTACCCGCCCTGCTGGAGAGGGTGAAGGCGCTAAAGGATAAAAGGGGATGATCACACCCCGAGGGATGGAGGAACTGAAAAAGCAGCTCAGGAAGCTAAGAGACGCCGGCGTGCTGCTCCTCTCGGTAGGGATTCTCCTCCTCCTGGCCGGCGTCCTCCTGCTGAGGGGATCGGAGGGAAACGCGGAGGCCCTGAGGAACTCCTTCCTCTGCCTGCTGGGCGGCTTCATGCTCCTGGTGGGGGCGGCGGTGGTGTACCACACCCTGAGGGCGATGCGCCTGCTCAGGGGGGTGGGGGCCCCGGGGGACGCGCTGCGGGGGCACTGATACCTTTTTATACTGCCCGGGTGAGGAGGACGCGGATATACCGTCTTCTGGACCAGTCCGGAAGACCGAGGAGAAACGTCGGTTTCTCCGGGTATATCCTAAGAAAAAAGGAGGTAGGAAAAATGGGAGTAGGCAGGGGCCTGCATCGGGGCTTCAGGCCTAGGGAGATGCACAAGGCCATATGCTCCGACTGCGGGAAGGAATGCGAGGTGCCCTTCAAGCCCACCCAGGGCAGGCCCGTGTACTGCAGGGAGTGCTGGGAGAAGCACCGCAGGAGGTAACCGGCAGCGCCCGGTCCTCCTTCTCTACCTTTTTTCCTTCATTTTGAAGAAGAGCCAGTGTCTGGGCTCTCCCTTCCTGAACCTCAGCAAACAGTAGGTCCCCCTCAGTTTCCTCCCCTTCAGCTCGAAGACCAGCTTGTCCTCTCCCCTCTCCCTCAGCTCGTACCTCCCCCTGTCCCAGATCTCCACCACCCCCGCCCCGTAGCTCCCCTCGGGAATGACTCCCTCGAAGTCCTCGTAGCCCAGCGGGTGATCCTCCACCTGAACGGCCAGTCTCCTCACCCCTTCCTCCGTCGGGGGCTCCTTGGGCACGGCCCAGCTCTTCAGCACCCCATCCATCTCCAGCCTCAGGTCGTAGTGGAGGTGCCTGGCCCTGTGCCTCTGGATGACGTACTCACCCATTCCCCCAGCCTCCTCCTGGCCCAGGGAAGCTTCCCCCCCTCCCTGAGGATCTCCTCCTCCGAGGGGGAAAGGGGGGAGGAAAGGATCATCTCCCCCCCGCTCCATCTCACCCTCACCCTCTTCAGCTCCCCCGTCTCGATCCTCAGCCTCTCCCCCTCCCTCAGCGCCTCGTACTGGGAGGGCTCCAGCAGGAGGGGGAGAACCCCGAAGTTGATCAGGTTGTCCAGGTGGATGCGGGCGAAGGACCTGGCCAGCACCGCCCTCACCCCCAGGTACCTCAGCACCAGGGCCGCATGCTCCCTGCTGGAGCCCTGGCCGTAGTTCTCACCCCCCACCACGAAACCTCCCCCCTCCTCCGCCGCCCTCCTGGCGAAGCCGGGGTCCACCCTGGCGAAGGCGTACCTGGAGAGCTCCGGCACGTTGCTCCTCAGGGGAAGGACCTCCGCCCCGGCGGGGAGGATGTGATCCGTGGTCACGTCATCCCCCACCTTCAACAAAACCTTCCCCTCCAGCACCGGGGGGAGGGGTGAGAGCTCGGGGAGGGGGCGGATGTTGGGCCCCCTAACCACCTCCACCCTCTCCGCCTCCTCGGGCGGAAGGGGGGGAAGGAGGTTCCCGGAGGGGAGGAAGCGGGAGGGCATCCTCACCCTGGGGTACCTCCCCAGCTCCCTGGGATCGGTGAGGACTCCCCGCAGGGCGGAGGCGGCGGCCGTCTCCGGGCTCACCAGGAAGACCCTGGCATCGGGGGTACCGCTCCTCCCCTCGAAGTTCCGGTTGAAGGTGCGGAGGGAGGCCGCCCCGGAAGGGGGGGCCCCTCCCATCCCTATGCAGGGACCGCAGGCGCACTCCAGGATCCTTGCCCCCGCCCTCAGGAGGTGCAGCATCTCCCCGCTCCTCATCAGGTGCTCCACCACCTGCCTGGAACCCGGAACGATGAGGAGCTCCACCCCCTCCGCCACCCTTCTGTCCCTCAGGATCCTGGCCACCACCTTCAGGTCCCTGAGGGAGGAATTGGTGCAGGAGCCTATCACCACCTGCTGCACCTCCATCCCCTCCACCTCCGCCACCGGCCTGACGTTCCCCGGGCTTGGGGGGAGGGCCACCAGGGGCTCCAGCCTCCCCAGCTCCACCTCCTCCACCTCCCCGTAATCCTCCCCCTCCGGGAGGGGAACCCAGTCCCCCTCCCTCCCCTGCGCCCTCAGGAACTCCCTCGTGACCCAGTCGCTGGGGAAGAGGCTGGTGGTGGCCCCCGTCTCCGTACCCAGGTTGGCCACCGTGGCCCTCTCCGGGACGCTCAGGGTTCTCACCCCCGGACCGAAGTACTCCAGGGCCTTTCCCCTCCCCCCCCTCACCCCCAGCCTCCTGAGCATCTCCAGCGCCAGGTCCTTGGCGGAGACCCAGTCGGGGAGCTCGCCCGACAGCCTGACCCCCAGCACCTCAGGATAGGTGAAGGTGTAGGGGAATCCCGCCATGGCCAGCGCCACGTCCAGCCCCCCGGCGCCCAGGGCCAGACAGCCCACCGCCCCGGCCGTGGGGGTGTGGCTGTCGGAGCCCAGCAGGGTCTTCCCGGGGGCGGCGAACCTCTCCAGGTGGAGCTGGTGGCAGATCCCGTTGCCCGGGGGGGAGAAGTAGATCCCGTACCTTCTGGCCACCGAGCGAAGGTACCGGTGGTCATCCGCGTTCCTGAAATCCGTCTGCAGGGTGTTGTGATCCACGTAGCTGACGCTCACCTCCGTCCTCACCCTGGGGAGGCCCAGGGCCTCGAACTCCAGGTAGGCCAGGGTCCCCGTGGCGTCCTGGGTGAGGGTCTGGTCCACCCTGATCTCCACCTCCTCCCCCGGCTGGGGCCTGCCCCCCACCAGGTGCCTCTCCACTATCCTCCGCAGGAGGGTGTCCGCCATCCCAGATTCCTTCATCCCCCCGCCTAAAAGGAATCCTAGCCCTTGGGCTTCATCAGCTTCCTGAGCTCCTCCGCCCTGGAGGGGGGGAGGATTCCCCTCCTCTCCAGGTCCTCCAGGCACCTGTCCGCGTACTTGCACCAGACCACGCAGGAGGGGGAAGCCTCCCGATGAACCTTCCTGCCGCACCTCGGGCACCTGGTCTCGCTCTCGTAGTCGAAGAACTCCACCTCCTCCCCGCAGGAGGGGCAGGACCTAACCACGAGCTGAGGCTCTATCAGCTTCCTTATCCCGGGGCAGGTGTCCATCATCCAAGCCCCTCACTTCGTCTTCCAGAGACCGTGCAAGTTGCAGTACTCCCTGGCCCTCTCCGCCTTCACCCCGAACTCCGCCTCCGGCGCCTCTCCGGGTCTCAGGAACTTCAGGCAGAGGAGACCCTCACCCTCCACCTCCACCCATTCGATGTAGTGCTTCTCCTCCATGGGATGGGGAACGGAACCCACCCTGACCTTCACCCCCCTCTCCGTCCTCTCCAGCACGGGCACGTGCTTCTCCCTGCCCACCTCCTCCGTTCTCTCCTGCAGGAGCTCCATGGGTTGACCGCAGCAGACCAGCTGTCCCACCCCGGCGTGGAGCACCATCACGATGTTGCCACAGACGTTGCACCGGTAAACCTGCTTCCTCTCCGTCATCCCCACCCCTCATCCCCCCTGCATAAAGCCTTTCTGGTGAACGTTGGGGCCTGCCCCCAGCCTGGGCTTCCGGCTGGCGGCAAAAGTTAAAACCGGATAAGGACGAAGAAAAAAGGATGGAGTTTCCCGAGATGCTGGAGGAGGAAGAGGAGGAAGAAGAGGAGGAGGACTGGCTGACCCTCGCCAGGATGGAGGTGCTGGAGTACCTCCTCCGCCGGTACGGGAACCTGAGGCTCAAGGACCTGGCCCAGATCCTGGGGTGCAAACCCGCCACCATCAGACCCCTGCTGAAGAGGCTCGAGGGGTGCGGAAGGGCCAGGTGCCTGAAGATGGGCAGGAACCTGGTCTGGACCCTCAACGAGCACCTCTCGGAGATCTATTACTGAGGCGACGGATGTGGAGAAGCTCTCGGAGCTGGAGCTCAGGCTCTCCTCCCTGACCAGGCGCCTGGAGGAGCTGGAGAGGAGGGTGGAGCTGCTGGAGAGGAGATCCTTCCCTCCACCGCCTCCCGCCGAGGAAAAGACCAGGCCTGAAAGGCACTTCGGCTACCTGGAGAGGACCATAGCCGCCGCCAGAAGGGAGTACCAGCAGGAGCTGTGATGGCCTCAAAAGCCGGAAGGATCCCATCCCTCTGAGCATGAGGGAAGAAGTGATCCCCTCCCTCCTCTGGCTGCTGCTGGTGGGGGGATGGGCGGCCGGGTGCTGCCTCGGTTACCGGGCGGGGGGAGACCTGTGCAGGGAGATCAGCCTGGTCACCGGGGTCCCCTCCCCCTCAGGGATGGAGTGGTGGGAGCCCCTCCTCTTCTTCTCCCTCACCCCCCTCTCCTGCTACCTCCTCTCCCAGCTCTTCTTCGGGGCGGCCTCCCCCTTCCTCCTCTTCCTGCGCGGGACCCACGACGGGGGAGTCCTGATGAGGGAGCTGGAGGAAAACCTTTCCATCATTTCCTTCCCCGGCCTCCCCCACCGTCCCCTCCTTCTCTCCCTCCTCATCCTCCTCATCCTTTCCGTGAACCTTCCCGCCTGCCTCTTGGCCTCCCACCTGGGGGCCCAGCGGGGGATCCTGCTGAGGAGGAGGCTGCTGGGGAGGGTGGTGCGGGCAGGCGAGGGCTCCCGCCACCTCTCCCATCTCTTCCTCCTGCTGGGGCTCTCGCTGGTGGCGGGGCTGGCGGCCTCCCTGCTCCTCCAGCACGTCTAAGCGGGCCTGAACCTGTCCCTCAGCCTCTCCAGAACCTTCGGGAGGGTGGTGTACTCCATGGCGTCCTGGGCCAGCCTGGCGGGCTCGAACTCCCCCATCCTCCTCAGGACCGCCGCGTACTCCATGGCCTCCCTCCTGGCGAGGTCGAAGGCCACATCCTCGAAGAGGTCCACCACCATGGGGTTCCCGGAGTCATCGGAGGCTATGGCCCCCTCGCAGACCTGGAAGCCCAGCCCCACCAGCCTGGGAGGACCGTCGAAGACCGTGCACCTGGAGTCCTTCAGCCCCACCGGCATGAGGGGGCCCCAGTGGCTCCCCCTCATCCATCCCTCCACGAAGTAGCTGTGCATGAAGGGCGCCAGGATCTCCCCCACCGCCGGCAGGCCGTGCTGGGCCCTCACCACGCAGACGGGATCGTCCTTGCCCACGTACTTGCCGGCTATCAGGGAGAGCCTGGTGGTGCTGACGGAGGCGCAGACCATGTCGTCGGAGGCCCTCCAGATCCTGGATACCACGTACCTGCCCGGGCTCCCGATGAGGGCCACCAGCTCGTACATCTCCTCCGGACACTTCAGCACGATCTTCTTGCTCTCGATCAGGTCGAACACCTCGAACTTGAAGCCCCCCGTCATGGCGGGATCGATGACCAGGCCGGCCGTGTTCAGGGGATCGGCAAAGGCCCTGAACAGGGGGTAGTTGAAGGCCCCGGGTTCCGTCTTGTCCATGGCGAGGACCAGCACGGGGTCGGAGGGGCGCTCCTCGAACTCCATCTCCGCCACCCCGGGCCCCATGCCTTTGACGTTCCCGCTGAAGGCCGTCTTCAGGATGTCCTGACCAGCGGCGTAGAGCTTGAGGCTCCTGGCCCTCTCCGCCGCCTTCCTGAAGGTCTCCCAGGCCAGCCCGTGGATCTCGGGATGGTCCTCCCCCCTCCGGTGCACCATCAGCAGCTCCAGGTCGTCCCCCGCGTTGAAGACGTAGTAGCTGTTGATCAGACCCGTCTCCTTCGCCCTCGCCAGCTCCTCCCTGGCCACCCGCAGGAGGGGCTCGGGAACCGTGTGGTGGCCGACCAGCGAGCCCACATCCGCCTTGATCACCGAGACCGTGGTCTTGGCCATCTTTGTTCTTCCCCGCCCCGCCCTATAAAGCTAGACCTAGCGCACCCTGAGGGCGTAGCTCCCCTCCTGCGTGATCTTCAGGGCCCTGGCTATCTGGGAGTTCTGCGGATCCCTCACCACCACGTATCCCTT
Source organism: Hadarchaeota archaeon (SeqCode) (assembly GCA_964509845.1). GTDB lineage: Archaea > Hadarchaeota > Hadarchaeia > Hadarchaeales > WYZ-LMO6 > WYZ-LMO6. The sequence goes on along the minus strand of CAZDZG010000010.1, from coordinate 9,743 downwards.
CCAGTCGGAGGAGAAGGAGGTCCCCTTGCACACCGGGCAGACCTCCGCCTTCTCCACCACCCTGTGGCACTTCCTGCAGGCGAGCTCCTTCACTTCTTACCCTCCCTTCCCTCGCTCAGCCACTCCAGCTTCCCCAGCCCCGGCTGGCGCATGGTGAGCCCCACCTTTCCCCGGTAGTCCCTCTTGAGGCTGACCGAGACCACCCTGGCCCTGATCTTATCCCCCTCCTTCAGAACCTTCCCGCTTTCCTTCCCCACCAGGGCGGCCTTCTTCTCTTCGTAGGAAACGTAGTCGTCCATCACCTGGGAGATGTGGAGGAGGGCATCCATGGGTCCCACCCTGACGAAGCAGCCGAAGCTCACCACCTCCACCACCTCGCCCATCACCACCTCGTTGAGCTCCGGGCGGTAGGTCAGGGCCTCAAAGACCACCTCGTGGTAGCTGGCCCCGTCCCCCATGATGATCTTCCCCACCCCTATCTCCTTCACCCCCAGGATGGCCACCACCATCCCCAGGTCCTTGTCCAGCATCCCCTCGTAGGTCTGCTGGAGCAGGTCGAGCACCACCTTGGGGAGGGGCTCGCCGAACCGGTGGGGAGGAACCCTCACCGTGTCCCTCAGGGTCACCCTCCAGTGCAGCCTCCCACCTCCGCGAAAACCCATTCTCCTCCCCGGGAAGAATTAAAAGGTTGCCGATTTACTCCAGGTCCTTGGTGAGCATCAGGTAGGAGCGGTGCTTCAGGCGCACCACCGGTATCCCCAGCTCCTCCAGTTTCTTCTGCAGCATCCTGTCGTTGGTTCCCACCACGCATCCCTTCCTCCCCTCCTTCTTGGCCAGCCTCAGGATGGCCTCGTCCGCCTCCTCTTCCTTCCCCTCCACGATCTCCCCCTGCTCCGCCAGGACCATCCCCAGCCTGGCGGAGGACCTCTCGCTCGGGGTGCCCTTCTGGGACAGGTACTCCAGCTCCTTCAGCACCTGGGAGGGGATGATGAGCTTGTACCTCCTCTCCAGCAGCCTGTTGAGCTCGCTGATGATGTCCACTCCGAAGGTTCCCGGGATCATCAGAAAGCTGGTGTCCGCTATCACCTTCAGGTACCTCTCATTCATCCTTCGCCTTCCCCAATAAAAAATCCCCCGACCTATAAAAAATGATGCTGGTCTTCGTGGGGATGGGCCTCTGCGGCCTGGAGGGCCTCACCCTGGCCGGGCTCAGGGAGGCCAGAGGGGCGGACTGGGTTTACCTCGAGCACTACACCAGCCTCCTCCCCGGCCTTAACCTCCGCTCCCTGGAGGAGCTGTTGGGCAAACCCGTGAGGGTGGTGGACAGGAGGGTACTGGAGGAGGGGCCGGGGGAGATCCTGGAGAGGGCCAGGAGGGGGAAGGTGGTCCTGCTGGTTCCCGGGGATCCCATGGTGGCCACCACCCACGTGTCCCTGAGGCTAACGGCGGAGAAGGAGGGAATAGCCACGGCGGTGATCCCCTCCCCCTCCATCCTCTCCGCCGCCCCGGGCCTCACGGGGCTGCAGAGCTACAAGTTCGGGCGCTCCGCCACCATCCCCTTCAGGGACAACCCCTCCACGGTCCCCTACGACACGCTGGTGGAGAACGCGGCGAGGGGGCTGCACACCCTCCTCCTGCTGGACCTCAGGGCGGAGGAGGGGAGGTACATGCTGGCGGGGGAGGGAATGGAGATCATGCTGGAGCTCGAGGAGAGGATGGGGAAGGGCGTCTTCACGCCGGACACGCTGGTGGTGGTCCTGGCCAGGGCGGGATGCCCGGACGGGAAGGTGAGGGCGGGGAGGGTGAGGAGGCTGAAGGGGGAGGACTTCGGCCCCCCTCCCCACTCCCTGGTGGTCCCAGGGAAGCTGCACTTCCTGGAGGAGGAGGCCCTAAGGGTGATAGGGGGGGCGGAAATCTGAGCGTGGAGAGGGAGCTGGAGGAGGAAATAGAGAAGTGGTCCAGGAGGCTGGAGGAGGCCCTGAGGGAGGTGAGACCGCTGGACGAGAGGGGGAGGAAACTACTGGAGAACGTGAGGGCCTACTGGAAGGACTCCTCCCACTTCCGCGGTCTTTCCCTCGTCAAGAGCTTCGAGTGCCTGATCTGGGCCTGGGCGCTGCTGGAGATGGGGAAGGAATTCGGCTGTCTGTCAGGGCCCTAGCCCCGGCCAGCCTCCTGACCTCCTCCATTGCCCTCTCCACCGCCCTCTCCACCATCCTCCTTCCCAGCTCCAGATCCACCCTCACCCCCCTCTCCAGCACCTCCCTGGCGTGCCTCTCCGCCCAGGGGTAGCGCCTGCGGACCTCCTCCAGCCCCGCAAAGCCCACCTCCGGGTACCTGTCGGGATCCGCGTGCTCCCGCAGCCTGGAGAGGTCCGCCAGCCCCACCGCCGCCGCCGCGCTCACCTCCCCCGTGCCGGCGTGGGGACCCTCCAGGTCCACCAGTTCGCTGGTGAACGCCAGCCTCATCCCCAGCCTCCTCTCCAGGGAGGGAAGGTGCTCCCGGAGGGGCTTGTTGCCCCCGTGGGCGTTCACCAGCACCGCCGCCCTTATCCCCAGAACCTCCCTCGCCTCCCTGAGCCTCCTGCCTAGCTCCCCCAGCACCCTTCTGAGGCTGTGGTGCCTGCCCGTGTCTATGCCGGGGAGCTCGTGGGAGGTGAGGAGCACCCCCAGGAACTTGGCCCCGCTGCGCTTGGCCGCCTCCAGCGCCACGTGGGCCGCCAGCTTGGCATCCGTGTCGGGGGGCAGCGCCGCCCCGTGCCTCTCCTGGTGGGAGCCCAGGGCCAGCACTCCCACCCTGGCCTCAGGCGATTCCCAGCCTTTTGGCCGTCTTGACCGCACTCTCCACCGCTCTCCTGGCGTACTCGTTCACCCTGTCCAGCGCCTGCAGCCTGGTCATGCCCGGTCCGGAGATGCCGAGGGCCACCGGCTTCCCGTACTCCAGCGCCAGGTCCATCAGCTTCCTGGTGGTCTGCTGCATGATCACCTCGTCGTGCTCCGTCTCCCCCTCTATCACGGCCCCCAGCGTCACCACGGCGTCCACCTTTCCCTCCTCCAGCAGGCGCTTGACGGCCACCGGTATCTCCCAGACCCCCGGAACCAGCACCTCCCTCACCAGCTCGGCCCCCAGGAACTCCGCGTGTCTCTTGGCGAACTCCACCATGGGCCCCACCACGTCCCAAGAGAACTCGCTCGCCACCAGCCCCAGCTTCACCATCTCCTCACCTCCTTAAGGGGCCGACGTCCGGACCGCCTTCCCTCTGCCCGGTGCCGGCCCTTTTGGTCAGCTCTTCCGGCTTGAAGAGCAAGCGGTAGAGGTTGCGGGCATGCTCCCTGGCCCTCCTTTCCGCCAGCCTGGCCAGCTCCTCCTCGGAGGAGGCCTCGTCCTCAAAGACGAAGACCTCCAGGATGTGCTTGTTGGTGAGGAGCTGGGCCCAGATGAGGCCCAGGGAGGCCTCGTGGGCGCACTGCTTGTCTATGGGGGTGGGGCCTGGCATGCCGAAGGCCATGACGGCATCGCATCCCTCCTCCAGCAGGCGCTTGCACTCCACGGGCAGATCCTTGATGCCCGGCACCGTCCTCCTCTCGAACTTCACCTCGCACAGGTTCCTCAGCTCGTCCATGGCGGCCGAAGCCATGTCGTACCTGGCGAAGGTGGTATCCACTATCCCCACCTTACGCATGCTGCCTCCTCCACTCCCTGACCACCTCCTCCCCCTCCACCAGCACCAGCCCCCTCCCGTCCGCGTACTCCCTGGCCTTCTCCAGGCTGAGGGCCCGGTGGGTCTCCGCATCCAGCATCTCGCATATCACCGTGACGGGCACGATTCCCGCCATCTCCGCCAGGGTGACGGAGAGCTCGGTGTGGCCCCTCCTCTCCAGGAGGCTTGGGGCGGCGGGGAGGAGGGGAACGTGACCTGGGCTCCTGAAGTTCCTGCCGAACTCCTCCGGCGGGGAACCGTTGAGGATCCCCTCCCCCAGCCTGGCCAGCTCCCTTATGGTGAGGGCCCTGTCCCAGTCCGTGATCCCCGTCCTGGTCCTCCTGTGGTTGACGGAGAGGGAGAAGGCGGATCGCTCGTCGTAGGGAAGGTCGTGGGGAAGGACCTCCCCCAGGATCCGGAACCTGTCGGAGGCCGCCCGGTAGAGCTCGGTGAGGTAGGGGAGGCCCAGCTTCTGGGCTATCCGGTGGTGGAGGGCCACGCAGATCAGGCCCCCCGCCTCCCTCCTCAGCACCGCCACGTGGGAGGGCTGCACGAACTGGGCCCCCATGACCATGTCCACCTCGTTTTCCCTCTCCTCGGCATCGTACAGGAGGATGAACCTGCCCTCCGCCAGGGCCCTCAGGGCCTCCCTCACTCCCATCTCCCCACCTCCAGCTCCACCCTGTCCCCGTCCTTCAGACCCAGCAGGTCCCTCAGCCTCTCCTCCGCCACCACCTCCACCACCTCGGTGTGGGAGCTCCTGAGGGGAAGCACCAGCACGGCCTCCTTCCCCCTTATCCTCACCGGGAAGCACTTCACCTCCCCGAAGCTCCTCTCCTCGGTCCGGAAGCCCCTGAGCATCTTGCCTGGCAGCTCCCGGAGCAGCTCCCTGGCCTCCCTGGAGGAGCCGTTGAGCTTCACGTTGAGGGTTCCCGGATAGGGGGTGAAGCCCAGCTGCTCCCTGAACTGCCTGAGGTAGCCCTCCTGCCTGAGGTAGTAGCTCCCCTCCCCCAGCCCGCTCACCACCTCTCCCGTGAGCCTCATCAGTTCCTTCCTCCCCTCCAGCACCTCACCCAGCTCCAGATAGAGGGAGCGGAGGAAGACCCTTCCCCTCTCCGAAAGCCTCCTCCCCCTCCCCTCCGCCAGGCGCTCCACCCAGCCCCTTCCCTCCAGCTCCCTGAGCCAGCGGGAGAGGGTGGAGGCCGGCCTGCCCGTCCTACCGGAGAGCTCCTTCAGCGTCAGAGGGGCGGAACGACCCTCCGCCCTGGCCAGCTCCAGCAGGAGCCTCAGCTTCTCCATCTTACCACTTCTGGTTCTTTTTCCAAAAACGGTTAGAAGAAGTAGGAGAAACTATATATAAACTTTGCCCTTCCTAGAATCGACGTGCGCGTGGCCATCAACGGCTTCGGGCGCATAGGCAGGCTCTTCTACCGGAGCTCCCTCCGAAGGAGGAAGGGCTGGGAGGTGGTGGCGGTAAACGACCTCGCCGACGCCCCCACCCTCCTTCACCTCCTCAAGTATGACTCCACCTTCGGGAAGCTGGACGTGGAGGCGAGGGCGGAGGACGGCCAGCTGGTGGTGGGGGGGGAACGGATCAGGCTCCTCTCGGAGAGGGATCCCTCCAGGCTACCCTGGAGGGAGCTGGGGGTGGACCTGGTGATCGAGTCCACGGGGGCCTTCACGGACAGGGAGGGGGCCTCCAAGCACCTGGAGGCGGGGGCCAGGCGCGTCCTGATCACCGCCCCCGCCAAGGACCCCGACATCACCATCGTGCCCGGGGTGAACGATTCCCAGTACGACCCCTCCCGCCACCGCATCCTCTCGCTCGGCTCCTGCACCACCAACTGCCTCGCCCCCCTGCTGAAGGTGCTGGAGGAGAACTTCGGGGTGGAGAAGTGCCTGATGACCACCGTGCACGCCTACACCAACGATCAGAGGGTGCTTGACCTGGTTCACCGGGACCTGAGGAGGGCCAGGGCGGCGGCGGTCTCCATCATCCCCACCACCACCGGGGCGGCCAAGGCCATCTTCGAGGTGATACCCAGCATGAAGGGGAAGAGCCACGGCATAGCCTTCAGGGTGCCCGTTCCGGACGTATCGGTGGTGGATCTGGTGGCCCTCCTCAAGAGGGAGACCACGGCGGAGGAGGTGAACGCCGCCTTCAAGAGGGCGGCGGAGGGGAGCCTGAAGGGCATCCTGGCCTACACGGAGGAGCCGCTCGTCTCCTGCGACTTCATAGGCAACGACCACTCCTCCATCGTGGACGGTGCCCTGACCACCGTGGTAGGGGGAAACCTGGTGAAGGTGGTGGCCTGGTACGACAACGAGTGGGGTTACTCCTGCCGTCTGGTGGACATGACCAACCTCATCGCCGCCAGGGGCTGATGTCGCTTCCCACCCTCGATCAGGCGGAGGTAAGGGGCAAGACCGTCCTGCTAAGGGTGGACATCAACTCCCCCCTGGATCCCAAGACCGGGGAGATCCTGGAGGACTCCAGGCTTAGGGAGTGCGCCCCCACCATCAGGGAGCTGGCGGAGAAGGGGGCTAAGGTGGTGGTGCTGGCCCATCAGGGAAGGCCGGGGGAAGAGGATTTCGCCAGGCTGGAGAGGCATGCCGAGAGGCTTGGCCAGATCCTGGGCATGCCCGTCAGGTACGTGCCCGACGTCCTGGGTCCCGCCGCCAAGGAAGCCATCAGGGGGCTGAGGCCGGGAGAGGTCCTGCTGCTGGAGAACGTGAGGTTCTGCGCCGAGGAATCCCTCAGCGGCACCCCCGAGCAGATGGCCAGGACCTTCCTGGTCAGGGAGCTCTCCTCGCTGGCCGACGTATACGTGAACGATGCCTTCGGGGCCGCCCACCGGGCCCAGCCCTCCCTGGTGGGGTTCGGGGCGGTCCTCCCCACCTACGCCGGGAGGCTCATGGAGAGGGAGCTGAAGGGGCTGGAGAAGGCCAGGGAGCCGGACAGGCCCTGCCTCTACGTGCTGGGAGGGGGGAAGTCCAAGGACTCGCTGGCCATGATCGAGAACGTGCTCTCCAGGGGCATAGCCGACCTGGTCCTGACGGGCGGGCTGGTGGCGCAGCTCTTCCTCTCGGCCTCCGGGAGGCAGCTGGGGGGGCCCAACGAGCAGATCCTGAGGGAGAAGGGATTTGAGAGGGAAAGGGAGAGGGCCAGGAGGCTCCTCTCCTCCTACGGGGAGAGGATCAGGCTGCCGGTGGACCTGGCGGTGGAGAGGGAGGGAAGGAGGGAGGAGGTGGAGGTTTCCGCCCTCCCCGTGGAGTACCCCGTGAAGGACGTGGGGAGCAGGACCATTCGGGAGTACTGCGGGCTCATCCGGGGGGCCAGGACGGTGGTGGCCAACGGGCCGCTGGGGGTCTTCGAGCAGGAGGGCTTCGAGAAGGGAACGGTGGAGGTGCTGAGGGCCATGGCCGAATCGGAGGCCTACACCATCATAGGAGGGGGGCACCTGGTGGCCGCGGCCGAAAAGGCGGGGGTGCTTTCCAGGATCCGCCACGTGAGCACCGGAGGGGGGGCGTGCATAAGCTTCCTGGCCGGAGAGCCCATGCCCGTGGTGGAACTCCTGCGGAGGGCCAAAACCTAGCTCCCCTTAACCCCACTCCTCCGGCCAGACGCCCAGCTCCCTGGCCGTCCTCCTCAGGTCCTCCCAGATCTCGTCCGCCAGCGGTATTCCCTCCCTCAGGTACTTCTCCCTCTTCCTGAACTCCGGTTCCCCCGGAACGAGGATCTCCTCAAAACCCTCCGCCTTCCTGGAGGACTTCACCTCCAGGATGAACTCCTCCGCCTCCCTGACGAACCTCTCCCTGTCGGTGAAGGCCCCGGGATCCAGCGCCGCCAGCAGGTCCCCCTTGTTGCAGAATCCCTCCACGGGCTCCAGCGTCCCCCTTATCCTCCTCCCCACCGCCGCGTTGACCATGGGCCCGGCCAGGAGCTCCAGCACGAAGGCCAGCCCGTAACCCTTGGGGCCCCCGAAGGGGCTCAGGGCCCCCTTGAGCCCCTCCTCCGGATCCGTGGTGGGCCTCCCCCACCTGTCCACCGCCCATCCCTCCGGTATCCTCTCCCCCTTCTTGGCGGCCTCCACCAGCTTCCCCCTGGCCGCCACGCTCATGGCCATGTCCAGCAGAACGGGTGGGCGGGTGGGAAGGGCGATGGCCAGGGCGTTGGTTCCCAGCACGGGCTCGCAGCCCCCCCAGGGATGCACGAGCGGATCGGTGGTGGTGGTCACCACCCCCACCATTCCCCTCCTGGCCGCCATCTCCGCGTAGTACCCCGCTATGCCGAAGTGGTTGGAGTTGAAGACCCCCACCACCCCCACCCCCACCTCCTCCGCCTTCCTCATCGCCAGCTCCATGGCCTTCTTGGTCACGTACTGTCCCAGCCCGTGCCCGCCGTCCACCAGGGCGGTGGCCGGGGTCTCCCTCACCACCCTCACCTTCACCCCCGTGAGGATGGTCCCCCTCCTCAGCCCCCTCAGGAGGTGGGGGAGCCTGAGGAGGCCGTGGGAATGGAAGCCCCTGAGGTCCCCCTCCAGCAGCACGTCCGCCACGGCCTCCGCCTCCTCCTCCCCCGCCCCGCAGCGGAGGAGGAGGGTGCGTATCACCTCCCTTTCCCTTTCCGCCGTCAGGATCATTCCTTCCTCCCCCCCGGATGATCCCTGAACCACTCCAGCGCCTCCCTGACGAACTCCTCCCCCTCCACCACCCTGAGCTCGAACTCGTTCCCCCTCTCCAGGTATCTCTCCGCCACCCGCTCGGGCTCGGCCTGCTCGGGCCTGAAGCCCTCCAGCTCGCGCTCGGAGAGGGGAACGGAAACGAGACCCGTCCTGTGGTGCATGGAGTAGGGGGCCCTCACGTCCCCCATGGGCTTCATCACCGAGGGATCGAAGAGCACCTTTCCCTTCCTCCTCTCCTTGTGGGCCACCTCGGAGGTGGTGAGGCCGGGCAGCTTCTCCGAAACCCTGGCCTCAAGGAAGCGGATGAGGTCGGAGAAGAAACTGAAGAAGTTCCTCTCCCTCCTTCCCCCCTGGAGCTCCAGCGGACGGTAGGCCTCGGGGAGGCTGCGGAGGCGGAGGCTGGTCCACAGCTGGAACCCCCTGGAGCCGCTGAACTTCAGCCTGGGCTCCAGGCCGAACTCCTCCATCACCCGGAAGGTGGTGGAGACCACCCTCCTCACGTCCCTCTCGGCCACTTCCTTCCCCGCGTCCAGGTCCAGCACGAACCAGTCGGGGCGATCGGAGCCCGCGGGGTGGATGTAGGGGATGAAGTCGATACCGTGCAGGTCCAGCCACCTCTGCAGCTCGGGGAGGCTGCGGATGGTGATGTACCTGTTCCCCAGCTTTCGCTGGAGCCAGGCCCTCCCCGTGAAGAGGCGAAAGACCGATACCCAGCGGTCCCTGCAGAACTCGAGGAGGGTGGGGGCCACCACCGGGTAGTACCTCTTGGCCCTGTACACCTTCAGGTATTCCTGGTTCAGCTCCCCCCTCACCTCCCTCCACCTCCGCTCGAAGTACTCCCTTCCCCTATCCGTCAGGGCGTAGCCTCCCTCCCTCTCCTCCACCAGTCCCTCCCCCACCAGCTCCCCCAGGAGCCTCCCCACCTCCTCCCCCGAGAACTCCCTTCCCGCGTCCCTGCTCACCTTCTCCCTTATGTGCTCCAGATCCACCAGCTTTCCCTTCGGCTTTATGGCCAGCGTCATCAGAACGTGGTCCCTTGGCTCCGCCATGGCCTCAGAGCTCCGAGAGCTTCTTCCCCAGTACCTTTTCCGCGCAGCCCTGGCAGAGGAACCTGGCCCTGGCCTCCCCCGGAACCACCACCTTGAGGTAGCCCACCTCGTAGCTCATGAGCTGGATCTGCTTCCCGCAGGACCTGCACTTGGGGCCCTTGGCTCGCATCTCCCCTTTTCCACTCCTCGGGAGAGATAAACCTATATCCCGCCCCTAAAACCGCTTGAAAAGCCGGGCCGGTCTTGGAATGGTGCCGATCAAAGCCCCCGCGGTTTCAGACCCTCACGGGAATAATCGCCGGTGGACATGGC
>CAZDZG010000009.1:27299-31527 GCA_964509845.1 Hadarchaeota archaeon (SeqCode) | reverse complement strand
AGGGAGTGGGAGGAGGAGCCCGGACCCACCCCCATGCCCGACATAGCCTCCCTCAGGGATTGGGACAAGAAGCTCCTGAGGAGGTACCAGCCCTTTTATCTGCCCTTCTGCGACCTCTGCTGCCTCTGCACCTTCGGGAAGTGCGACCTGAGCAGGGGCAAGAGGGGGGCCTGCGGCATAGACATGAAGGGACAGCTCTCCAGGATAGTCCTCCTTTCCTGCACCATGGGGGCCTCCACCCACTGTGGCCATGCCAGGCACCTACTGGAAGAGCTCATCGAGAAGTACGGGAGGGATCATCCCCTGGACGTGGGGGGAGAAAACGTCTACTTGGAGGCCCCCATCATCAGGCTGGTCACGGGGATAAAGCCCAGAACGCTGGGGGACCTGGAGGATGTTCTGGACTACTGCGAGACGGAGATCGTCCACCTCCTCTCCTGCGTTCACACCGGACAGGAGGGAGACAACCTGGATTTCGAGTCCAAGGTCTTCCATGCCGGGATGATCGATCACGTGGTCATGGAGGTGGCGGACATCGCCCAGATCTCAGCTTACGGCTTCCCCAAGGCCGATCCGGAGGCCCACCTGGTGGAGCTGGGGATGGGGGTGGTGGACCGCTCCAAGCCCGTCATCCTGGTGATAGGGCACAACGTTCCGCCCGCCATAGGAGTGGCGGATTATCTGGCCAGGACGGGTCTGGAGGACCAGGTGGAGGTCTGCGGGATCTGCTGCACGGCCATAGACCTCACCAGGTACTCCAGGAAGGCCAAGATCGTGGGACCCCTTTCCTTCCAGCTCCGCTTCGTCAGATCCGGGGTGGCGGATGTGATCATGGTGGACGAGCAGTGCATAAGGGCGGACATCCTGGAGGAAGCCAGGAAGGTCAACGCCGTCCTGATCGCGACCCACTACAAGAACCTCCAGGGCCTCCCCGACAGAACCAGGGATCCCCCCGATCAGATCGTGAAGGATCTGGTGGAGGGGAAGCTTCCGGGTGTGGCCATCTTGGATTCGGAGAAGGCGGGGGAGGTGGCGGTGAGGGTGGCCATGGAGATAGCCCCGAAGAGGAGAAAAATGGGGATCATCCCCTCCAAGGAGGGGATCGTGGAGGAGGCCAGGAAGTGCAGCGCCTGCTCCTCCTGCGTGAGGGCCTGCCCCAACACCCTTCCCATTCCCAAGGCCCTGGCGGAGGCGGCGAAGGGGAACCTGGGGCCCCTCTCCGAGCTCTACGAGCCCTGCGTGGGATGCGGGAGGTGCGAGCAGGGGGGAATATGCCCGGCGGGGATAAAGCCCCACACCCTGATCGTGGGGGCCCATCGTCTGGAGACGGCGGAGGAGAGGTTCAGGATGAGGGCGGGGAGAGGTGCCATCCAGGATGTGGAGATAAGGAGGGTGGGACAGCCCATCGTCATGGGGGAGATTCCGGGGGTGGTGGCCTTCGTGGGTTGCTCCAATTTCCCCGGGAGCTGGAAGGAGGTGGCCAGGATGGCGGAGGAGTTCGCCAGGAGGAAGTACATCGTCGTCACCACCGGATGCTCGGCCATGGCCATAGGGATGTACCGGGATGAGAACGGGCAGAGCCTCTACGAGACCTATCCCGGGGTCTTCGACGCGGGGGGCCTGGTCAACTGCGGCTCCTGCGTGGCCAATTCCCACATCGCCGGCGCCGCCATCAAGATCGCCAGCATCTTCGCCAAGCGCAGGCTCAGGGCCAACTACGAGGAGATAGCCGACTACGTCCACAACAGGGTGGGGGCGGTGGGGGTGGCCTGGGGGGCCTACTCCCAGAAGGCCTCCTCCATAGCCTCAGGATTCTGGAGGCTGGGCGTGCCCGTGATCGTGGGTCCACACGGCTCCAAGTACAGGAGGGCCCTGCTGGGTAGGAAGGAGGATCCGGAGGCCTGGAAGGTTCTGGATGCCAGGACGGGGAAGGAAGCCTATGTGGGTCCCGTCCCGGAGCACCTCTTTTTCATGGCCGAGACGGTGGAGGAGGCCATGGTGGCCATCCCCAAGCTGTGCATGAGGGCCAGCGATACCACCAAGGGAAGGTCCATCAAGCTCAACCACTACATAGACCTCCACCGCAGGCTTTTCGGGGAGCTGCCCGATGACCTTCACCTCTTCGTGAGGACGGTGGCGGATATCCCCGTGACCATGAAGGAGGAGGTGCTGGCCTTCCTGAAGGAGAAGGGATGGAAGGAATTTGAGAACCCGAACCCCGATCCCACCCTAGTTCCAAGGCTGGTGAGGGTGAAGGAGGGATGAGGTGGAGCCTTGGCAGAGGGCGGAGGTCCCCGGACCGGTGAAGGCTCAGCTTCTCACCAAGCCGGAGGTGGTTTCCGCCCTCCTCAAGAGAGCCAAGAGGCCCCTCCTCGTGGTGGGAACGGGGGTGCTCGGGGAGGAGGGAGGGAGAGCCCTAGACTACGTCATAAGGATAGCCAGGGCGGGAAAAATACCGGTGGTGGCCACCGCCCACACGGCGGTGGAGCTTAAGAGGAGGGGTTTCCAGCCTGCCGCCAGGATGGCGGCGGTGGAGATCTGCTCCAGACTAACGGATCCCGGGTGGAGCCTGCAGGGTGACGGGCAGCCCCACGACCTGGTGCTCATACTGGGGCTGGGCCCCTACTACATGGAATGGCTGATGGAGTCCGGCCTGAAGTCTTTCGCCCTTCACCTGCGCACGATATCCTTAAATAGGTTTTATCAGCCTCATTGTAGTTGGTCCTTCCCCAACCTGTCGGAGGAGGAATGGTATAAGAACCTGGAGAGGATAGCGGAGGAGCTGGAAAGATGAAGTCCGGAATGTTCGCGGACATCCCCGTGGACGTGGGGGTGGTGTACGAGGGGGAGAGGATAAGGAAGGGGGACATGCATGCGGAGCTGGGAGGTCCCGATGTCCCGTACAAGTTCGAGCTTCTGAGGGTGAGGCCCGCCGAACAGGTGGAGGACGGGAAGGTTGTGGTGGTGGGTCCCGACTTCAAGGACATGCCGGAGGGAACCAAGACCCCCTTCGCCATCCTGGTGGAGGTGAGCGGGAAGGATCTGGAGGAGGAGATGGAGGGGGTGTTCGAGAGGAGGCTGCACTACTTCACCAACTGGGTGGAGGGTTTCATGCACCTTAACCAGAGGAACACCATCTGGTGCAGGGTGAGCAAGAAATCGGTGCAGAAGGGGCTGAGCCTGAAGCACCTCGGGGCCGTCATCATCAGGCTTTACCACAGCGAGTGTCCCATCATCGAGAAGGTCCAGGTCACCTTCTACACGGATCCCGCCCAGGTGGAGAGGCTCTACCCGGAGGCCCTCAAGGTCTACGAGGCCAGGGATGCCAGGGCCAGGGGCCTGAAGGATGAGGAGGTGGACGTGTTTTACGGCTGCACCCTCTGTCAGTCCTTCGCTCCCACCCACGTGTGCGTGATCACCCCGCAGAGGTACGCCAACTGCGGGGCCATAAGCTGGTTCGACGGGAGGGCGGCGGCCAGGATAGATCCCAAGGGATCCATCTACGAGGTGAAGATAGGGAAGGTCATAGATCCCTTCAAGGGGGAGTGGGAGGGGGCCAACGAGTCGGTGAAGGCCAAGTCCCTGGGAGCGATCACCAGGGTGCAGCTCTACACGGCTTTCGGATATCCCCACACCTCCTGCGGATGCTTCGAGGCCATAGCCTTCTACATCCCGGAGGTGGACGGGCTGGGCATCGTCCACCGGGACTTCAAGGGTCCGGCGGTCAACGGGGTTCCCTTCTCCACCATGGCGGATTCCACGGCGGGGGGAAGGCAGGTGGATGGGTTCCATGGCATTTCCTTCGAGTACATGAGGTCCCCCAAGTTCCTGCAGGCGGACGGGGGGTGGCACAGGGTGGTTTGGATACCGAAGGAGGCCAAGGAGAGGGTGAAGGATTTCATCCCGAAGGACGTGGTGGACAAGATAGCGACGGAGGAGGATGCCAGGAACATCGAGGAGCTCAAGGCCTTCCTCAAGGCCCGCAATCACCCCATCGTGGAGCCCAGCGAGGAGCTGAAGAAGCTGGGGGTGAAGGGGCTTAAAGGGGTGGAGGCCGAGGAGGCCGCCGCCCCACCTGCGGAGGCCGAGGAGGTTCCGGCGGGGGAGGTGCCCATGGTGGCCCCCACCCTGACCGTGGGAGTGCCAGGAGCAGGGGGGATGGAGTTCGAGATAGTGCTGAAGAACGCCAAGATCTTCGCGGAGAAGATGATCATAAGGAAGGTGGAAA
>CAZDZG010000009.1:12134-27199 GCA_964509845.1 Hadarchaeota archaeon (SeqCode) | reverse complement strand
GTGCTGAAGAACGCCAAGATCTTCGCGGAGAAGATGATCATAAGGAAGGTGGAAAGGAAGAAAGGGTGAGGGCCATGGACGAGATAATGAACCTCCTGCGGGAAGTGGGGGAGCTGGAGCTGGAGAAGGTAAATCTGAACGTGGAGGAGCTCAGGCTGATCTTGCGTCCCCTCGCATCCTTCCTCCCCCCCGGGGCGCCGCCTGCCAAGGAGGTGGCGCCGGCCAAGCCCTCCGCCCTGCTGGAGGCCGAGTTTTCCCCCTTCGTGCAGGAGTATCCGGGTACCATAGCCGAGGTCACGATCGGTGCCACCAGGGCGGACGGAGGGACCAGGAGGAGGGTGGTGAAGATAGGGGGAGAAACCGCCCCCCCCTGGCACTTCCTGGAGGGCAAGTTTCCCAATCCTCCTGCCATAGCCTGTGATGTCTTTGACATGCCCCTCCGCCTCCCCGGACCCGTGAGGACCGTGCTGGGCGACGCCATAGAGGATCCGATCAAGTGGGCGAAGCTGGCGGTGGAGAAGTTCGGGGCTGACCTGATAGACATAGAGCTGGTCAGCAGCGATCCCTACTCCAAGGATACCCCCATCGAGGAGTCCTGCAAGCTGGTGGAGAACCTTCTGCAGGCGGTGGAGGTGCCCCTGATCGTGGGTGGATCCGGAAACCCGGAGAAGGATGCCAAGCTCCTCCCCAAGATAGCCGAGGTGTGCGAGGGGGAGAGGGTGCTGCTCAGCTCCGTGAACCTTGACATGTGGGAACCCGTGGCCAAGGCGGCCAAGCAGTACGGGCACGTGGTGCTGGCCTGGACCTCCATAGACCTGGCCCAGGCCAAGGAGCTGAACCGCCGGCTCTACGAGTACATCCCCAAGGAGCAGATCGTGATCGATCCCACCTCCGCCCCCCTCGGGTACGGCATAGAGTATGCCTTCTCCATCATGGAGAGGATAAGGCTGGCAGGCCTGATGGGGGATGTGGAGCTGCAGTGTCCCATGGGCTCGGCCACCGCCAACGCCTGGGGGGCCAGGGAGGCCTGGCTCCATAACCCGGAGATGGGGGCCAGGGAATACCGGGGACCCATGTGGGAGACCGCCATGGCCCTCACCATGCTCATGGCGGGGAATGACCTCTACATCACCCTGCACCCCGCCGCCATCAGGACCATGAAGGACGTGATCAGGTGGCTGATGGGTGAGGAAGGTGAGCCCACCTTCTTCCCCTGGATAGGGGTGAAGTGATGGCAGCCAAGAAGAAGATAGGACCCTTGGACATCTACGCCCTTCTTCCCAAGACCAACTGCGGGAAGTGCGAGCCCGGGGTGTGCATGGCCTTCGCGGCCAGGCTGGCGGAGCACACCATCTCCCTGGAGGAGTGCCCCCCTCTCTGGGAGAAGGGACTGGAGGACAACCTGAGGAAGCTGCGGGAGATGCTGAAGCCCCCCGTGAAGGAGGTGAAGATCGGGGAAGTGAAGGTGGGGGGACAGCTGGTGGTGAGGAGACACGAGTACCGCTACTTCAATCCCGTCCCGCTGGCCCTCACCCTGGACGACACCCTCCCGGAGATGGATCTCCTGAAGAGGATCAAGAGGGCGGAGGAGTACGGGTACTCCTACATAGGGAAGACCCTGAGGCTGGACATGCTTGCCCCCAGGTACGTTTCGGGGGATCCCTCCAGGTTCGAGGCCGTGGTCAGGAAGGCGGCCCTGAGCAAACTTCCTCTGGTCCTCTGGTGCACCGATCCTGGGGTGATGGAGAAGGCGGTGGCGCTGGTCAAGGAAAGGAGGCCCCTCCTCTACGCGGCCACCAAGGAGAACTGGAAGGAAATGGCCGAGCTGGCCCTCAAGTACGATTGCCCCCTCGCCCTTTACTCCCCTTATGACCTGAAGGGGCTGAAGTCCCTGGCCAAAACCATGCTGGCGTACGGGGTCCGAGACCTCCTGCTGGATCCGGGAACCGGCTTCGGAAAGGAACTGAGGGAGACCATAAACTGCTTCACGGTCCTAAGGAATACCGCCATAAGGGGAGGGGATGAGGAGGTGGGCTTCCCGCTGATAGCCTCCACCGCCAGGGTCTGGGATGATGGGGGGAAGAAGCCTGAGGAGCTGGCCTGGGAGGAGACGGCCCTGGCCACCCTCCTGATGGTGAGGTACGCCGACCTGATCATTCTCAGGTCGGAGGAGGTTTGGAGCTGGCTTCCCCTCCTCATCCTCAGGGAGAACATCTACACGGATCCCAGGAAGCCGGTGAGCGTGGAGCCGGGGCTGAGGGCCATAGGGGAGGTGAACGAGAACTCTCCCGTGATGGTCACCTCCAACTTCGCCCTAACTTACTTCGTGGTGACCAGCGACATAGAGAACTCCAAGGTCCCCTCCTACCTGATCGTGGTGGACACGGGGGGGCTGAGCGTGGAGTCCTCCATTGCCGGTAGGAAGATGACGGCTCAGACCATAGCGGATGCCATCAAGGCCTCGGGCGTGAAGGATAAGGTGAAGCACCGCAAGATCATCCTTCCGGGCATGGCCGCCAGGTACAAGGGTGAGCTGGAGGAGCTCCTTGGCTTCGAGTGGGAGGTTATGGTGGGGCCCAGGGACTCCTCGGGTATCCCCAAGTTCCTCGCCGATAACTGGAAGTGATTTTTTAGACGATCTTAGGTAAAAGAGGCCGAGGCGAGTCGGATGGAGCGGGGAGAGATCTTCTTCAGGAACTACGGGAGGAGGGCCAGGCTGGAGAGGGGAAGGACCCTCCTCTCCTACTGCCAGGAGCTGGGAATAGACCTTCCCTCCCTCTGCGGGGGGATGGGGGTTTGCGGCCAGTGCCTCCTCAAGGTGGAGGGGGAGGGACTGAGCGAGCTCACAGAGGCGGAGCTAAGGTTCGCGGGGCCCGGGGAGAGGCTGGCCTGCCAGGCCAGGGTGGAGAGGGAGGACGGGTGGGTGGTGGCGGAGGTGCCGGAGAGGAAGTACCGGATTCTGGAGAGGGGGAGGGTCCTGCCCGTGAGGCTGGAACCGGCGGTGAGGAGGAGGGAAGGGAAGGTGGTGTGGGAGTGGAGGGGGGAGGGGAGGGAAATGGGTGACTACGAGGGAGAAATGGTGGGGGTGGCCCTGGACGTGGGAACCACCACCTTGGTGATGTACGGGGTGGATCTGGAGACCGGGAGGATCCTGGGGGTGAGCTCCATGAAGAACCCCCAGGAGGTCTACGGAGGGGACGTGATAAGCAGGATCACCCACGCCAGGAGAAGGGGACAGAGGGAGCTGGAGGAGGCGGTCAGGGGGGCGGTCAACGAAATGGTGGGGAAGCTGGGGATTAAGACCGAGCACCTGTACGAGATGGTGGTGGTGGGCAATTCCACCATGAGGGACCTCTTCCTGGGCCACCCCGTAGCCCCGCTCGGGGTCTTCCCCTTCCAGCCGGTGAGCCTGAAGGCCGAGAACAGGAGGCCGGCAGAGCTGGGGCTCAGGATGAACCCGCAGGGCAACGTCTACGCCCTTCCCCTCATAGGTGGGTTCGTGGGGGCGGACACGGTGGCGGGGGTGCTGGCCACGGATCTCCACCGCAGCGAGAGGATAGGCATGCTGGTGGACATAGGGACGAACACGGAGATCGTGCTGGGGAACAGGGAGAGGATGGTGGCCACTTCCTGCGCCTCCGGTCCCGCCTTCGAGGGAAGCGGGATAAAGTGCGGGGTGGGAGCGGTGTCCGGGGCCATAAGCAGGGTGGAGATAGACGGAAGCGGCAGGGTGAGCTATGAGACCATAGACGACCTCCCCCCCGTGGGCCTTTGCGGCTCGGCCCTGATAGACGCGCTGGCCGAGATGCTGGAAAGGGGGATCCTGGATGAGAGCGGCAAGTTCACGGGGGGAAGGACGGAGCTGGTGATAGCCAGGGGGGAAAGGGAGATCAAGATAGATGGGGAGGATGTGGATAAGCTGAAGCTGGCCAAGGCCGCCATAAGCACGGGGATCAAGGTCCTGCTGGAGAGATATGGGATAGGGGTGGAGGAGGTGGAGAAGGTTTACCTGGCGGGGGCCTTCGGCACCTACATCCGGGTGGAGAACGCCCACCGCATAGGCCTCCTCCCCGGGATACCCCTTGGCAGGGTGGAGAAGGTGGGGAACGCGGCCCTAGAAGGGGCCAGGCAGGCCCTGGTCTCGGTGAGGAGGAGGGAGGAGGGTGAGAGGCTGGCCGAAAGGATAGAGTACCTGAACCTGGAGAGCGAGAGCGACCTCCTGTACAGGCTGGTGGGGGAGCTCTCCTTCAGTCCCTCCTAGCCCTCCAGGCCCAGCTCTTTCAGGACCCTTCTTATGCTTCTTTCCGTTTCACATCTCCTCTCCTCTTCCACCAGCTTCCTCCTCAGGTACTCGAATTCCGCCTTTCCCCTTTCCCTCTCCCGGAGGATGAGGTCCCTGAGGGTGGGAAGGCCACATGCCTCGAAAAAGGCATCCACCAGGATGTCCCCCGCCTCCTGCATGTAGGGAGCCAGCGGATCCATCTCCGCCAGGCAGTAGTTCTCGTTCTCCTCGTTGTGGTGCTCCTGGAAGAGCTTCTCCTTCAGGGCCCTGGGGTCATCGCAGGGGAAGCCCACCATCCGCCTGGCCACCGCGTGGGCGGAGCCACAGGGGGTGTCCCTCAGTACCTCCACCGCCCGTATCTTCCCCCCCTCCTTTACCACCCTGAAGCGGGGCCTGCCGAAGTACCTGCAGAACTCCGCTATGAAGGGGTCCTCGCTTTCCTCCAGGGAGCAGAAGGGCTCGGGAAACTCCACGTGTATTCCCCTCCTCTCCAGCTCCTCCTCCACGGCCCTCCTTCCCTCCGGGGCGTGCTGCCGGTCGTCTATGGGATAGAGGACACTCCTCGCCCCCACCCGCTCGGCTATGGGGGGGATGAGGTCCCCCAGCTTGGAGTGGATGCCCAGCACCAGCAGCAGGTCGCACCTCACCCGGGGGAGGCTGCGGGGGACGTAGCGGGAGGGGTCCTCCCACAGCCTGCTCCAGAGCTCCTCTCCCGGGTGCTCCTCCTCCAGGAGCTCCGGGGTGAGCTCGAAGGTCCCCACCGTGCAGGCACCGAGCCCCCTGAGGACCAGGTTGTTCACCATCTGCTCCCCGAAGGGTCCCCGGTAGAGCATGAAGACCCTCATCCCTCCAGCAGCTCCAGACACCTCCTCACCCCCTCCACGGCATCCCTGCCGTAGGCATCAGCCCCTATCCTTCTGGCGAACTCTTCCGTCACCGCCCTCCCACCCACGATCACCTTTACCCTGTCCCTGAGCCCCGCCTCCTTCAGCGCCCCTATCACCTCCTCCATGTAGGGGGCGGTGGAGGTGAGAAGGGCGGACATCCCCAGCAGCTGGGGCCGATGTTCTTTAACCCCCCTCACGAAGGTCTCGGCGTCCACGTTCACCCCCAGGTCCACCACCTCAAAACCGTTGGACTGGAGCAGGATGGATAGCACGGTCTTTCCTATGTCGTGCACATCACCCTTGACCGTCCCCAGCACGATCTTTCCCCTCTTCCTTTCCTCACCCCTTCCCGCCAGGTGGGGCCTCAGGAGCTCCACCGCCCTCTTCATGTTGGCCCCGGCGACGATCAGATCGGACTCAAAGTACCTCTTGAACTCCTTGTTCTCGTATCCCTTCCCTATCTCCTCCAGTCCCAGGTTGAGCTCCTCCAGGATCTCATAGGCCCCCTTTCCCCCTTCCAGCCTTTTGAGGCAGAATTCCCTGATCTTCTTCCCCTTGAAGTCCAGGAGGGCCTCCAGGGCCTCCCTCACCGACATCCAAAAACCTAAGGGAAGGGATATTTTACCTTATGGCGTAGTGCAGCTCCCGGCAGCCGGGGCATCGGACTTTTTCCAGAGCCGCCTTCGCCGCCCCTTCCAGCTTTTCCAGCCTCTCCGGCAGGGGGAGCCTCCCCTTCCAGAGCCTTTCCCTGCTCACCCTGATCCCCTCCCCTTCCAGGAGGGGAAGGAGGTCCTCCACCAGCAGCTCCCCGGAGGAAAGGGCCGTGATCCTCACGTGGCCTTTGGTGTAGAAGAGCCCATTCTCTTGGCAGGGGAGGGGATCCCTCCTCACGTACTCGGGCCTCAGCCTTTCCCCGTTCCTCCCGCAGATGATCACCGCCCTTCCTTGCTCCAGGCACCCGCTCTCCCAGTCGCTCAGGATCACCTCGAACTTTCTTCCCCGCAGTCCCTCGGGCACCCGGTACTCCAGCGGAGGGCTGTGGCAGGGGTAGTATCTGGGGGAGCGCAGGGGAAACGGGACGATGAGGGTGTCCTCCTCCCTCTGGTTACAGACCATGGTGTCGGGGAGCCCCAGCTCCTCGGGTTCATACCTCCCCTTCAGGAGCAGCAGGACCTCCAGTCCCATCCAGGAAAAAAGGGGATCCCCATAGAAAAAGGATAAGCCCTTTTTCCTGGAAGAAAAAGGGAAAAAGGATACCCTGTCCGTCCTGCAGGTGAAGCTGGTTCCGGTGGGGAAGCTCCCTCCCTGGGTTTCCGCGGAACTCGGGCAGAGGCTGAGGAAACCCTTTCGGGGGAAGGTTAGGGTGGTCCCCCACCCCCCGCTAGAGGTGCCGGGGAGAGCCTATCGAGGGGAGAGGGGGCAGTACGAGGCTTCCATTCTCCTGGAGGAGGTGCTGAGGGGATGTTCCGGAAGGTTCTTGGCCGTGACCGAGGTGGACCTGTATGTTCCCGGCCTGAACTTCGTCTTCGGCCTGGCCCAGTGTCCGGGGAGGGGGGCGGTGGTTTCCCTGCATAGGCTCGACCCCGGCTTCGGGGGGAAGAAGGACCTTCTCCTTGAAAGGCTGGTGAAGGAAGCCGTCCATGAGGTGGGGCACACGCTAGGGCTGGGGCACTGCAGGGGGAGGTGCGTGATGAGCTTCTCCAACTCCATCCTGGAGGTGGATGCCAAAGGGGAGGATTTCTGCCCGAGCTGCTCCGGGAGGCTGGAGGAGCTCCTCTAGGGTAAGTTTTTAAGAAAGGGGGAGGGAAGTCTATTGGGCCCGGGCCCGTAAGCAGCGGGAGCTGCCGGGAAGCTCAGTCTGGTGGAGCATCCGTCGGTCCGGGAAGGACCGGACCGGATGAAGCTCTTAAGCCGGGAGAAACCGGACGGTCGTGGGTTCAAATCCCACCGGGCCCGCCATTCCAACCTTTTTAAGGCTTCAGGCCCAGCTGAGAAGGTGGGAGGATGAGAATGCTGGAGGGCAAGGTGGCCATCGTGACGGGGGCGGGAAGGGGATTGGGAAGGGCGGAGGCGCTGGAACTCGCCAGGCATGGGGCGAAGGTGGTGGTCAACGATGTGGGTGGGGGGTTCGACGGGAAGGGACAGCACCAAGGGCCGGCGGATCAGGTGGTGGAGGAGATAAGGAGGATGGGTGGGGAGGCGGTTCCCAGCTATGAGAGCGTTGCGGACTTCGAAGGGGCGAGAAGGATAGTGGAGAAGGCGGTGGAGAGCTTTGGAAGGCTGGATATCCTGGTGAACAATGCCGGAATCCTGAGGGACAGGATGATCTTCAACATGACGGAGGAGGACTGGGACCTGGTGATGGATGTCCATCTGAAGGGCACCTTCAACTGCACCAGGCATGCCTGCGCCTACTGGAGGGCGGAGCATAAGGCTGGAAGACCCGTTTCCGGTAGGATCATCAACACGTCCTCGGATGCGGGGCTGCTTTACAACCCCGGCCAGAGCAACTACGGTGCCGCCAAGGCCGGGATAGTGGCCTTCACCCTGATCGTGGCCAAGGAGATGCAGAAGTATGGGGTAACCAGCAACGTGATCGTCCCCTTGGCCAGGACCAGGCTGACCACGGATGCCACGCCCTCCCTGGCCCCCCTCATGGGAACCCCTGAAGAGATGGAGAGGCGCTTTGGCTTCGATCCCCTGGCACCGGAAAACGTGGCCCCCTTGGTGGCTTTCCTGGCCTCGGACCGCGCCTCCGGCATCACCGGGAGGGTGATAAGGCTGGTGGGGGGGACGGTCTGGCTGCTGGAGGGGTGGAGGACCGCTCAAAAGGTCTCCAAACAGGGAAGGTGGACGGCGGAGGAGCTCGCCGAGGTCCTGCCCGGCCTGGTGGAAAAGGTACCCCCACCCCAGGACCTTTCCTCCCTGCTGGCGGAGCTCGGCCTCTTCTGATCATGCCCCTGAAGCTGGAGGCGGTGGGCAGGCAGACGGGTCCGATCGAGTTCTCCTACTCATGGAGGGATGTCATCCTCTATGCCCTGGGGATAGGGGCGGGAAACGAGGACCTGGACTTCGTCTATGAGGGAAGACTGAAGGTTTACCCCACCTTCGCCGTCCTTCCCTGCTATCCGCTCCTCTTCTGGGCCCTGGAAACCTTGGAGGGAGATCTGACCAGGTTGCTCCATGCCGGCCACGAGCTGGTCCTCCACCGTCCTCTTCCCACCGAGGGAAAGGTGTACACCACGGGAAGGATAGCGGCCCTGTATGATAAGGGAAAGCACGCCCTGGCCGTGGTGGAGATGAAGAGCAGGGACGGGGAGGGTCGTCCCCTCTTCGACAACACGGCCAACCTGCTTTTCGTGGGGGAGGGAGGCTTCGGGGGGGATAGGGGCCCCAGCTACAAGGATGAGTTCCCGACCGCCCTCCCCGACTTTTCAGAGGAAGTGGAGGTGGGCAGGAACCTGAACCTGATTTACAGGCTCTCGGGGGATCTGAACCCCCTCCACGTGGATCCGGAGTTCGCCAGGCTGGCGGGTTTTGAGAGGCCCATCCTGCATGGTCTCTGCACCTTCGGGGTGGTGGGCAGGCTCCTGCTCCGGAAGCTGTGCGGAAACGAGCCGGAGAGGATGGCCGCCCTCAGGGCCAGGTTCTCGGGGGTGGTCTTTCCTGGAGACCTCCTCAGGGTGGAGGGATGGAAGAGGGAGGGTGGCTACCTTCTCAGGGTGAGCACGGAGAGGGGCGTGGCCCTCTCTGGCTCCGTGGACCTCAGGTAGCACGGAAAGCTTTTTAAGTGGGGGCTGAAAAAGAAAAGATTCAATGAGGTATGCCAGGCTGGCCAAAGCGGACCTCCCCAAGCTCTTCCAAAGCCTGAGGAACTATGGCGAGGTCTATGCTCCGGTGGCTGAGCAAGGAAAGGTGGTTTTCCGGAGGGTGGGAGATCTCAAGGAGGTGGAGCTGGAATACACCCGAACCCTCCTCCCTCCCAAGAAGCTCTTCCTTCCCCCAGAGGAGGAGATCCTCAGGTATGAGGGGGAGGAGTACGAGGAGAGCTTTGAGGAGAGGAAGGCGGTCCTCTTCGGAATTCATCACTGCGACGTGAACGGCCTCTTGAAGCTCGACAGGGTCTTCCTGGATCCTCCCCGGGACGAGTACTACGCTAGGAGGAGGGAGAACACCCTGGTGGTAGGGATAAGCTGTGTTCCCGATAAGTATTGCTTCTGCACCTCCGTGGGGAGTGCCTACGCCACCACCGGCTTCGATCTCTTCCTTCACGACCTGGGGAGGGAGTACCTGGTGAGGGTGGGTAGCGGAAAGGGCTACCGGATCTCCAGGGAGGGATACTTCCAGGAGGCGGGGAGGGAGGAGGTGGAACAGGCGGAGAGGATGGAGGAGAGGAGAAGGGCGAGGATCAGAAGGAGGATCAACCTGGCAGGAATGGGGGACCTGATCGAAACGGAGGAGAAGGAAGGATGGGAGGAGGTGAGCGCCAGGTGTCTGGCCTGCGGCACCTGTAACCTGGTCTGTCCCACCTGCCAGTGCTACGATGTCTCCGATGTGCTGACGCTGGACGTGAGGAGGGGAAGCAGGGTGCGCAGGTGGGATTCCTGCATGCTGAAGAGGCACGCGCTGGTGGCGGGAGGGCTCAACTTCAGGCCCACGGTGGTGGAGAGGACCATCAACAGGCTGAGCTGCAAGGTGGGGGAGGAGGTGAGGTGCGTGGGGTGCGGGAGGTGCACCGTTTACTGCCCCGCCGGAATAGACTTCGTGGAGATGCTTTCGGCGGTAAGGGGTGAGGCCAGGTGAACGAGCTCCTTCCCAGGCAGGCCAGGGTGCTGAGGGTGGAGGAGCAGACCCCCATAGAAAAGCTCTTCCAGCTGGATGTCAACCTGAATCATCGCCCGGGCCAATTCCTGGAGGTCAGCGTGGCCGGGGTGGGGGAAGCCCCCATCTCCATCTGCTCCTCCCCCACGAGAAAACCCCTGGAGATCTGCGTGAGGAGGGTGGGGAGGGTGACGGGGGCCCTGCACCGTCTTTCCCCCGGGGCCAAGGTGGGAATAAGGGGACCCTACGGGAACGGCTTCCCCATGGAGGAGATGAAGGGATCGGACCTCATCCTGGTCTCCGGGGGCCTGGGAATGGCCCCCCTCCGGGCGGTGCTCCAGTACGCGCTGGATAACCGGAAGGATTACGGGGAGCTGATCCTCCTCTACGGCATAAGGGACTACACCCTGATGCTCTTCAAGGGTGAGATCACAAAGCTCATGGACTCCAAGGAATGCAGGGTCTACCTATCCTACGAGAAGGAGGACGAGGTCTGCAAGAAGCTGAAGGAAAAATATCCGGAGCGAGTCTGCGAAGGGGTGGTGACCAAGCTCTTCGGGATGGTGGACCTGAACCCGGAGGCCTACGCGGTGGTCTGCGGCCCTCCCGTGATGTACCGCTTCGTGTTCAAGGAGCTGATGGACAGGAACTTCCCCCCCGAGAGAATCTATATGACCATGGAGAGGAGGATGAAGTGCGGGATAGGGAAGTGCAGGCACTGCGTGGTGGGGGCGGGTACCTCCATGCGGTACGTGTGCAAGGACGGACCCGTCTTCACGGGTGTTGACGCCCTGCAGCTAAAGGGGTTGATAGGATGAAGCCCAAGGTGGGAATCTTCGGCTTCACGGGATGCGCCGGGGACCAGCTCATGATCCTCAACCTGGAGGACGAACTGCTGGACCTGGTGGGGGCGCTGGACCTCAAATCCTTCACGATGGCCAGCAGCGCGGTGGAGGAAAGCGACTACGACGTGGCCTTCGTGGAGGGCTCCATCACCACCCCCAAGCAGAAGCAGAAGCTGGAGGAGATCAGGAGGAGGGCCAAGCTGCTGGTGGCCATCGGGGACTGCGCGGCCTGGGGAGGGGTGCAGGCCAGCTGCAACGGGATCCTGACGGTGGAGGAAAAGATGAGGGAGGTGTACGGGTCGGAGAAGGTCTGGGAGATTTATGAGTCGAAGCCCCTTTCCGCCTACGTGAAGGTGGACTTCGTGCTCCCCGGCTGTCCCATCGAGAAGGAGGAATTCCTGAGGGCGGCCGCTTCCCTGCTTAGGGGGGACCTTCCCGAGGCGGTGGATTACCCGGTTTGCGTGGAGTGCAAGCTCAGGGAAAATGGTTGCCTGATGCTGGAGGGAAGGCTCTGCCTAGGACCCCTCACGGTGGGAGGATGCAAGGCAAGGTGCCCCTCCCTGGGGGTGGACTGCATAGGCTGCAGGGGAGTGATAGAGGGCGAGGCCAGGGTGAAGAGCGCCCTGCAGGTCTTTAGGGAGGCCGGCTTCAAGCCCGACTACATCAGGGCAAGGCTGCGCATGTTCGCAGCCAACTATCCCGAGATCCTGGAGGTGAAGTAGATGAAGATAGAGGTGGAACCGCTGGCCAGGGTTGAGGGCGAAGGCGGAATAGAGGTGGAGATAGAGGGGAACCAGGTAAAGGACGTGAGGTTCAACCTCTTCGAGGGACCCAGGTTCTTCGAGTCCTTCATCAGGGGGATGCACTACGAGAAGGTCCCGGACGTGATGAGGAGGATCTGCGCCATCTGCACCTGCGCTCACAGCATGGCCTCGGTGAAGGCGGTGGAGGATGCCTTCGGGGTGAAGGTATCCAGGCAGACGGAGCTCCTCAGGGACCTCCTTATCCACGGGGAGATGGTGGAGAGCCATGCCCTCCACGTTTTCGCCCTGGCCCTTCCCGACTTCCTTGGCTTCCCCAGCGTGGTGCACATGGCCCAGAAGTACCCGAAGGAGGTGAAGGGGGCCCTGCAGCTGAAAAAGGCGGGGAACCTTGTGCACAACATCTTGGCGGGGAGGGAGGTGCACGGGATGAACGAGCGGGTGGGTGGTTTCGCCACCCTTCCCTCGGAGGAGGATCTGAAGAGGATCAAGCAGGCCATGGAGGAGACCAGGGAGTTCGCCCTCCTCTCCGTGAAGCTCTTCTCCTCCTTCGAGCTTCCCGATGCACCCAGGTCGGAGAACACCTTCATCGCCCTGGATCCGGGGAGGAGGTTCGGATACTTCGGTCACAGGCACGTGGCCTCCGATGGAACCAGCTGGGACGTTCACGATTACAGGAAGTACATCAAGGAGACCACGGTGAAGCACTCTAGGGCCAAGCACTCCTCCTACAGGGGGAAGCCCTTCATGGTGGGTGCGCTGGCCAGGCTGAGGCTTTTCGGCGAGAGGCTGGAAGGGGAGGCGAAGGAGCTCTTCAAGGAGCATCAGTCCAAGCTGGATTACTCCAACTCCATCTCCAACAACCTAGCCCAGGCCATCGAGCTGGTGCACAGCGTGGACAGGTGCATCTCGGACGTGGAGGAGCTGCTGAGCCTGGGGCTGAGGAAGGAAAAACCGGTGGAGGTGAAGCCTAGGGCGGGAACCGGGACGGCCTCCGTGGAGGCCCCCAGGGGGATCCTCATCCACTCCTACCGCTTCGATGCGAAGGGGAGGGTGGTGTGGGCGGATGTGATCACCCCCACCGCCATGAACGCCGCCAACGTGGACAAGGACTTCAGGGTGGCGGCACCCAAGCTGGTGGGGAACCAAAAGGAGCTGGAGAGGGTACTGGAGATCATAGCCAGGGCTTACGACCCCTGCATCTCCTGCGCCACCCACCTGGTCAGGATAAAGAGGGTCTAGCGAAAGGTTCCACTCAAATCAGTACCGGTGGTGGTTTCGGCAAGGGACCTTAGAGGAGCGGAGCTGGGATCTTTAAAGCCACTCGAGGAAACAGTGCTCGCGGTCTTTAACCTCCTTGCCCCGTTTGTCCGACCCAAAAAGGCTTTAGGGAAATTGAAAGGTCGCAGGGAAGACCGGCTAAGCACTAACAGTCACTTTGGTGATCGCAGCAATACCGACGCGACATGAAGACGTGCGTGAGGATGATCACGCCTCTATTTATCGTACGGGGCGATGTTGATGGTCCAGCCGGATGAAACGCGGTCCAGCTGAGGCCTTCGCCTGAAGGCTTTTGCCGGGGCTAGATTCTTCCCTCCACCACGGTGGCTATTCCCACCCCTCCTCCCCCGCACAGGGTCTGGAGGCCGTAGCGGAGGCGATGGCGGACCATCCAGTGCACCATTTCCGTGAAATAGAGGACCCCCGTACAACCTATGGGATGCCCTATGGCTATGGCCCCTCCCGTGGGGTTTATGCGTGGATCGTCGAAGGCCACCCCGAACTCCTTACAGAAGGCCAGCACGGGGGAGGCGAAAGCCTCGTTGGGCTCCCAGACCTCCACCTCCTCCATCCCTATCCCGGCCCTGGCCAAGGCCTTGCGCATGGCCGGTATGGGCCCCAGAAGCATGGTGACGGGATCGTCCCCCGCTACAGCCATGGATTTGATCCTGACCATGGGCTTCAGCCCCAGCTCCTCCGCCTTGTCCAGCGTCATGAGCATTACTGCGGCAGCCCCATCCGCTATGGCGGAGGAATTACCGGCGGTGACGGTGCCGTCCTCGGCGAAGCGCGGGGGAAGACTGCGGAGGCGCTCATAGGCGGTCTCCGGATCGTCCAGGGCCTGGGCCCTGGGGGTCTGGTCCTCCTCCACCCACACTCTCTCCCCTCCCCTTTCCACCTGCACGGGTACGATACGCTTCCGGTACTCCTCTTTTTCCCTCATCGCTCTCACCGCCTTCTGGTGGCTCCAGAGGGCGAATCTGTCCTGGTCCTCCCTGCTAAGGGAGTAGCGCTTGGCCACCAGCTCGGCGGCCACCCCCATCACCCCGAGGGCCCCCCTTTCCTCCGCCCTAGGATGGAAGGAAACGGGGAAGCCGGACTTCATCGCGGCCTCCAGGTCGGATCCTATGGGGTAGCGGCTCATGTTCTCCACCCCTGCGGCTATCGCTATCTCTCCGCATCCCGTCATGAGAGCTTGGGCTTGGGAGTTGATGGCCTGGAGCCCGGCGTTGCAGTACCTGTTCAGGGTCCATCCCGCCGTCTGCACCGGAAGATCGGCGGCCAGCACCCCCAGCCTGCCTAGGTTCAGCCCCTGCTCGCCCACTTGGCTCAGACACCCCACCGCCACGTCCTCTATCTCCCTCTCGTCGAAGGCTCCGCAGCGTTCCTTCACGCGGTCCACCAGTCCCCTCAGGACCGTGGCCAGAAGGTACTGGGAAGAGACTCCGGCGAAGATCCCACCCTTCTCCATGCCCGCCCACCCCGACTTTCCCACCGGGGTTCGAACGGCCTCTACCACCACCACTTCCCTTAGCTTGGGCACTCCAGAATCTTTTGGGGGTTTTTCCTTAAAAGTAAGGTTAAAATTGGCCCGGGGGAAAAACAATGATGAAACCGAGGGTGGTTCCGGACACGAACCTCTTCATAGGGGCCCGCTTCAATCCTCGCAGCTCCTCCGCCAAGATCCTGGACCTCTGCCTGAAGGGGAACTTTAAGGCCCTCCTATCCTCGAGGGTGAAGGCGGAGGTGAGGAGCATGCTGGGAAGGGTGGGAGGAGGGGATGAGTTCAGGTCTAAGATCAGGAGGCTCCTGAGGGAGGCGGAGGAGGTGAGGGTGAAGGAGGAGATCCCTCTCCTCATGGAGGATCCGGACGACAACAAGCTTCTGAACTGTGCCCTCTGGGGAAGGGCGGACTACCTCATCACCAACGACCGGCACCTGTTGAAGTTCAGGGAGTACCTGGGGGTCAAGATACGCAGGCCCTCCGAGTTCCTCAGGGAGTGGTCCGGCCGAACCGTTAAAAAGGAGGAAAGGGAGTAAACTGGTGAGGCTGGGCCCATAGCTCAGCGGTAGAGCGCTCGCTTCGCAGGCGAGAGGTCGCGGGTTCGAATCCCGCTGGGTCCACCTCGTTCTGGGTCTATTCTTCCTTGGTCTCCAGAGGTCCGAAGCGGTCGAGATCCAGGACGAG
>CAZDZG010000009.1:0-12034 GCA_964509845.1 Hadarchaeota archaeon (SeqCode) | reverse complement strand
GGGTCTATTCTTCCTTGGTCTCCAGAGGTCCGAAGCGGTCGAGATCCAGGACGAGGAAGGGAAGGAGGCTGAGGGGGAGGCCCTTCAGTTCCCTGAGTCCCAGCGGTTCCAGGTAGCCCACGAAGGTGCTTCCTTTGGGATCGGGCTTGATCCTCCAGAACCTTCTGAGATCGGACTCCGCCAGTCTTTTCCTCTCCTCCATTCTGCCCTCCCTCGCCAGTTCCACCGCCTTCACGTAGAAGTCCGTTATGGCGTAATCGACAAGCCTCAGGTTGAACTTGAGCTCCCTGTCCCCCAATCTCTGTCTGGTCCTCAGCTCCGCCACCACGATCTTCCTGAAGGGCCTGAGGGAGGATTCTCCCAGCAGGATGACGGGGGCGATGTACCGGTTGGCGAGCAGCAGGGTGTCCAGGACGGGATCCCTCCCCAGCCTGGGAAGGACCACCAGCTTGGCCCATCCCTTGGGCCTGTCCAGCAGCTCCGAGACCCCGAGTTCCCTGTACCTGAACTTCCGTTTCAGCCACTCGAACTCCTTCTCCCTTCCCTCCTCGAAGTAGAGGATACCCCTGAGGTTCTTGACCAGGTGGAGGAACTCGGGCTCCCCTTGTTCCGGGGCTGGACAGGGGGCGGCTGGAGGCCCCTCCTCACCCTGCCGTCGGTTCCCCCTCATCCTGCACCAGCTCCAGCTCGCACTCCCCTGGTTCCTTGTCCTTCATCCTCAGGAAGGAGGGGGCTCTGAGCTTGAGATCGGGGGTGAGCTCCAGATATTTCACCTCGCACACCAGCCTGGGCTCCACCCACCTCACCTCGTAGGGAGGCTCCTCCTCCACGGGTCTCCTTCCCGTTTCAAGCCTGCGCAGCAGGGGGAAGAGCTCCTCCATCAGCTTCGTGTCGAAGCCCGTCCCGACCTTCCCCAGAAAGATCAGCTTCCCTTCCCGATAGGCCCCCAGGGCTAGGGCGCCGAAGTAGGGCTCCCTCCATCCCTCCCCCGGCGTGTACCCCAGGATCACCGCGTCCAGGGTTTTGGTGTTTTTCACCTTCAGCCAGTCGGGGCTCCTCACCCCTGGCTGGTAGGGGGCCTCCTCCCTCTTCCCCATCACCCCTTCCAGCCCCATCTCCCGAACCTTCTCCCACAGCTTCCTTCCCTCCTCCGTGTGGTAGCACAGCCTGATCCTTTCCCCCTCTTCCACCTCCTCGGAAAGGGCAACCTTCCTTTCCCTCAGGGGAAGGTGCAGCAGCTCCCTTTCCCCGGAGAAGAGCAGGTCGAAGACCACCAGCGTGGCGGGATGCAGCCGAGAAAGGAGCTCCACCCTCAGCGGATTCTCCTGGTGCTCCCTCTCCTGCAGGAGGGAAAAGCTGGGGAGGCCGGAGGAATCGAAGACCACCAGCTCCCCGTCGAGGAGGCAGGGATCGGAGCGGAGGTGGAGGTGGAGGGAGGAGAGCTCCGGGTACCTCCTCTCTATCCACTTGCCCCTCCTGTTGAGAAGCCTCACCTTCCCCCCCTCCCTGTAAAGCAGGACCCTGGTTCCGTCCAGCTTGGGTTCCCAGCGAAAGCCCTCCCGCTGCAGGTCGGAAGGGGAGCCCAGCTTGGCCAGCATGGGCTTCAGGAGGGGTAGCCCCATCTCCTCACTTCTCGTTTCTCCTTTCCCTGGTCGCCGCCAGGCTGGCCTCCAGGGCCTTCATCAGGTCCATCGGGGCCTCCCTCTTCTCCTGCACGGGGGTGGGAAGGGGCCTCCCCTCAGCCTTCCTCCTCACCAGCTCCGCCAGGGCCTCCGCGAACGTGTCCCTGTACTCCTCGGGCCTGAACTCCCCCTCCAGCCTCTCCAGCAGGGCCCTGGCCAGCTCCCTCTCCCTCTCCGTGGGCACGGGAAGGTCCTCCAGCTCCTTCAGCTCGGAGGGATCCACCACTTCCTGCAGATAGTGAAGGGTGGAGAGGAGCAGGCCCCTCCGGTAGGGGCGCAGGATCACCACGTACTCCCTGGTCCTGAGGGTTATCTTCCCCACCGCCACCCTGTTGGTGAGGGAGAGCACCTCCCTCAGAAGGGAAAAGGCCCTCTCCCCCCCCTCCTGGGGCACCACGTGGTAGTGGGTGTCGAGGAAGAGGGGGTCTATCCCCGCCGGGTCCACGAAGGTGAGGATCTCCAGGGTCTTGGAGCTCTTGGGCTTGATCTTCTCCAGCTCCTCCTCCGTGAGGGGGACAACCTTTCCCTTCGAGAGCTCGAAGCCGTACTCCACCTCCTGCAGGGGCACCTCCACCCGGCAGCCGGGGCACCATCGCTTGTGCTGCAGGGGCGTGTGGCAGGCGGCGTGAAGGGTCCTGAGGGCGGTTCCCCTGGCCCTGAGGGCGGGGTAGATCTTGATGGGTATGTTGACCAGGCCGAAGGAGAGGCTGCCGGCGAAGATGGCTTTGGGCATCCCATATCTTTTAAGCGTGGCCTCCTTTATAGGAGCTGGTGGAGGCCATAAAGCTGGAGCAGAGGGTGGGCTTTCCCATCAGGGTGTTCTGCAGGGACGGAAGGGAGATCAGGGGGGTGCTGAAAACCTGCGATGAGCATCAGAACCTGGTGCTGGAGGAGGCGGAGGAGTTAGGCCGCGGAGGGAGTAGGAGGCACCGGCTGCTCTTCGTGAAGGGTGGAAACATAAGGATGATCGAGATCTGATCACCCTATCTTCTTGACCTCCCCGAGCGATCTCTCCAGCTCCACCAGCTTCCTCCCGCTGTCCGTCAGGGAGAACTTGCCGTTGGGCTCCCTCACCACTATCCCGTAATCCAGCATCCTTCCCAGGATGCACTTGAGCTGCCAGCTCTCCTGCTTTGAGAGGAAGCCCAAAAGCTCCAGGGGGGAAGCTCCCCCCTCCGCCTGCTGGAGAGCCCTGAAGATCCTCCTGGCTTCCTCATCCCCCAGCAGCCACTCCACCGCTTTCTCAATCATCTTTCTCCCTGGCGCAGGGAAGGTTTAACCGTATCGGGAGGAATCGGATAAAGTTAAAAATCCGTCCGTCCAAGGCAGTCGATGTCAGCGCTGGTGACGGCGGGAAAGATCCTCCTGGGCCTCATCCTGGTTCTGGTGGGGCTTGGTTCCGGCTTCTTCGGCTACATCTGCTTGAGGGCCGAGGCCAGGAAGTGGGCGGTTGGCATGTTTCTCCTGACCCTTCTCTGCTTCCTGGCCCTTTACGGGCTGATCCGAATTTAGAGGCCCTCCTTCTTCCAGAGCTCCAGGTTCATTTGCTTGGCCCTCTCTTCCAGCCTGGCCATGATGCGGTCCTCTATCTGCCTACGCTCGAAGCCGGAAAGCCTCAGCTTTAACACCCTGGGCCTGACGAAGATGTCAAAGGCCATCTCCAGTTCCTTCCTGGTCAGGGGGGCATCTCTTGCCTTGTCGGAGAGGAACTCCACGGCCTTCGCCGTTATCCACTCCACCTCGTTCTCCGTCATTCCCAAACCTTTTTTCTTCCCCCCTTTAAAGGCAGAAGATGGAAACGCTGGAGGCCATAAGGAAGAGGAGGAGCATCAGGAGCTTCCGGCCGGACCCCGTGCCCGAGGAGGACCTGAGGAAGATGCTTGAGGCGGCCGCCTGGGCCCCCTCCGCCGGTAACTGCCAGCCGCTGGAGCTGGTGGTGGTGAGGGATCCCAGGGTCAAGAGGAAGCTGAAGGAGGCCGCCCTGGGCCAGTCCTTTCTGGAGGAGGCCCCCGTCTTGGTGGTGGTGTGCGCAAATGTTGAGAGGACCGTGAGCAGGTATGGGAGCAGGGGGGAGCTATACTACGTTCAGGATACGGCCGCGGCCACCCAGAACCTTCTTCTGGCCGCCACCAGCCTCGGGTACGGAACCTGCTGGGTGGGGGCCTTCGTGGAGAGGGAGGTGGCCAGGATCCTGAACCTCCCCAGCCGGGTGAGGCCCTTGGCCATCGTGGCCATAGGGAGGAGCGCCGAGAGCCCGGAGGCCCCGCCCCGCAGGCCCCTCCGGGAGATCGTCCACCTGGAGAGCTACTAGAGGAGGTGGGCCCCCCTCCCGCTCACGGGGCAGCAGACAACCCTTCCCAGCGAGGCGGAGAGCTCCTCCACCATCCTCCTCGCCCTCTCCTCAGGGACGAAGCCGAAGATGCCCCTCCCCAGCATGGTCTGGGTGGCTTCCACCGCCCCCATCTTCAGGAAGAGCTCCCTCACCTCCCTCAGCTCCCCGTCCAACAGGCCCAGTCCCTCCGCAAACTCCAGCGAAGCCCTGAGGAAGGTGGTGAGGGTGGGATGGGCCAGCACCTTCCTCAGGGCCTTCCTCCCAAGCCTGCGTGAGCGGCTCCTCACCTCGGGATCGGAGAGGATGTGCCTGGTGCTCAGCTCGCCCAGGGTGCAGGAGACCACCCTCATCCCCGGCGGTACCCTGATCCTCCTCCAGCGGCCGTAGGGGGGGGCTCCCGGTTCCACCCCTATGACCAGTCCCCCCCTGGCCTGCGCCCCCACGTCCCCCAGTCCGGTGAGGTTCCTCACCTCGGCCACGTGAGCCTCCCTCACCGCCTCCTCCTTCCTCATCCCCAGAACCCTACCGAGGGTCAGGGCCAGCCCCAGCGCCCCGGCCCCGCTCGCCCCGTAGCCCGCCCCCACGGGTACCGCCACCTCATGCTCCACCTTGAGGCAGAGCCTCCTCCCCGCCCGCTGCAGGAGGGAGCGGGCCACGTACAGGCTGGTCCTGGCCTCCCGCCTCCTTCCGTTGACGAGGATCCTCACGCCCCTTCCCTCCCTCACCTCTAGCCTGGTCACCACCCCCGCCTGTAGGCAGGGGCCACCGTTCCTGGAGCCCATCTTCTCTGGCCTGGGGGAGGGGCAGACCTCGAAGAAGCCGGAGAGATGGGCAGGCACGAAGGCCTCCAGCCTCCTCTCTATCCTCACCCCTCCCTCCGGAGGGACTGGAGTGCCAGATCCAAGATGCGGTGGGCTATCTCCTCCTTCCTCCCCTTCATCTTTTCCCTTCCAGAGCGGTGCACCAGCGTCACCTCGTTGGTGTCCTCCCCGAAGCCCGCCCCGGGCAAGGACAGGTCGTTGGCCACCACCAGGTCGAAGCCCGCCCTCAGCTTCTCCTCCGCCCTCGAGACCAGCTCCTCTTCCGGAACCCCGTACTCCGCCTTGAATCCCACCAGGAAGGTGGTGGGGGAGAGAGCCTTCACCCCATCCGCCACCCTGGGGGCGGGAACCAGCCTGAGCTCCACCGTTTCCGTGCTGCGTAGCTTCCCCTCAAAGGGCCTCTCCACCCTGAGGTCCTGGGCAGCCGCCGCGGCCACCACCACGTCCGCCCCCCTCCTCACCTCCTCCTCCAGGGCCTCCTTCATCTCCTGCGTGGTCTTAACCCTGATCACCTTCAGCCCCTGGGGAGGGGGCTCCGTGCCCGGACCGTAGATCAGGGTCACCTCGGCCCCCCTCAGGGCCGCCATCCTGGCCACCGCTATCCCCATCTTGCCGGAGCTGGGGTTGGAGATCACCTTGATCCGGTCTATGGGTTCCAGGGTGGGCCCAGCCGTCACCACCACCCTCAGGCCCTTCAGGTCCTGCGGACGGTGGAACATCACCCAGGTCAAGATCTCCCTGATCTCCGCCATCTTGGCCCTGCCCTCCGACAGCACCGGTCCCACGAACAAGAACCCTTTCTCCCTAAGCCTCGCCACGGCCTCCTGGACGGGGGCGCTGAGGTACATGGAGGCATGCATGGCCGGAGCCAGGAAGATGGGCTTTCCCAGACCGGCGGACGCTATGACGGTCGCCGTGACGGGAGTGTCCGCGATACCCCAGGCCAGCTTGCCCAGGGTGCTGGCGGTGGCGGGGGCAACCACCACGGCATCCGCCCATTCCGAGAGCTCTAGGTGCTCGAGCCTTCCCGTCAGGGAGGTGACCACCTCCGCACCGGTGGCCCACTGCATCAGGGTGGGGGAGAGCAGCTGGGCGGCGCTGGGGCTCATCACCGCCCTCACCTCCGCCCCCCATCTGGAGAACTCCCTGGCCAGCTCCGGGGCCCTTATGATGGCTGCGCTTCCCGTCAGGCCCAGGACGATCCTCCTCGCCCTCACCAAAAGACCCTATCCACCCCCCTTAATTAGCTTGCCGTGCGGATCTATCTCCCCCTTGCGGATGCGGGAGGAGGAGATGGGTTTACCGTCTTCCGCCAGCACGAAGGGCACCTCCACGATGTGCAGCTCGGGAAGGCCCCTCTCCCTCCTGATGCGGTTGATCTCCTCCGCCCTCCCCCTGGTCTCGGGGCTCACCACGATGGCCTCCAGCTCCGGATCCCGGATGGCTGGACCGTACGGATCCCCGATCACCGTCACCTCCACCCTCTCCTCACCGAACTCCGTGAAGACGGCCTCCAGCACCCTCCCCAGCCTCTGCCCCAGCGGCTGAACGTCACATCCCTTGCTTCTGGCCATTTCATCGGAGCAGACCCCCAGATAGACCTTCTCGCCCAGCTCAAAGGCCTTCCTGAGCAGGGCGAGGTGCCCGTCGTGCAGGTGATCGAAGGTCCCCCCCACCGCTATCTTTCGAAACCTCATCCCAACTCCCCGGCCCTCCTGTGCGCTGCCCTTAAGGCCCGCTTGAGGACCTCGGCCACCTTTCCCTCCTTCAGCTCCCTCAGAGCGGCTTCCGTCACGCCCCCGGGCGAGGCCACCATCCTCACCAGCTCCTCCGGCCTGAGCCCGAGCTGCAGCATCAGCTCGCCCGTTCCCTTTGCCGTTTGGGAGGCCAACCTCAGGGCCTCGTCCTCCGGTATCCCGAGCTCCGCCGCCCCTTCCGCCAGCGCCCCTATGATCAAGGAGAAGTAAGCCGGCCCGCTTCCGCTGAGGGCGGTTATGGCATCCATCCTCTCCTCCGGCACCTCCACCGGAACCCCCAGTCTGGCCAGCAGCCCCACCACCATCTCCTTCTCCCTCTCTCCCACCCTGGAGGAGGGGGAGTAGGCCATCACCCCCTGACCCACCGCGCAGGCCAGGTTAGGCATCAGCCTGAAGATCTTCGCCCCCCTCATTCCTTCCTCCAGCCTCCTGAGGGGAACCCCCGCCACGCAGGAGATCACCACCTTTCCCTCGCTTTTCCCCCCCACCTCCCTCATCACCCCCTCCAGGTCGGCAGGCTTCACCGCCAGGAAGATCAGCTCGGCCTCCTCCAGCAGGGGTTCGCAGCTCTCCACCACCCTCACCCCCAGCTCGCTGGAAAGGGCCCGGGCCCTCTCCCCTTCCCTCTCGCACACCACCACCTCCTCCCTGGAGAAGCCCGCCCTCAGTAGCCCCCGGAGGAGGAAGGAGCCCAGCCTCCCCCCTCCCACTATTCCCACCTTCAGGACCTTCCCTCCTTCACTTCCCTCCAGGTCTTCTCCAGCCTACGGTGCAGGAAAGGTCTGGGAGGGGAGGAGAGGTAAGGGGCCACCACGTGCCCCCTCCCCACCAGGTAGTACTTATAGGTGGTGAGTCCCTCCAGGCCCACCGGCCCCCTGGCGTGGAGCTTGCCCGTGCTTATCCCCACCTCCGCCCCCAGCCCGTACCGGTAGCCGTCGCTGAAGCGGGTGGAGGCGTTCCACATGACGGAGGAGGAATCCACCCCCTCCATGAACTTCACCGCGCTTTCGCGGTCCTCGGTCACGATGGCATCGGTGTGCTTGGAGCCGTACTTGTTGATGTGGGAGATGGCCTCCTCCAGGCTGTCCACCACCTTCACGGCTATGATGAGGTCCAGGTACTCGGCGTACCAGTCCTCCTCCTTCGCCCTCTTCACCTTCACTATCCGCCTGGTCCGCTCGCACCCCCTTACCTCCACCCCGGCCCTGGAATAGACCTCCACCAGTTTTGGGAGGAATTCCTCGGCCACCTTGGCGTGAACCAGGACCTTCTCGGCGGCGTTGCAGACGGCCGGGTACTGAACCTTGGCATCGTAGCATATCTCCAGGGCCTTGGAGAGATCGGCGTATTGGTCCACGTAAACGTGGCAAACCCCCTCCGCATGCCCCAGCACGGGGATCCTGGTGTTCCTCTGGATGAACTTGATGAACTCCTTGCTTCCCCGGGGCACCAGCAGGTCCACGTAGTCCTCCAGCTTTAGGAGCTTCCTCACCTCCTCCCTGCCCTCCACCAGCTGCATCCATCCCCTGGGCACTCCCTTCCTTTCCGTGGCCTCCCTGAAGAGCCTGAAGAGGATCCTGTTGGAGTGGGTGGCCTCCCTTCCCCCCTTCAGGATTACGGCATTCCCGGACTTCAGGCAGAGGGAGGAGATCTGCGGGAGAACATCCGGCCTGGATTCGAAGATGGCCCCTATCACCCCGATGGGACAGGAGACCCGGTAAAGCTCCAGCCCCTCGTCCAGCTCGCAGGCGTACAGGGTCCTTCCCACCGGATCCTCCAGCCTCGCCACGCTCTCTATCATCTGGCAGAGGGCCTCCAGCTTCCCTTCACTGAGCTTCAGCCTCTCCAGGAGCGGCTTGGGTATCCTTTCCTTCTGGGCGATCTCCAGGTCCTTGCGGTTGGCCTCCAGCACCTCCTCCCGGTGTTCTCTGAGGGCCCCGGCAGCCTCCCTCAGGGCATCGTTTTTCACCTCCGTGCTCAGCGTGCTCAGGTGCAGGAAGGCCTCCCTGGCCTCTTTCACCTTCTGTAGGAGGCTCACTTCCCTCCCCCCGGCAGGAAGAGAGTTCCTATCTCTTCCCCCTTCAGCAGGCGCTTCAGCACCCTCCTCTCCCCCGCCCTGGCCACCACCACCGGTATGCCCCGGGAGCAGGCCATCTTCGCCGCCTGAATCTTGGTCTTCATTCCCCCGAATCCCCCTGCACCCATCCCTCCCATCCTCTCCAGCTCGGGCGTGAATTCCCTCACCTCCCGGACCAGCCTCACCCCCTTCTCCCTCTTGGGGTCCCCCGTGTACAGTCCGTCCACATCGGAAAGGAGGATCAGGAGGTCGGCCCTGGCCAGAACGGCCAGGTGGGCGGAGAGTAGGTCGTTGTCCCCAAACTTGATCTCCTCCACCGCCACGCTGTCGTTCTCGTTCACCACCGGAACCACCCCCCACTGGAGGAGCACCCGGAGGGTGTTTTTCAGGTTCTTGCTCCTCTCCGGATGGGTGAAGTCCTCCTTGGTGAGGAGGAGCTGAGCGATGGGCTGCCCGTACCTGTCGAAGTATCTCTCGTAAACCCTCATGAGGATCCCCTGTCCCACGGCCGCCGCCGCCTGCAGGAGGGAAAGTTCCTCCGGCCTCCCCTTCATCCCCATCCTCCCCACACCGGCCCCTATGGCACCGGAGGTGACCAGGAGGACCTCCTTACCCTCCCTCCTGAGATCCATGACCTCCGCCACTACCTTCCTGACCTTTCGGGGGTCCAGCCTGGAGTCCTTGGTGGTGAGGCTGCTGGTGCCCACCTTCACCACTACCCTTTTCACCCTCGAAAAGTCCCTCGCCATACCTGAAACTTCCCCTCAGCCTTTATTTATACCATCGAATTCCTCCCTCAGCATCCGGAGCATCTCCAGACTCCTCCATCCCGGTCTTCTCCTCAGCTCGCGGGAAAGCCTCTCCACCGCGGAGGGGGAGGGGGGAAAGGAAAGATTGCGGTATCCCACCCTCACCAGGAAGAGACCTTCCGCGGGGGCGGGCTCCCATCCCACCCTTCCCCCTCTCCTGGTCAGCTCCCAGAGCTCCTCCAGCCCCACCCTTCCTTCCCCCAGCAGCAGGAGGGCCCCCATCATTCTCCTCACCTGCTGGCGCAGGAAATGGGTGGCCAGGAAGTCAGCCTTGAGCAGGTTTCCCTCCACCCTGAGCCCCACCAGGAAAAGCTTGCAGGAGGAGGACCTTCCCGGCTCGGGACGGCAGAAGGGGGTAAGGTTCTGGGCGGTCTCCAACAACTTGGCGCCCCTCCTCGCCTCCCGCAGGTCGAAGACCTCGGGAAGGGGAAGGACATAGCGGTAGTGCCGGAAAAGGGCCTCCCTCCGGGGGCTAAAGGCGTGGCTAACCTCCAGGCTGGAGAGGACGGTGATGTCCGGCGGGAGGAGGGAGTTGAGCTCCTCCTCGTCTGGTCTTGAGGAGGAATCGAAGGCCACCACCTGGCCCAGGGCTCCCACTCCCCGATCTGTCCTGGCGGCGGCTTCATACCTCGCCCTCCTCGGATCCTCCATGAGGCCGGAGCGTCGCAAGGCCTCGAGAAGTATTCCCTCCACCGTGGGCCTTCCCGGCTGGCGGGCGAAGCCCCAAAGGGAAGAGCCCTCATAGGCCAGCCTGAGGGCCACCCTCATCCTCTCCCCCGGTACTCCCACATCCTGAGCATAACCTGCAGGACCTCCTCTTTCCCCATCTCCGGCTCCCCCCTCAGCTCACGGTAGGCCCTCTCCAGGTTCCCGAGCAGCCTCTCCCTCTCCCTCCATCCTCCGTACTCCCCCAGCTCCATTTCCCCCGCCACCTCTTCCACGGTTTTCCCTTCCCTGATCCCCTTCTCCGCCTCCTCCCAGATCTTCCTCAGGTATCCCTCTGCTTTCCTCAGGCCCTCCTCCCCCCAGCTCAGGGGTCCGTGGCCCGGCACGTACACCCTAGCCCTTAGGGATCTCAGGAGTTCGAGGGCCCTGAGGGAGCCCCTCACCGACCCCATGAGGACGAAGGGGGTACAGGGAGGGGAGAAGAGCAGATCACCGCAGAAGACCACCCCTTCCGAGGGCAGGTGAACGAAGAGGTCCCCGTAGGTGTGGGCTGGTCCGGGGTGTACCATCCTTATCTCCCTCTCACCTTCTTCTGTCTCCTGGTACAGGATGAGACTTCCCTCGAAGGTGAGGTCCTGGGGTATCACCCTCACCCCCTCCACCTCTAGCTCGGGGAAGAGGGTCAGGTAGAGGCTTGGGTCTATTTCCCTTTCCCTCAGCGTATCCTCCCGGCAGCGGGAATGACAGAGGGTGAGGGAGGGCTGGAAGAGGTGGTTGGTCCAGAGGTGGTCCGGGTGGGCGTGGGTGTTCACCAGGTATTTCACGGGGAGATCCGTGATCTTTCTCATCTCCTCCATCATCCTCCTGGCCCTCCTCACGCTGGCCAGAGAGTCTATGACCAGCACTTCCCTCTTCCCCACCAGGAAACCGGCATTGTTCACGAACCACTCTCCCCTGGGCTGAAGGTAGGCGTAAACCCCCGGGCAAAGCTCCACCACCCTCGGTTCTCCCTCGAATCCTTCGGACACCCATTCCCCTTTACGTAGCAGGGAATAAGTAAGGAGGCCTCTTTTTAGAAAGGTCCTCCAGAGGTAGAAGGATGAAGAGGAGGATCCTTCCCCTTATGGTTTTGGCCCTCCTCCTGGGCGCTTGGGTGGCCCTGAGGGGGAAGGGACCTGATTTTAGGCTTCTGGGTTACACCCTCCTCACGGGGGAGAACCTGGAGCTCGAGCTCTCCTACCACACCCGTGAAGGGGTGGAGGCACGGCTGCTGGATCCCGGGGGGAGGGAACTGGACAACACCCTCCTGTGTAGGGAAGCTTCTTCCGCCCACCTTCTTTTCTCCCCCAGAAGGGTATCTCCCGCGGGGGGAACTTACAGACTTCTCTTCCTTTACAGGGGAAGAAAGGTGGCGGAAAACCTCCTTCCCTTCTCGGGACCCCTGGTGGAGGTGGGAGAGGTTAAGCTGGAGTGGGAGAGGAGGAGCCTTCCCTGGGAAAACCTCCTGAGCTGGGCCAGGGAACAGTATCCGGGAAGGGATCCTGAGGAGGTGGTGAAGGAGGGGGTGGAGAACTTGCTGAGGGAGTACCCCTGGGCGGACAGGGAGAGGGTGCTGGAGAACCGCAGCCTGAACTACTTCGTGCTCCAGCACGTTAAGGTGGAGCTCCTGAACGTGGGGGATCTCCCCTGCTACGTCTGGGCCGTGGAGCTCCTGCTGGATAACACCTCCTTGACCGGTAGGGAGGTGGACAACTGGCTCGAGCCCGGAAGGCGGGAATGGGAATGGGAGAGGGAATTCCTCTCCCTTCCGGGTTTGAGGACCCTGAGGGTGAGGGTGCTGGAGGACTGGGGGAGGGTGCTGGTGGAGGATTCGCGTCCCCTTTCCATCCC
>CAZDZG010000008.1:0-34664 GCA_964509845.1 Hadarchaeota archaeon (SeqCode) | reverse complement strand
GGTCTCCACCTACGCCCGCAGGTACTGCGGGGGGCACGTGGAGAGGATGGAGGTCTTGGGGTAAGCTTGCCGGCGCTGATCTTTACCAAGACAGGGCAAGAACTGAAAAAAGCTGTGGAGAAGAGAGCGCCGAAATGGCTTTTGGGATGGTTGGTCTCTGCAAAGCGTTTCCTTCGCCCGGGTGGCCCAAGACTTTTCCCGATTTGGATTCCACTAATTGGAGGTTATCTTCTATTCCCCCACAGGTTCTTTTCTCCAGATAGCGGAATGCTTCCAGACGAGGACTACTTCAGAATTCTAAGCCCTGAAAAAGGTGGGACGGTCTTGGATGTGGGAGCGTGCATAGGGTTCTCAGCGCTGGAGGCTCTCCATAGGATTGGGAGGGAAGGTTTGTTAGTGGCCATCGAGCCCGATCCAGAAAACTTAAAGTTCCTCAGTATGAACCTCTCCCGCTTCTCCAACTGTTTGATAGTAGGGAAGGGTGTAGGAGAAAACGAGGGCTCCCGGATTTTGTACAGAAGCTTTGGACCGGGGGGACATACCTTCTACAAGGGCATCTCTTTTCGAAGCCATCCGACGTGTAAAAGCGTGAGGGTAAGAACCAGCACCATAGACCGCATATGTGAAGAGCTCGGCTTGGAGAGGGTGGACTTTATGATGATGGACGTGGAAGGTGCAGAACTTGAAGCTCTCAGGGGAGCTAGGAAAATGCTCAAAGTGACTCGGAAGGTTGTGGTGGGAGCGTACCATATAGTAAGGGGAAAACCCACGTATCCGAAAGTGGAAAGATTTTTGAAAAGGATGGGCTTCCAGACGGTGGTTACGGAAGACGGGCTAGTACACGCTTGGAAGGTCGAGCGTGAAGCTGAAAATCAGGGAAAGAAAAGAAAGCTACCCCTTCTTTAACCTGAGAATGGCCTCCGCCAGATCCCCTCCCGTCTTCCTCAGTTCCTCCCTCGCCTCCTCCTCGCTCGCCCCCGTCTGCTCCATCACCAGCCTCACATCCTCCTCGGGGATGACTTTCTCTGTTCTTTCCTCCCCCATGACCTGGTAGGCCCTCTGTCCCCCCACCTCCGTGAGGAGGACGGTGGCGGGGGAGATCACGATCTCCTCCTCCCTCCTCCTTATCCTGACCTCCTCCACCCCCTCCAGCTCCACCGCCTTCACCCCGAGCTGGCGCAGGAGCCTCTCCGCCCTTCTACCCAGCACCGAGCCCCCTCCTCACCTTCACCGCCTTACCCCCCTTAAACGCTTTCATTTCCTCTCCGCTCAGGAGGGCCGTCCCCGTGGCCAGCAACCTGCCGGAGGGATCGGTCACCAGCACCTCCTCCCCCGGCCTTATCTCCGGGTCGGCCTCCACCACGTGCTTGGCGAAGACGGTCCTCCCCCTCCCCACCTCCCTCGCCACCTCCTCCCTCACCACCACCCTGAGCCTTCCTGGGGGAAGGATCCGGTGCAGGATCCTGGCCCCCTCCCGGTTAAGGATGAGGAGGCCATCCGTGGCCCTGATGGCGCAGAGGGGATCCCTGCCCTTCCAGACCTGCCTGATCCTCCCCCCGCTCACCACCGCCCACAGGGGAGGGGAGAAGAGGTGGGAGCCCACCCCCTTCCCGAACTGATAGTCCGCCAGGGCCCGGAGCTTGAGGAGCTCCCTTTCGGTGATTTCCCTCCGCATGCCCTAAATGTAGGGACCCTCCTCGGAGGGCCTGGGCTCCTTCACCTCCGGGAGGACGGAGGCGTACCTCTCCAGGTTATCCAACTTGAGGTCCAGCCCGTAGACCTGGGAGAGCAGGTGGAGGATCTGGGCGGAGGCCTCCAGGTCCACCACCCCGCCGTGCGTGGCGCCCATCAGGCAGATCCCTTCCCAGCCCCTGAGTCCCGCCAGCCCCACCAGCAGGCCGTTCATCCCCACGATCATCCCCCCGTCCAGGGCCACCGCCCCCCTCTCCCAGAACTCCCTGAAGGCGGGAGGGTTGGTGGCGGCGGCGAACACCCCCGCCTTTCGCTGGTGGGGGGGGAGGACGTAGGCGGCCATGGTCACCACCTTCCTCACCCCATAGCCCTCCACCGCATCCAGGAGCTGGTGGGAGAGCTGGTACTGACCGAAGGGGGAGAGGGCCTGCGCGTCCGAGGTGGCCAGGATGAAGTTCTTCCCTCCCCTCCTCGCCCGGTAGAGCTTGATCCGGAAGGCCCCCAGCCCATCCTTCTCCCTTAGGGTCCACTCCGGCAGGTGGGAGGAGTAGAGCTCCAGGAAGAGGGTGGCCCCCAGCTCCCTGATCAGGAACTCGGCCGCCACCTTCCCCACGTTGGCTATGCCGGGAAAGCCGGCCAGCAGGAGCTGGGAGCGGAAGCGCCTCCTCTCCACCCTGTTCAGGTACAGCATCCCACTTCTTTTTCGCCCGGGGTTTAATAGGTGGGTGGCATGAGGGCCGTTCCAGTGGGGGAGGAGCTCTCCATCCTTCCCCTGGCCTTCGAGAGCCTGGGGGTGAGGGGAATGTCCCTGTACGTTAGGACGCCCGACCTGCAGCTGGTGGTGGACCCTGGCTCCTGCCTGGGGCCCAGGTTCGGCCTGGCCCCCCACCGGAGGGAGTACCGCGCCCTCTCCTCCTCCAGGGAGCTCATCCAGCGGGTGGCGAGGAGGGCCGAGGTCCTCACCATAAGCCACTTCCACTACGATCACTACCTTCCCCCCTTCGAGAACTGGGTCTGGCTCTGGAGCTCCCCCTCCCTGG
Organism: Hadarchaeota archaeon (SeqCode); assembly: GCA_964509845.1. Classification (GTDB taxonomy): domain Archaea; phylum Hadarchaeota; class Hadarchaeia; order Hadarchaeales; family WYZ-LMO6; genus WYZ-LMO6. Next base: position 31,932 of record CAZDZG010000008.1, on the reverse strand, counting down.
CGGAGAGGCTGTACCGGGGAAAGACGGTGCTGATGAAGGACTTCTCCTCCTCCATCACCCCCTCCCAGAGGAAGAGGGGGTACCTCCTGCGCAAGTTCTGTGCGGGTCTGGCGAAGGAGGTCAGGGCGGCGGACGGGCGGAGGTTCAGCTTCGGGGGAACCGAGCTGGAGTTCTCTCCTCCCGTCCCCCACGGCCTGAGGGGCCAGGTGCTCATGCTGTGCGTGAGGGCGGGGAGGGACTGCGTGGTCCACGCCCCCGATGTCCAGGGCCTCCTCCCCCCCTCCGCCCTCTCCTTCATCCTCAGGAGGGAGCCGGGGGCGGTGGTGGTGGGGGGTCCCCCCCTTTACCTCAGGGGGCTGCTGGGGGAGGGGGAGCTGGAGGGGGCGAGGGAGAACCTGCGGAGGCTGGCGAGGAGGGTCCCCCTGCTGGTGGTGGACCACCACCTCCTGCGCTCCACGGACTACGCCGAGTACCTGGCCCCCGTGAGGGAGGAGGCGGAGAGGCGGGGGAACAGGGTGTGCACGGCCGCGGAGCTGCTGGGGAAGGAACCGGAGCTCCTGGAGGCGAGGCGGAGGGAGCTCTACGGGCTGGAGCCGGAGCGCTCCAGCTCCTCGTAGAGCCAGCGGTAGGCCCTCCCCACCTCCTCCCCCCACCTCCTGTTCCCCTTCTCCAGGATCCTGCGCAGCCCCTCCGTCCTCCCGGAGCTCAGCTCCCGGTGGAGCCCCTCCATCACCCTCAGCACCCTCTCCCTGATCCTCCCGGAGTGGGGATTGAGCACCTGAATCTCCCCGCACAGGGAGGGATCGGAGGCCAGGCAGGCCTTGACCAGCCGCAGGAGGGAGGAGAAGAGGGGGGTGGAGAGCTCCTCCCTTACCCTCTCCCCCTCCAGGGCCCCGGCACAGGAGAGGAGGACGAAGTGGGTGAGGGCCTGCATGACCGCCATGAGCCTGTCGTGCTCCGCCGCCCCCATCTCCACCACCCTGGCCCCCCGGGAGGAGAGGAAGCGGAGGAACTCCCTGTACCTCCTTCCCACCCTCACCGGAACGGAGATCACGACCTTTCCCCTGAGGGTCCCGGCCCCGGGCCCGAAGAGGGGATGGAGGGAGGCGGTCTCCGGTCCCCCGATTCTCCTCAGGGTCCGCACCACCTCCGCCTTGACGGAGGCCAGGTCCATCAGGAGCTCCCCCTTCCCCCCCAGCCTCCTGAGCACCTCGGGGGTGCGGGAGATGGGCACCGCCACCAGCAGCACCTCCGCCCTCTCCCCCAGCTCCTCCAGGCTTCCCACCGCCCTGGCCCCCGTTCTCCTGGCCACCTCCTCCGCCCTGTCAGGGAGGATGTCGAAGAGGTAGACCTCCCATCCCTCCGAGCGGGCCAGGGAGGCGAACCAGCTCCCCATGGCCCCGGCGCCCGCTATCCCCAGCCTCATTTTCTCCCCCTCAGGGCCCTCCTCATCACCTCCAGCGGGGCCTTCCTCCCGGTGAAGAGGGTGAAGGCCAGGGCGGCCTGGTGCAGCAGCATCCCCAGTCCGTTCTCCGCCCTCGCCCCCGCCCTCCTCGCCTCCCTCATCAGGGCGGTCTCGGGGGGATGGTAGACCAGGTCCAGCACGAAGAGGTCCCGGTGCATGAGGTCGGAGGTGACCAGGGTCTCCGTGCTGTCCATCCCCACGGGGGTGGCGTTGATGAGGAGGTCGGCCCCGGAGAGGGCCCCCCTTATTTCCTCCCTCCCCAGCCCTCCCCACTCCGCCTTCCCTCCCCTCCTCCTGAGCTCCAGGACCAGCCTCCTGGCCCTGGAGGGGGTCCGGTTGAGCACCGTCAGCTCCACCCCCTCCCTCAGGAGGGAGAAGGCCAGGGCCCTGGCCGCCCCTCCCGCCCCAAGGATCACCACCCTGCTCCCCCTCAGCGAGCCGAGCCTCTCCCTCAGGAAGTTGACCGCACCCTCCCCGTCGGTGTTGAAGCCCACCAGCCTCCCCTCCTCGTTTTTCACCGTGTTCACCGCCCCCACCTCGCGGGCGGAGGGGTGGAGGTCGTCCAGCAGGGGGAGGATGGAGAGCTTGTGGGGGTGGGTGACGTTGAGCCCCCTTATCCCCATGGCCCTCACCCCCCGCACGGCCTCCCGGAGGGAGGTGGAGGGGACCCTGAAGGCCACGTAGACGCAGTCCATTCCCAGGTGCCTGAAGGCCGCGTTGTACATGGGAGGGGAGAGGCTCCCCTCCACCGGATCCCCAATGAGGGCGAACACCTTGGTCCTGGAGGAGATCACCGCACCATCTCCAGCAGCTTGCTGGTGGTCCTCACGTCCAGCTGCCCGGGGGCGGTGGGCCTGCCCACCGAGGCGTAAACCAGGGGGGAGCCCAGGAGGGCGGAGAGGATCCTGGTGAAGGTCCCCTGCTCCCCCATGGCGAAGGAGATCAGGGGAAAGGGGGGCCTGGTCCGGTAGAGCTCCAGCATCCTCACCGCCTCCTCCGCGCTCCTGGCCGCCGCCACCACCTTCACCACCTCACCCTCCCCCGCCATCCTCCTCACCAGCCCGGCCAGCCTGCGGAGGGGCGGAACCCCGGAGAGCTCGTGGTGGGAGAGGATCACGGTCACCCCCCTCCGCCTGGCCCCGGCCAGGATCCTCCTGCGGAGCCCGGGAGGGGTGGAGAGCTCCAGGTCCACGCAGGGGGCCCCCTCCTCCATTCCCTCCTCCAGCCTCTCCACCCTCTCCTCCTCCCCTCCCCGGAAGAGTCCCCCCTCCCGCTCGGGCCGGTAGGTGAGGATCACCGGGAGCCTTCCCCCCAGCAGCCTCCCCCACCTGGGCCTCTCCTCCAGTCCGTCTAGGCGCAGCTCCACCACCCCGGCCCCCCCCTCCTCCGCCCTCCTCCTCGCCCTCACCATTCCCTCCACCGTCCGCTCCAGCACGGAACCGCAGACGGCTGGGGTGGTCACCCTCCTCTCTCCCAGCCGCAGGAAGCCCAAGCCCTCACCTCTCTATCACGGTCTCGTCCACCGCCATTCCGAAGTGCCTTCCCTTTCCGGAGAGGTGGACCAGCACCTCATCGCCCTCCCTGAGCCCCGTCACGGGAAGGGGCCTCCCCTCCTTCCCCACCAGGTTTATGGTCTCCGCGTTCTGCAGCACCACCTTCAGGCTGCGCCCCTCCACGGAGGCCTCCACCATCACCAGCGGCCTGCGCTCTATCTTGACCCTCCCCACCACCTCCGCCCTGGCGTTCCCCTGGGCATCCACCACCAGCACCTCCTCACCCGAGCAAAGCTCGGAGAGGTACCTGGTCCTCCCCCCCGGAACCGCGATGTAGGCGTGCACGGCACCCGCGTTCACCCTGAAGGGGCGGGTCTCCACGAACTCGCTCTTAATCGTCTCGGAGTGCACCAGGAAGAGGCCCTCCGCCTGGCTCCCCACCAGCATCCCCTCACCCTCCCTGAGGAGGGAGCAGGTGTCCACGCATACCCTGTCCCCCAGGCCCACCGGCCTCACCCTCACCACCCTGGCGGGCACCAGCTCCAGCCTGGTCATGCTCTCCCTCCCCACCACCCCCCCGGTCCTCCTCACCTCCTCCGGGCCGGGAGGATCCAGGAGCACCCCGTCCGCCCCCCTCTCCAGGGTCTGAAGGGCCACCTCCGCCTCCTCCGCGCTCCGCACGTAGGCCAGCAGCCTGCCCCTTCCCTGCAGGGCAGCGATGAGGTTCTCCAGCGGTATGATCTTCCAGTCCTCCCCCCTCACCACCACGTAGTCCGCCACCCCCGCCACCCTCACGGCGGCCCTCTCCATCTCCTTGTCCCTGAGCTCCACCAGGACGGAGGCCTCCTTCCCCTCCCTCCTCGCCTCCGCCGCCCTCCTCTCCACTTCAGCCACCTCCGAGGGGGAGGAGAGCCTGAGGAGGAGGATGTCCACCTGGGGGAGGTTCTCCTCCGAGAGGACCCTCACCACCCCCCTCCTCTTCACCCTCTCCGCTTCCCCTCCGGGGACCCACACCACCTCCGCCCCCGCCTCCAGGGCGAGGGAGAGGAGGAGGGGATCCAGGCTTCCCCCCCTTTCCGCCTTCACCCAGTAAAGCTTGCGGCCCGCGGCCCTCACCGCTTCAGCTCCTCCCTGGCCTCCTCCACGGACCAGTTCTCGTGCACGATCCTGCAGAGGGCCCTCACCATCCCCTCGGGGTTGGGGTGCTGGAAGACGTTCCTCCCTATGGAAACCCCTATGGCCCCAGCCTCCATGGCCTCCCTGGCCAGCCTGAGCACGTCCACCTCCGTCTCCAGCTTCGGTCCCCCCGCTATCACCACGGGAACGGGGCATCCCCTCACCACCTCCCGGAAGGAATCGACGTCCCCCGTGTAAACGGTCTTCACGATGTCGGCCCCCAGCTCCGCCCCCACCCTGGCCGCGTGGGCCACGGCCGAGGGGTCGTGCTCGCTCTTCACCTTCGGCCCCCTGGGGTACATCATGGCGAAGAGGGGCATCCCCCAGAGCTCGCACTTCCTGGCCACCTCCCCCAGGTGGGAGAGCTGCTCCCCCTCGTTCTCCGCCCCCACGTTGATGTGAACGGACACCCCGTCCGCCCCCAGCCTTATGGCCTCCTCCACCGTGGCCACCGGAACCTTGCAGTTGGGATTGGGACCGAGGGAGGTGCTGCCGCTGAGGTGGACGATGAGGCCTATGTCCCTCCCGTACCCGCGGTGCCCCGCCCTCACTATCCCCTTGTGCAGGACCACCGCGTTGGCCCCTCCCCTTGCCACCCTGTCTATGATCTCCTCCATGTTCTCCAGGCCCTTGAGGGGCCCCATGCTCAGCCCGTGGTCCATCGGGACGATGACCGTCCGCTTGGTCCGCCGGTCGATGATCCGCTCCAGCCTTATCTCCTTGCCCACCGAGGACATCCGGTCACCTCTCTACTCCCGGCGGCCGGGATTAAAAAGTTGGCAGGAAGGGCTGGGGAGAGCGGGAAAAGTGAAAAAAGGAAAAAGAACTCAGCCCTGCGCTATGGGTACGTCGTAGACGTGGCCGGAAGGCTTGTGCCTGATCTGGACCTTGTCCCCCACTCCCAGCTGGCCGGCGTCCACGTAGGTCTTCAATCCGGTGAGGATGACGCTGACACCCTCGCTCAGTTCTCCCGAGCCAGCCGTCCAGCTACCCAGGATGGTCCCCGCGGCAGTCTTTGCGCGGTACTCCCAGTCTCCGTCCTTGATGGTCCCGCTCGGTCCTCCCACGGTCAGGATCACGTTGTTGTCGGAACGCACGGCGGCAGTGAAGGACATGGTGGGGAAGCCCCCGGTCCTGGTCACGTAATAGACGGCCCCCGCCACCACGATGAGCACGGCGGCCAGAATCAGCAGATACTCGATGGCCCCCTGTCCCTTCCTTCCAACCATCCTTTCCACCGTTTATAGGTTATAAAAAGGCCATATTAAGGTTTTCCGCCCTGTTTGCGGCGGATTGCCATCCTTTTAGCGCCGCGGGAGCAACAGGATGGTATGGCCCGCGTGATCTCCTTCGCCTCAGGAAAGGGGGGAACGGGCAAGACGATGGTATCGGCCAACCTGGGTGTCTGTCTGGCCAGGAGGGGGAAAAGGGTGGTGCTGCTCGACGCGGACGTGAGGATGCCCGATCTGGGCCTGCTCTTCGGTTTGGAGGAGAGGTTCACCCTCCACGACGTGCTGGCGGAGAAGGTCAGGGTGGAGGAGGCCCTGCACCGGGTCCTGCCCAGGCTGGAGGTGCTGCAGGGAGGGCTTTCCCTGAAGGAGCTGGGGCAGATCAGGCTGGAGCGCCTGAGGGCGGTGATGGGGAGGCTCTCCAGGAGGGCCGACTACGTGCTGGTGGACTGCCCCTCGGGCTTCGAGGAGGACTTCTCCACCGCCCTCTCCGTCTCCTCCCAGCTGGTGCTGGTGATCAACCCCGATCCCCTCTCCGTGGCGGAGGCCCTGAAGGTCAGGAAGCTGGCCAGGGAGTTTGGGGTTACCACGCTGGGGGTGGTGGTCAACCGGGTGCTGGGAAAGGACACGGACCTTCCCCTGGAGGAGATAGAATCCCTCCTCGAGCTACCCATCCTGGGGACCGTGCCGGAGGATGAGGAGGTGGGAAGGGCCCTGGCCAGCGGGAAACCGCTGGTCCTGCACTCCCCCAGGTCCCCCGCCTCCAGGGCCCTGGAGGGGATCGCCGCCGCCCTCTTGAGGAGGAGGCCCGCATCTTCTTTATAGCCCGAGGTCCACTCTCTCTTGGTGGGGGAGAAAGCGGAGATCCAGCAGCTGCGCCGCAGGCTGGAGGTGGCGGAGAGGGAGCTTCGCCGTCTCTCCCGCTTCGAGTGGGGATACACCAAGCAGCTGTGGAAGTTCAGCTTCCTCTCCTGGATCCTGGGACTCTCCATTTTCTTCCTCCTGATCCTTTTCTCTGAACCCTCCCTCCTCACCAGGGTTCCCCGGGCCCTTCCCCTCCTGGCGGCGGCCGCCGCCGCCCCCCTGCTGGTCGTCCTGCTCTTCGTGCGGGGGGTGGAGAGGAGGGTGAGGAGGCTGGAGCGCAGCAGGGACCTCCTCCTGTCCAGGTACAGGAAGGCCCTGCTCGAGCACTTCGAGGAGGCCGCTACTTAGCCCTCTCCAGCCTGCCGGCCAGCTCCGCGAGGGCCAGGGAGGCGGGGGAGCGGGGGTAAAGCTCCAGCACCGGCTCCCCCCTCCTCCAGGCCCTCCTCACGTTCGGGTCCTCGGGGACCTCCGCCAGGATGGGAAGGTCGAGCAGGCGCCTTATCTCCCCGGCCGGGAACTCGTAGTCTTTCCCCCTCACCCTGTTCAGCACCACCCCCCTGGGGCTCACCCCCAGGAACTCCAGGAGGACCTTGGTGCGGAGGGTATCGGAAAGGGAGGTGATCTCGGGGAGGGTCAGGAGGAGGACCACCTGCTCCGGCCCCAGCGCCGCCAGCGTTTCCCTCCTCATTCCCGGGGTGTCCAGCAGGAGGAACTCCGCCTCCCCCTCCAGTCCCTGCAGGATGGGGGGAAGCCTGGAGAGGTCCGTCCTCTCCAGGCTCTCCGAGACCCTGGAGGGGAGGAGGCGCAGCCCGTGCGGCCCCTCGTACAGGGCCCCCGCAGGAGAGATCTCCCCCCTGAGCACGTCGTTGAGGGCGTAGGGGGCCCTCTCCAGCTTGAAGAGGAGGGAGAGGTTGGGGGAGGAGAGGCAGGCGTCCACCGCGATGGTCTTTCTTCCCCTCCTGGCCAGCGCCAGGGCCAGGTTGGCCGTCAGGGTGGTGCGCCCCACTCCCCCCTTTCCCGAGGCCAGGACGATTTTCTTCAAGGTTCTCCCCCCAGCTTCACCACAATTCTTAAATATCCCTTCAAGTAGGTTGTTGATTATGCCCGCCACCGCCCCGAGGGTCGGAGTTTTTCTCTGCAAGTGCGGGGGCAACATCTCCGACTTCGTGGACCTGGAGGCCGTCAGGAAGGCGGCGGAGAAAATGGATGGGGTGGTGGCGGTGGAGGTGGACGAGCACTGGTGCTCCTCCCCCGCCGCCAAGCGGATGAAGGAGGTGATAAAGGAGCGAGACCTGAACCGGGTGGTCATCGTGGCCTGCACCCTCAACATGCACCAGCCCCACTTCATGGAGGTCCTCCAGGAGGCCGGCCTCAACCCCTACCTGCTGGAGAGGGTGAACGCCAGGGAGCAGTGCTCCTGGGTGCACAAGGACCATCCCGCGGAGGCCACCCAGAAGGCCATAGAGCTGGTCAGGGGAGGGGTGGCCAGGGCGAAGCACCTGGCGGAGCTCACCCCCATCGTGGAGAAGATCAACAGGAACGTGGTGGTGGTGGGAGGGGGGGTGGCGGGGATCATCGCCTCCTTGGAGCTTGCCTACGGAGGGTACAGGGTCTTCCTGGTGGAGAAATCCCCCACCATAGGGGGCAGGATGGCCAAATTCTCCAAGGTCTTCCCCTCCCTCGACTGCGCCTCCTGCATCCTCACCCCAAGGATGGCGGAGGTGGAGTCCCACAAGAACATCACCCTCCTCACCCACTCCGAGCTCTTGGAGGTCAGCGGCTCGGCCGGAAACTTCAAGGTGAAGATCCTGAAGAAGCCCAGGTACGTGGACCCGGCCCTCTGCACCGGCTGCAGGGAGTGCATGGCGGTCTGCCCCGTCAAGGTCCCGAACGAGTGGAACGTGGGGCTGGACAAGAGGCCCGCCATCTACATACCTTTCCCCGAGGCCGTTCCCAGGGTGGCCACCGTGGACGAGGCCAACTGCCTTTACCTGAAGTACAGCAAGCCGGGCAAGCCCGTCTGCGGCAAGTGCGTGGAGGTTTGCAAGGCCAGGGCCATCAACTGGGACCAGAAGCCCGAGGTGCTCGAGGTGGAGGCCGGGGCCATCCTGCTGGCGGTGGGGAGCGAGGTCTTCGATGCCCGGAAGGTTCCGCAGCTGGGGTACGGGCTTTACAGGAACGTGATCACCAGCATGGAGTTCGAGCGGATGATCAACTCCGACGGCCCCACCGGGGGGAAGGTGGTGAATCCCGTGACGGGGGAGGTCCCGAGGGTGGTGGCCTTCATCCAGTGCGTGGGGAGCAGGGACGAGAAGTACAACCCGTACTGCTGCAGGATAGGCTGCACCGCCACCCTGAAGCACGCCGTCCTCCTGAAGGAATACGTGAGCAAGGACATAGACGTTTACGTGTGCTACAACGACATGCGGACGGTGGGGAAGGGCTTTGAGGAGTTCTACCGGAGGGTGAGGGACCTGGGGGTGAAGTTCATCAGGGGCCTGCCCTCCGAGGTGAAGCAGAAGCCCGACGGGACCCTGAGCTTCAACGTCTTCGACACCACCACGGAGACCCTGTACGAGGTGAACGCCGACCTGGTGGTGCTTGCCATAGGGCTGGTCCCCTCCCCGGACATAGAGAAGATGGCGAAGCTCCTGAAGCTCTCCAGGGGCCACGACGGCTTCCTGCTGGAGGCCCACGAGAAGCTGAGGCCGGTGGAGACCCTCTCCGACGGCATCTTCGTGGCGGGGAGCTGCCTGGGACCCATGGACATCCACGACGCCACCGCGGAGGCCATGGCGGCGGCCTCCAAGATCATGGGCTTCCTCTCCGCCGGGGAGATCGTGAAGGAGCCCATCGTGGCGAGGGTGAACGAGGACCTCTGCAGCGGGTGCAGGGTCTGCGTCTCCGTGTGTCCCTTCGACGCCATCAAGCTTGAGGAGAAGGGAGAGGGCAAGTTCGTGGCCAGGGTGGAGGAGGTCCTGTGCAAGGGCTGCGGCCTCTGCGCCTCCTCCTGCCCGACGGCGGCCATTACCACCCAGCACTTCACGGACGAGCAGATAAGGGCCCAGGTGAAGGGCATCCTGGTGGGGGCATGAGCGAGTTCCAGCCCAGGATCGTGGCCTTCTGCTGCAACTGGTGCTCCTACGCGGGGGCCGACCAGGCCGGCCTGCGGAGGCTGCAGTACCCGCCCACCGTCAGGATCGTGAGGATCATGTGCAGCGGCAGGCTGGATCCGCTCTTCGTCCTGGAGGCCTTCAAGTACGGGGCCGATGGGGTGCTGGTGGCGGGCTGCCACACCCCCACGGACTGCCACTACACCTCCGGGAACTTCAAGGCGGAGCGCAGGGTCCTGCTGCTGAAGAAGCTGCTGGAGCAGCTGGGGCTCGAGCCCGACAGGCTCAGGCTGGAGTGGATCTCGGCCTCGGAGGGGGACAAGTTCGCCAGGGTCGTGGAGGAGATGACCCAGAGGCTCAAGGAGCTGGGCCCGAGCCCCCTCAGGACCCGCTAGGTTTCCCGGAAGGCCGCGTGGAAGGCCTGACCCACGGAGATCCCCCCGTCCCCCGGCGGGAGGATCCGGTGCCTCACGAACCTCAGTCCCCTCCCCTCCACCACCCTCCTCACCTCGATCGTGAAGAACCTGTTGCAGAAGACCCCTCCCGAGACCCCCACCGCCCCGATTCCCCTCTCCTCCGCCATCCCGCAGGCCAGCTCCGCCAGGGCCCTGGCCAGGGTCCGGTGGGCGGAGGCCGCCACGTGCCTCCTGGGCACCCCCGAGCGCACCGCCTCCACCACCGCCGCCAGGAAGCGGGAGGTGTCGAGCAGCAGCCTCCCGCCGGAGGGAAGGGGGTCGCAGGGCAGGGAGAGGGCCCCGGGATCCCCCTCCGCCGCCACCGCCTCCAGCTTCATGGCCGGCTCCCCCTCGTAGGTCCTCTCCCAGCATATCCCCAGCACGCAGGCCACGGCGTCCAGCACCCTGCCGCAGCTGCTCGTCAGCGGCAGCCTCCCCCTCTCCAGCTGCCTCAGCACCACCTCCCTCTCCCTCTCCCCGCGCGGGAAGCCCGCGGGGCATAGCTCCTCCAGAACCCCCTCCACCTCCCTTCCCAGCTCCCCCCACAGGATCCCGGCCACCATCCTGGCGGGGAAGCGGGTGGCCGCATCCCCCCCGGGCATGGGCTGGGGCCTGAGCCCCCCCACCCTCTCGAAGGAGGAGGGTGTGGCCACCATCACCTCTCCCCCCCACACCGTTCCGTCCGTCCCGTATCCCGCCCCGTCGCAGGCTATCCCCACCATCTCCTCCACCCCTCCCTCCGCCATCAGGGAGCAGAGGTGGGCGTGGTGGTGCTGCACTCCCACCCTCTCCGCCCCCCACTCCTCCGCCCACCTGCAGGCCAGCCTGGTGGTGGGATAGAGGGGATTCAGGTCGTGGGCCACCGCTTCCACCCCCTCCACCCTTAGCAGCCTCCTGAGGTTCCCCACCGCCTCCTCCAGGTAGCGGAGGGTCTCGAGCTTCGAGGTGTCCCCCACGTGCTGGGTGGGGAAGCAGCGGTCCTTCACCAGCACGGAGGCCGTGACACTCTCCTCCGCCCCCACCGCCAGCACCCTCCTCCGGGAGGGGCGGGGAAGCCTCACGGGCTCGGGGGCGTATCCCCTGGAGCGCCTGAGGAAGACGGGCTCCCCCTCCACCACCTTCAGGACGGAGTCGTCGCACCTGTTCACGATCCTGCGGTTGTGGAGGAGGAGGTAGTCCACCTTCCCCCTGAGCTCCCTCAGGGCCCTCTCGTTCTCCACGATCATGGGCAGGCCGGGGGGGTTGGCGCTCGTCATCACGTAGGCGGGCTCCCTCCCGTGCCCGAGCAGGAGGAGGTGTATGCCGGAGTAGGGGAGCATCACCCCCACGGAGTCCAGGCCGGGGGAGACCAGCTCGGAGAGGGGGAAGTCCCTGGAGCGCCTCAGCACCACGATGGGGCGGCGGTGGGAGGTGAGCTCCCTCTCCTCCTCCTCCCCCACCTCCGCGAAGGTGCGGACGGTCTCCACGTCCCTGGACATGACGGCGAAGGGCTGCTGCGGCCGGCGGAAGGCCTCCCTCAGCCTCCTCAGGGGCTCATCCTCCACCGTCCTGCAGGCCAGGTGGGTCCCCCCTATCCCCTTCACGGCCAGGATGAAGCCCTCGTCCAGGAGCCTGGCCGCCTCCTTGAGGGGATCCCTCACCTCGACCCTTCGCCCCGTGGCCTCGTAGAGCTCCAGCCTGGGGCCGCAGGACGGACAGCAGGTGGTCTCGGCGTGGTAGCGGCGGTCCGAGGGATCCGTGTATTCCCCGAGGCAGGCAGGGCAGAGGGGGAAGTCCACCATGGAGGTCCTCTCCCTGTCGTAGGGGAGGTCGAAGATCACCGTGAAGCGTGGGCCGCAGTTCACGCAGGTGGTGAAGGGATACCCGAACCTCCTGTCGGCGGGGTCGAGCATCTCCCCGATGCACTCCGCGCAGACGGCCAGGTCGGGGGGAAGGATGGGAAGGCCGCCCATTCCCTCCTCCAGGCTCCTCCTCACCTCGAAGCCCTCGAACTCCCCCGTGGCCTCCGACCACCCCACCTCCACCTCCTCCACCCTGGAGAGGGGAGGGGCCTCCGCGCGCAGGGAGACCAGAAAGTCCTCCACCGCCTTCCTTTCGCCCTCCACCACCACCTGCACCCCGGCGTCCCCCAGGTTCCTCACGAAGCCCTTGAGGCCGTACCTGCGGGCCAGCCGGTACACGAAGGGGCGGAAGCCCACCCCCTGTACCCTTCCCCTCACCCTCACCTCAGCCCTGGCCTGGCCCATTTCCCTCCCTCAGGTACTCCTCCAGCACCCGCTCGGCCTCCCTGGCGAAGGAGGTGCGCAGCAGCCTCTCCACCCTCCCCACCGCCCCTTCCACCTCCGGATCGGGCCGGAGGCTCCCAAGCACCCGCACCCCCTCCCAGGAGGGCGGGAGCCCCTCCGAGAAGTTCTCCACCACCCCCACCACCCTGGCCCCCACTTCCCTGAGCCCCCTCACCATCCTCTCCACGCTCTCCCTGCACAGCCTGGAGGGGGTGGAGACCAGCAGGAACTCCGTCCTTCCGGCCACCCTGAGGAGCTCCAGCAGCTCGTCCCCGCTTCCGGGGGGCATGTCCACCACCAGGTGGTCCAGCTCCCCCCAGCGGGTGGAGGAGAGGAGATCTAGCAGGGAGGAGGAGATGCTTTCCTTCCTGAGGAGGAGGGGCCTTTCCCCGGAGAAGTGAACGACGGAGAGGAACCGCAGGCCGTGGACGGTGGCCGGGAGGATCCCCCTTTCCTCCCTTACTTCTCCCCTCCTCCCCAGGATGAGGTGGAGGGAGGGACTGTGGAAGTCCAGGTCCAGGAGGCCCGTCCGGTACCCCCTGCGGGAGAGGAGGAGGGCCAGGACGGCCGAGAGGAGGCTCTTCCCCACTCCCCCCTTGCTGCTGGCCACCGCCAGGATCCTGCGCACCTCCGAGAGCCTCCTCTCCGCCGCCGCCTCCCTGGGATCTATCTCTCCAGCTCCAGCCATTCTATCCTCACCCCCCTTCCCCCCGTTATCTCCAGGTCCACGCTCCCGCAGCGCGGGCACCTGAGGAAGAGGGGGAGGAGGTCGGGGAGGAGGTGCAGGGCGTCCTCCTCCAGGCTCTCCCTGTCCGGGGACCACTCCGTCCCGCACCTCCTGCATCCCACCCTTCCCCTCTCCCTCTCCACCTCCATCTCCGCCCCCTCCAGGATGGTTCCCCGGGAGAGCTCCCGGAGGGCCAGCCTGAGCATCTCCTCCTCCACCCCCCCGATCTCCCCCAGCCTTAGCCTGAAGCGGGTGATCCGCCTGGCCCCCTCCTCCCTCCCCCTCCTGAGCAGGGCCTCCACCACCCCCTCCGCCACCGCCCACTCGTGCATGCTCAGAGGGAGGAGGGGCCAACCTAAAATCTTTTTTCCCGGCCGGAGAGGGAAGGATGCTTGGCCGGAAGGGTGACGATGGCGCACGGGGCTGGGGGGACGGCCATGCGGGAGCTCCTGAGGGAGTTCATCGTGAAGGAGCTGGGGGGGAGCGGGGCGGAGGTCCCGCTGGAGGCCCTGGACGACTCCTCCGTGGTGGAGGGGATAGCCGTGCACTCGGACTCCTACACGGTGAAGCCCCTCTTCTTCCCCGGCGGGGACATAGGGAGGCTGGCGGTCTCGGGGACGGTGAACGACCTGGCCGTGATAGGGGCGAGGCCCCTCGCCCTGACCTGCGGCCTGATCCTGGAGGAGGGCTTCCCGCTGGAGGACCTGCGCAGGATCGTGAGGAGTGCCTCGGAGACCTGCAGGGAGGCGGGGGTGCACATCCTGGCTGGGGACACCAAGGTGATGGAGAAGGGGGCGCTGGACCAGCTGGTGATCAACACCTCGGGGGTGGGGGTGAGGAGCGAGGCGCTGGAGCGGAACCTGCAGGAGGTCAGGAAGTACAGGGAGGTGAGGAGCAGGTGGCTGCTGGACTCCAACCTGAGGCCGGGGGACAAGATCCTGATCTCCGGGACGGTGGGGGACCACGGGGTGGCCATCCTCTCCGCCCGGGAGGGGTACGGTTTTGAAACGGAGGTGAGGTCGGATGTGGCCCCCCTCAACGGCCTGATCCAGGAGGTGCTGGAGGTGGGAGGGGTGGTGGCCATGAAGGATCCCACCAGGGGAGGGCTGGCCAATGCCCTGAACGAGTGGAGCGAGAAGTCGGGGGTGGGCATCCTCCTCTACGAGGATAGGATACCCATCAGGGAGGGGGTGAGGGCGGCCTGCGAGATGCTGGGGGTGGATCCCCTGGAGATGGCCAACGAGGGGAAGGTGGTGGTGGGGGTGGTGGCGCAGAAGGCCGAGGAGGTGCTGGAGGCCCTCAGGGCCCACAGGCTGGGCAGGGAGGCCGAGCTCATAGGGGAGGTCACGGACGAGTTTGAGGGGGTGGTGATGGAGACCTCCCCGGGCGGCCGGAGGATCCTCCCTCCCCCCTACGGGGATCCCGTTCCCAGGATCTGCTAGAGGGCCGGCTCCAGGATCCTGTTATCCATTTTGGAGACCAGGGTGGCCCACTCGGGCATGAGGGACTTCCACTCCTCGCTCCCCAGGAAGTCCAGCCAGAACTCCTCCCTCTTCTCCCTGGTGGGGAAGGCCAGCATGTAGCAGACCTCCTCGGTCTCCACCACCCTCCACTCCCCCTCCAGCTCCACCACCTCCCGGTACCTAGTGATCCACTGCCCCACCGGCTCCCCCCTTCCCCTCAGCTTCTCCAGCCCCAGCGGCATGGCCTTCTCCCGGTAGAAGGAGAGGAACTCCTCCAGCTTCCCCGGTCTGAGGGTGTAGCTGCGCAGCTCGTAGATCAAATCATTCCCCCTGGCGGCTTGGCTGGCCCTATCCCCCTCCCGGCCAGCAGGCCTCCGTCTATCACCAGGGTGATGCCTGTCACGTAGGAGGCCTCGTCGGAGGCCAGGTACAGGGCCCCGTAGGCCGCATCCCAGGCCGTGCCCAGGCGCCCGAGCGGGATCATCCACTCCAGGATCCTCCTGCGCTCCTCCGTCATGATGGGGGCCACCATGGGGGTGTCCAGGAAGCCAGGGGCGATGCAGTTGACCCTGATGTTGTACTCCGCCAGCTCGATGGCCATGCTCCTGGTGAGGTTGATGATGGCGGCCTTGGTGGCGGAGTAGTTGGCGCTGGGATGCCCCGTCAGACCGGCGGCGGAGGAGGTGTTGATGATCACCCCTCCCCCTCCCCGGATCATGTGGGGAACGGCGTACTTGGACATGAGGAAGATACTCTTCAGGTTGGTGGTCACCACCGCGTCCCAGTCCTCCTCCGAGGTTTCCAGGATCCCGAAGGGGGTGGCTATCCCCACCACGTTGTGCAGGATGTCCAGCTTCCCGTAGGTGGAAACCGCCGTCTCCACGATCCTGCGGGCGTCCTCGGAGCGGGTGACGTCCCCCTGCACCACGATGCCCTCTCCCCCCCTCTCCTTTACCATCCTCAGGGTCTCCTCGGCCGCCCTTCTGCTGATGTCCGCACAGACCACCTTGGCCCCCTCCTGGGCGAAGAGGATGGAGGTGGCCCTCCCGATCCCTATCCCCGGCCCGCTGGAGCCGGCGCCGGCGATGAGGGCGACCTTCCCCTTTAGCCTCATCCCCCTACGAGAAACTGTACTCCCGTCATTTAAGTCTTCCCCACCGGGCCAAAAAGTTCCTCCCCCTTTTCCTGCTAGGCGAAGACCCTTCTGCAGTCTACTCGTCCGGCAAGATCCCGCTGAGGAAGCCTTTCTGGATGGGAGTTAGTGCTAAGCAATCAGCGTCTTCATCGGGTGGCGGAAAGCGAGGGCTTGATCCTCCTAATGGAAATTCGAGTAAACCGATATCGTTTAAAGGACCTCCAAGGGAGACCTCTCAGCCATACTTAGATCTAAAAGTCCACCCTCCTCCCCTCGTAGGCGTAGAGGAAGAGCCTCCTGCAGTCCGCCTCGTCCGGCACCCTCGGACTGGTGAAGATTCCCGTGCTTTGCATGGCCTTCCTCACCAGCTCCTCCAGCCTCCCCTCGAAGTCCTCCCTCCCTATCCCCAGCTCCCTTACGGAGAGGGGCTCCCCAAGCCCCCTCACGAAATCCCTTATCCAGCCCAGCAGCCTCTCCACGGTCTCCTCCCGGGAGGGGGCCTCCACCCCCGCCGCCCAGGCTATGTCCACCAGCCTCTCCTTCGCCACCTCCCTGGCGTACTCCATGCCGTACGGGAGGAAGAGCCCCACCGTCCTGCCGTGGGGGAGGTGGTAAACCGCCCCCAGCGAGTGCCCCATGGCGTGGATCAGCCCTATCTGGGAGTTGGAGAAGGCCATGCCCGCCATGGTGGCGGCCACGTGCATCTTCTCCCTGGCCTCCATATCGCTCCCGTTGGCGTAGGCCCTGGGGAGGTACCTGAAGGCCAGCCTGAGGGCCTGGAGGGCCAGGGCGTCGGAGAAGGGATTGCTCCACTGGGAAAGGTAGGCCTCCACCGCGTGGGCCACCACGTCCATTCCCGTGCTGGCGGTGAGGGAGGGGGACATCTTCGAGGCCAGCCTGGGGTCCACGATGGAGAGGTCGGGAAGGATCTCCCTGGAGGCCAGCTCCATCTTGAAGACCTCCTCCCTGCTGGTGATGACGGTGGCCCAGGTGGCGTCCGAGCCCGTGCCGCTGGTGGTGGGGATGCAGACCAGCCTGGCCTTCTTCCTGAGTCCCAGCTCCGTCATGGGGGTGATGTCCTCGATCCTGAGGTCGGGCCTCTCGTACATGACCCAGATGGCCTTGGCGGCGTCCATGCAGGATCCTCCCCCCAGGCCCACGAACCAATCGGGGGAGAATTCCCTGGCCCTCTCCGCCCCCTTCATGACGGTCTCCTTGGAGGGCTCGGGCTCCACCTCGTCGAAGACCAGCACCTCCATCCCGTTCTTCCTCAGGCGCTGGACCACCTCCTCCACGAAGCCCAGCTGCCTCATGGTGCGGTCCGTGACCACCATCGCCCTGCTCCCCTTCACGGTCTCCAGGGCGTCCAGCGCCTCCTCACCGAAGGCCACCTTGGGGGCCAGGAACCACCACAACTTAGTAACTTGACCCTTCCGGTTAAAAAGGGATGCGGCTCCTGGCCTGTTAGCGTGGTTTAAACAACCGATATAAGGGAGGAAGGAACAAAAGTATGGAGATGGCCGGAAAGAAGGAGGGAAAGAAGGTAGATCCTTTCTCCAAGAACCCGGCCCTCAAGGAGTTCATCAAAAGGGT
Organism: Hadarchaeota archaeon (SeqCode); assembly: GCA_964509845.1. GTDB lineage: Archaea > Hadarchaeota > Hadarchaeia > Hadarchaeales > WYZ-LMO6 > WYZ-LMO6. The sequence continues at coordinate 14,934 of CAZDZG010000008.1, read as the reverse complement.
GGCCGGGAGGCACGGTCTCCTCATCCTTTCCAAGCTCTGGGGGAAGCAGCTGACGGATGAGGAGCTAGCCAAGCTCACCCGCCTCAGGGTGAACCTGGTCAGGAAGATCCTCTACGACCTCTACGAGAGCAGGGTGGTCAACTACCACAGGCTGAGGAACGAGGACAACGGGTGGTACATCTACCGCTGGTACGTGCAGATAGACGGGGCGCTGGAGAACCTGCAGTCCATCCAGAGGGAGCTGCTGAGGAAGCTCGAGGAGAGGCTGGAGTACGAGCGCAGCCACATGTTCTTCGCCTGCAAGAACAACTGCCCGCGCCTGACCTTCGAGGAGGCCTCGGAGAGGGAGTTCAGGTGCCCCCACTGCGGCGAGCAGCTGAACTTCATGGACAACAAGGAGATCATAGCCAGCCTGGAGGCCCAGATAGAGGTCCTGAGGCGCCAGTGGGGGGAAGGGCTTCAGGCCAACTCGTGAGGAGGCCCTCAACCTCCTTCGCCGGGCGGGCTGCCCGGAGGAGGTGGTGAGGCACTGTCTGGCGGTGGAGAGGAAGGCCCTGGAGCTGGCCCGGCGGGCCAGGGAAAGGGGGGTGAGGGTGGATCTGGAGCTGGTCAGCCTGGGCGCCCTCCTGCACGACGTGGGGAGATCGGTCACGCACGGGGTGGGGCACGGGGTGGAGGGGGGAAGGATCCTGAGGGAGGAGGGCCTTCCCGAGCTGGCCAGGTTCGCGGAGAACCACGTGGGGGCGGGGATACCCAGGGAGGAGGCGAGGGAGCTGGGCCTCCCCGACAGGGACTTCCTCCCCACCACCGTGGAGGAGAAGCTGGTGGCCTACGCCGACAAGCTGGTGGAGGGGGAGGGGGAGGTGGAGTTCGGGGAGATCCTGAGGAGGTTCGAGAGGGAACTGGGGCCAGATCACCCCGCCCTCTCCCGCCTGAGGAAGCTTCATGAGGAGGTGACGGGCATGACGGGGGGAGGGACGTGAGGTACAGGATAAGGAGCCTGAGGCTGGCCAGGCGGGGAAAGGCGGAGGTGGAGTGGGCGAAGGAGCACATGCCCGTGCTGGCGGAGATCAGGAGGGAGTTCTCCTCCTCCAAGCCCCTTAGGGGGCTGAGGGTGGGGGCGGCCCTGCACGTGGAGGCCAAGACCGCGGTCCTGGCCCTGACCCTGAAGGAGGGGGGGGCGGAGGTCTCCCTGGCCGGCTGCAACCCCCTCTCCACCAAGGATGAGGTGGCGGCGGCCCTGGTGAAGGAGGGGGTGAGGGTCTACGCCTGGAGGGGGGAGAGCCTCAGGGACTACTACCGGAACCTGAGGAGGGTGATAGCGGACCGCCCGCGGCTGGTGGTGGACGACGGGGGGGACCTGGTGGCGGAGCTACACTCCGGGGGAGGGGCGGAGGAGGTGAAGGGGGGATGCGAGGAGACCACCACGGGGGTCCAGCGACTCAGGGCGATGGAGAGGAGGGGTGAGCTCCGCTTCCCCGTCATAGCGGTGAACGACTCCCCCACCAAGCGCCTCTTCGACAACAGGTTCGGAACCGCCGAATCCACCCTTCAGGCCCTCATGTCCCTGACCAACCTCCAGATCGGGGGGAAGAGGGTGGTGGTGGTGGGCTACGGCCACGTGGGGAGGGGGATAGCCTCGAGGGCGAGGGGGCTTGGGGCGGTGGTAACGGTGGTGGAGACGGACCCCGTCAGGGCCCTGGAGGCGGCCATGGACGGCTTCCTGGTGAAGCCCCTGGAGGAGGCCTGCGAGGAGGGGGAGATCTTCATCACCGCCACCGGCAGCTTCCACGTGATAAGGGAGGAGCACCTCAGGAGGATGAAGGACGGGACCATCCTGTGCAACGCCGGCCACTTCAACGTGGAGATAGACCTGGAGGCCCTGCGCAGGCTCTCGGAGCGCAGGAGGCAGGTCCTGGAGGACGTGGAGGAGTTCAGGCTGAGGGATGGGAGGAGGCTTTACCTGCTGGCGGGGGGGAGGCTGGTGAACCTGGCCGGAAGCCGCTCCCTGGGCCATCCCATCGAGATCATGGACCTGAGCTTCTCCCTCCAGGCCCTGAGCCTGGCCTACCTGGCGGAGAATGCGGAGAGGCTGAGGCCGGGCGTGCACGAGGTCCCTCCCGAGATCGACAGGAGGGTGGCGGAGCTCAAGCTGAGGCTCTGGGGAATAAGGCTGGAGAGGCAGACGGAGGAGCAGAGGGAGTACCTGAGCTCCTGGCGGAGGGGAACCTAGAGGAGCTTGTACACCAGATCCTTCTCCCTGGCCCTCTGGACCACCTTCAGCCCCACCCGCTGGTTGGGCCCGGCCGACTGCACGTTCTGGTGCTCGATCTGCATGGACTCCACCACCTGCTGGAAGTTGGTGGTGGGCCCCTCGATGGAGATGCGGTCCCCCACCTTCAGCTCGTCCGAGAGGTTGACCACCGCCACCCCTATCCTGGTGAAGTAGTGCTCCACCCTTCCCACCAGTTTCTTCTCCATCGCCTCCCTTCGGCGCGGTTGCTTTTAACCCTACCGAACCCTACGCAGGAGGATGGAGCTGGAGGAGCTGGCGAGGAGGCTGGGTGAGCTCAAGGGGGTGCGGAGGAGGGGCTGGCTGGTGCGGGGAATACCGCCCGGGGAGGCGGAGGACGTGGCCCAGCACTCCTTCGAGGTCTGCTCCCTCTCCCTTCTCCTCTCGCTGGAGCTGGAGGGGAAGGGAAGGAGGCTGGACCTGGAGAAGGTGCTGGGCATGGCGACGGTGCACGACTGGCCCGAGGCACTGGTGGGGGACAGGCTGCCCTCCCCGGAGAAGAGGAGGGAGGAGGAGGAAGCGCTGGAGGGGATGGTGGGGGACAGGAGCTGGGGGGAGAGGGTGAAGGGGCTCTGGAGGGAGTACGCGGAGGGGAGGACGGCGGAGGCCAGGCTGGTGCACCTCTGCGACGCCCTGTCCATCCTGCTGCAGTGCCTGAGGTACGGGAGGGGAAGGGTTCCGCCCGGACTCGAAGACCTGTGGAGGGAGGTCAGGGAGAGGGTCGGCTCCCTCCTCTCCGGCTTCCCCGAGCTTTCCGGCCTCCTCTCCTGGCTGGAGGGCTAGGCAGGAGGTTCCCGTACCTCCTCTTCACGAGCTCCTCCAGCCCCTCGGTGGAGAGGTCCGGAAGGGGGAGGCGCGGGGGAGGGGGGCGTCCGAGGGAGAGGAGCCTTCCGGCCAGCGGGAGGTACAAGAGAAGCAGGCAGACGGTGGCGGGACCGGGAAGGTTCAGGAGCTCCCCGGTGGCCAGGGTGGAGAGGGAGACGGAGAGGCCGGAGAGGAGGGTGAGGAGGAGGGCCCTTCCCCTCCTCCGCCTGTAGTAGAGCACGGCCCCTCCCCTCAGGCCCAGGAGCATGGCCTCCAGCCCCAGGAAGGGGGAGCCCAGGAGCAGGAGGAGGTGAAGGGCGTTCATCCCCTCCCCCTGGAGGGGCAGGACCTGAGGGGGCATTGCCCGCACCTGGGACGCCTGGGGAGGCAGATCTCCCTGCCGAAGAGCACCAGCCCCCGGTTGACCAGGTACCACTTGTCCCTGGGGAGGATGCTCTCCAGCACCTCCTTGACCCTTTCGGGATCCGCCCCCTCCTCCACCAGCCCTAGCCTCTTGCTTATCCGGTTGACGTGGGTGTCCACCGCCACGGCGGGCTTTCCCAGCCCGTAGCACAGGACCACGTCGGCGGTCTTGGGGCCCACCCCCGGGAGCCCCATGAGCTCTTCCCTGCTGGCCGGTACCTTCCCCCCGTACCTCCGCAGGAGGAGCCTGGCCGTCTCCTTGAGGTTCCTGGCCTTCTGCCCCGCCAGCCCCACCCCCCTGATGAGCCTCCTGATCCTGGGCAGGGGAAGGGAGGAGAGCTTCTCTGGGGTGGGGGCCACGGAGAGGAGGGCCCTGGCCGCCCTCTCCGTGTTCTCCTCCCTGGTGCGCTGGGAGAGGATGCAGGCCACCAGCACCTGGAAGGGACCGGAGTACCGCTCCTCCCTCACCCTCTCCCCGTACCTCTCCTCCAGCATCCTCAGCAGTTCCTCCCCTACCTTCCCAGCAGCTCGCATATCCGCTTGGCCAGGGCGTGGTAGCACATGTCCACCCCCGCCTTCCCCGTCACCACGTTCAGCACGTAGTCCCTGCAGCTGCACATGGAGCGCACCACCTCGTACTCGTCCGTCTCCCCCTTCACGAACCACCTTCCCCCCCTCCTCACCACCCTCCCCTCCCTCACCGCCTTCAGGGCGTTCTCCCCCCTCCTCCCGTATAGCTCCACCACCTCCCTCTCCAGCTCGGGCGTGAGCCTCCCCTCCTCCCTGAGCCTGGAGAAGAGCTCCTCCCTGCGCCTGACGAACTCCTCCCCCGGCCCCCGGCGGGAGGACCTCACCACCCCCTCCACCCTCACCCTCTCCCCCGCCCTCACCCCCTCCAGCCTGGAGGGGTCCCCCCTCACCCTCCCCACCACGTTCACGGGGCTGTAGGCCACGGGCCTGTCCCCGCGGCTGGCGGGGGTGGGGCCGAAGAAGAGACAGAGGCACCTGCCTTCGGGCCAGTAGGCCACCTCCCCCACCTCCACCTCCCTCCTGGCGTTCTCCTCCCCCACCTCCACCGGAACCTCGAAGTAGATCTCCTTCCCCCATCTCCTCGCCTTCCCCGTGAGGGGGAGGGCCTTCCACAGGGCTTCCACCGTTAGGGGGTTCTCCCCCGTCAGCTCCACCTCCACCTCCACCCCCGATTCCGTGAGGATCCTGAGCATTCGCATTTCCCTCCTCCTGGGAGAGACCTGAAAAAGTTTATTTGGGTCGGGGGAGAAGAGAGCGGATGGATCCGGTGCTCCTCCTGGTCTTCCTTTCGGTCCTGGCCACCTTCCTGTACCTTCTGTACGCCGTCAGGAAGGTGCTGGGGGAGGAGGAGGGAACCGAGAGGATGAGGGAGATAGCGGGCTACATCAGGGAGGGGGCGGGGGCATACATGAGAAGGCAGTACACCCTCATCTCGGCGGTGGTGGTGGCGGTGGCCCTGTTTCTCCTCGCCTTCAACGCTAGGCTGGCCCTGGCCTACCTGGTGGGGGCGGCCTGCTCCTCCCTCACGGGCTTCGTGGGGCTCAACATCGCCATCCGGAGCAACGCCAGGACCGCCCACGCCGCCCGCAGGGGGGGAGTGGGGAGGGCCCTCTCCCTGGCCTTCAAGGGGGGAAGCGTGCTGGGGATGAGCGTGGTGGGGGTGGGGCTGCTGGGGGTCACCCTCCTGAGCCTGCTCTACGGGGGGACGGATCCGGACAGGATGGTGGGGGCCATGAAGGACGTGATAGGGTTCAGCTTCGGGGCCAGCACCGTGGCCCTCTTCGCCAGGGTGGGGGGAGGGATCTACACCAAGTCGGCGGACATAGGGGCGGACCTGGTGGGGAAGGTCGAGCGTGGGATCCCGGAGGACGATCCCAGGAACCCGGGAGTGATAGCCGACAACGTGGGGGACAACGTGGGGGACGTGGCCGGCATGGGGGCGGACCTCTTCGAGTCCTACGTGGGGTCCCTCATCTCCGCGATGGCCCTGGGAGCCATCCTGTACGGGCTGGGGGAGAGGGTGCTCCTTCCCCTCCTGGTCTCCTCCCTCGGCGTGCTCGCCTCCTTGGTGGCCTGCTTCTCCGTGAGGGGGGATCCCTCCAGGGCCCTGACGCGCTCCTCCCTCCTGGCCACCTCCCTCACCCTCCTCCTCTCCCTCTTCGCCTGCAGGTGGTTGCTGGGGGGAGGGTGGAAGGGGCCCTTCCTGGCCGTGATGAGCGGGCTGCTGGTGGGGATGGTGGTGGGGGAGACCTCCGATTACTTCACCTCCAAGGACAGGAGGCCCGCCCGCAGGGTGGCGGAGGCTGCCCGGGCCGGGGCGGCCCTGGACATCCTGGAGGGCTTCTCCATGGGGTGGTTCAGCACCTTCGTTCCGGTGGTCTCCATAGCCGTGGCCGGTCTGGTCTCCTACCTGGCCGCCGGCTTCTACGGCGTGGCCCTCTCCGCCGTGGGCATGCTTTCGGTGGCCGGGGTGATCGTGGCCGCCGACGCCTACGGCCCCATCACGGACAACGCGGCGGGGATAGCGGAGCAGGCAGGCCTGCCCGCCAGGGTCAGGAGGATCACGGACAGGCTTGACTCGGTGGGGAACACCATGAAGTCCATCTGCAAGGGTTTCGCCATAGGGTCGGCCGCCCTCACCGCCATAGCCTTCTTCTTCACCCTCACCCAGCTGGACGAGTTCAAGGAGTACGCCGCGGGGGCGGGGGGCCTGGACAGCCTGCTCAGCCTGGTGAACGCGAAGACCTTCGCCGGCCTCCTGGTGGGGGTATCCGTTCCCGCCCTCTTCACGGCCCTGGTGGTGCTGGCGGTGAGCGGGGGGGCCTTCAGGATGGTGGACGAGATAAGAAGGCAGTTCAGGGAGATCCCCGGGCTGATGGAGGGGAGGGCCAAGCCCGACTACGCCCGCTGCGTCTCCCTGGCCACGGACAACGCCCTCAAGAACCTCCTCCTCCCCGGCCTCCTGGCCATCCTCTTCCCGCCGGTGGTCCTGGTGGTGATGGGTCCCCAGGGCTTGGTGGGCTTCCTGGCCGGGGCCATAGGGTCGGGCCTCCTGCTCGGGATGTTCCAGGGGAACGTGGGGAACACCTGGGACAACGCCAAGAAGTACGTGGAGGAGGGGCACCTGGGGGGAAAGGGGAGCCCCACCCACGCCGCGGCCGTCACGGGGGACACGGTGGGGGATCCGCTGAAGGATGCCTCCGGCCCCTCCATCAACATCTTCCTGAAGCTCATGGCGGTGAGCGCCCTGGTCTTCTCCCCCCTCCTCCTTCCCCTCCTCTAGGTTTTTGAGGGGGGAGGAATAAGGCAGGGAGAGAGGATGGAGGTGAGGGTGGGAAGGGCCGTCCTCAGGCTGGTGAAGGGGGACATCACCGAGCAGGACACGGAGGCCATCGTGAACGCGGCCAATCCCAGCCTGATGGGCGGAGGGGGGGTAGATGGGGCCATACACCGCAAGGGAGGACCCACCATCAGGGAGGAGTGCGCCAGGATAAGGGAGAGGGAGTGGCCGGACGGCCTTCCGGTGGGAGAGGCCGTGATCACCTCCGGGGGACGCCTGAAGGCCAGGTACGTGATCCACACCGTGGGGCCCATCTGGAGGGGGGGAAACAAGAGGGAGCCGGAGCTACTGGCCAGGGCCTACCAGAACTCCCTCAGGCTGGCGGTCTCCAGGGGGATAAAGACCGTTTCCTTCCCCTCCATAAGCACGGGGGCCTACGGATACCCGGTGGAGAAGGCGAGCAGGGTGGCCCTGAAGGCCGTGAAGGAGTTCCTGGAAAAGGAGGACAGGCTGGAGGAGGTCAGGTTCGTGCTCTTCACGGAAGAGGACTTCAGGGTCTACCAGGAGGCCCTAAAGGAGCTCTTCCCGGGTTGATGGACCTCAGGGAGAGGCTCAGGGCGGAAGGAATAAGGCTGAGGAGGAGGTACGGGCAGCACCTGGTCCTCGACACCTCCCTCCTGCAGCGCATGGTGGACTACGCGGGCGTGAGCGAGAGGGACAGGGTGCTGGAGGTGGGGGCGGGGGTGGGGAACCTCACCCTCCTCCTGGCCAGGCGGGCGGGGGAGGTGATAGCGGTGGAGCGGGACCCCAGGCTGGCCTCCCTCCTCCGGAAGGTACTGGAGGAGGAAGGGTGCGGGAACGTCAGGGTCCTGCAGGGGGATGCGCTCAGGTTGTCCCTTCCCCCCTTCAACAAGGTGGTCTCCAACCTCCCCTATTCCCTCTCCTCCGACCTCACCTTCAGGCTGCTGGAGCTCGGCTTCGAGGTGGCCGTCCTCATGTACCAGCTGGAGTTCGCCCGCAGGCTGGTGGCCCCTCCCGGCTCCAGGGACTACGGGCGCCTGACGGTGAGCGTTTTCCGCCGGGTGGAGGTGGAGCTGCTGGAGGAGGTCCCCCCCTCCGCCTTCTTTCCCCCTCCCAGGGTGAGGTCGGCGGTGGTCAGGATGAGGCCCAGGCCTTCCCCCTTCAGGGTGGAGGACGAGGAGAGGTTTGAGAGGGTGGTGAGGGTCCTCTTCCACCATCCGGGGAAGAGGGTGAGGAACGCCCTCTACCACTCCTTCGCAGAGCTCTTCCCGGACCTCCGCCTGGACAAGCGCGAGAGGAGGGAGGTGCTGGACCGCCTTCTTCCCCCGGAGCTGGCGGAGGCCAAGGTCAGGGACCTTCCCCCGGCGGACCTCGCCCGCCTCTCCGAGCTGCTGGGCGGGCTGGCCTCACCCCACCACCCTCTCCAGGAAGGAAAGAAGGGCTGAGTTGAAGGAGGATGGATCCTCCACCATGGAGAGATGGCCCACCTCCCTCAGCATCACCAGGGAGGAGCCCTCCAGCCTCTGGTGGAGGTACTCCTGGTACCAGGGGGGAGTGAGGGTGTCGTCCGCTCCCCCCACGATGAGGGCGGGCTTCCTTATCTCCGAAAGCCTGCCCCTGCAGTCGAAGGCGTTGCAGGCCTCGAAGTCCGCCACCCCCACCTCCGGCCTGGTGGCCTTCATCACCTCCTCCAGCCTCCTGAGCTCCTGCTCCCTCCTCCTGCCCTTTCCCCCCAGCATGCTCCTCCACCCCACCTCCGTGGCCCCCCTGAAGTCTTCCTTTAGAACCCGCAGGAGGAGGGGGGAAACCCCCAGCTTGGCCCCCGTGTTGGCCAGGACCAGGGCCCTCACCTTCTCCGGATGATCCAGGGCCAGCTGCAGGGCGACGGCTCCCCCCATGGAATGACCCACCACCACCGCCTCCTTCGTTCCCAGGGCCTCCATCAGCCCCGCCACCGTCTCGGAGTAATCCCCGATGGAGGGGGAGGAAAGGGAATCGGACTGGCCGTGTCCGGGCAGGTCGGGGGCAATGGCGGAGTACCGGGATGCCAGGGCCTCCAGCTGAGGCTCCCAGAGGGAGTGGGTGAGGAGGGCCCCGTGCAGGAGGTAAACCGGAAAACCCTCTCCCCGTTTTTCGTAAAAGATCTTGAGACCCTTCACCTGTTGATAGGGCATCCCAACCTACTTATCCTCCACCTTTTTAATAAGTATCCCAGATTGGGACAACAAGAATGGGTTTTTACTCCGGAGGGGGAGGAAGGGGGATGAGGATCCTGCTGGACGAGATGTACAGCGGCCTCAAACCCTTCCTGAGGCTCCTGGGGTGGGAGGTGCGAACGGTGGAGGAGGAGGGACTCAGGGGGGCGGAGGACGAGCGGGTGGTGGAGCAGGCCGCCAGGAAGGGACTGGTGCTGGTCACGCAGGAGCAGAGGGTGTACGAGCTGGCCAGGCTCCGGGGAGTTCCCTGCGTGCTGGTGGGCTTCGGGGACATAGCCAGGATCGTGGACGAGAAGCTCAGGGAGATGGCTTCCGCGGAGTCAAGGGTGATCCCTCCCCCGCGGCCCCTGGAGCCTAGGGGCTGGAGGGGCAGGAGGGGGCGCCGGAGGTCCCGGTCTTAGAGCTCCAGCACCTCCACCGCCAGGGAAGCCAGGTCGAGCACGGCCACCGTCCTCCTTCCCGTCAGATAACCGCAGACCTCGCCCGGGTTCAGGATGAGACAGGGCTCGCGGGTGATGGAGACCTGGTGGGTGTGCCCGCGGACGACGACCTCGAACTCGCCCGAGGCGGCCAGGGCCCTCACCACCTGCTCGCTGGTCCCGTGGAGAAGGGCTATCCTCCTCCCCCCGAGGGTGAGGGAGGCGAAGTCCCCAGCCGGCTCCAGCCCGTGCTCCGCCATCCTCCTGGAGACGAGCACCCTGTCTCCGTCGTTGTTCCCCCAGACCAGGGTGAGCCTGGCCCTGAGCCTGGCCAGCCTGGGGACGACGAAGGGGGAGATAAGGTCACCGGCGTGGAGCACGTGCTCCACCCCCAGGGAGTTGAAGAGGTCGACGGCCCTTTCCACGGCATCCAGCCTGTCGTGCGTGTCCGCCATCACCCCTATCTTCATGCCCGCCTTATTCGAGCGGCTTTCCTTAAATCCTTCGGCTTGGGAACCGGTCAGGCTTGGGGACGGGGTTCCGGTCCCGCCTACCCCTCTGGGCCTCGGGCCAGAGTTCTTGTTGGCCCTTCGCCTCCAGGCTCCCTGGGGACAACGGGATTGGGGGTTGGGAATCTTCAGATGGCCAGTCCCCCAGTTTTCCGGTCTTAGCGGGTCGCGGGGTCGAAGGGGGGCTTCCTCGGAGGAGCGGCAGGGCCGGCTTCGTGGCCCTTCTGGAGTAAACTAGATATGGATAAAGGAGTAATTAATTATTGATGAAGAGCTATGCGGCCATCCAGCGGGAGATAGACAGATTCCTGGCCAAGCGCTGGAAGGAGGTTTTCGAGGTTTGGTGGAGCTGCGTGGAGGAGGTGGGGAAGAGCCTGGAGGAGGCAGTTTCCTTTGGGCTCGGGGGAGGCTCGGCCGCCATGATCCTTTACGATGCGGGGGTTAAATCCGGGATGCAGGTCTACCGGTGGCTGAGCAACAACCTGAAGCTGGCACCCAAGAGCGTAAAGGAGAAAACCCTTTACACGGATGCCTTCTTCACCCGAAGCGGCATGGCACAGGCGGTGGAATTCCTCAAGGAGGGTGGAAAGAACATCCTGAGGTACAAGGGGGGGACCATCTTCGCCAGGCGGAGGGGGGTGATAGGAAAGAAGGTGTGCTACTACACCGCTGGCTTCATCGCCGGGGCCACCAACCTCGTGACGGGGAAGGAATACGTGGTGGAAGAGGTGAGGTGCTTCTCCAACGGAGAGAAGGACTGCGATTTTTGGGTGAAGCCCTTCGGTCTCACCGTCGCCTGAGGGGTTCGGGGACCGTTGCACCGCGACCAAGGCTGCCGCGATCGTGTAGGCCGGACCTTCTCGGGCCGGAATGATGGGGTCGCCGGGATTTGAACCCAGGTCCCTGGCTCCCAAAGCCAGGAGGATGGACCAGGCTACCCCACGACCCCAACGGTGGTCTCTCGGGGCGGATTTATCCTTATCCCGCCCGGAGGACCAGCCTGATTCCCACCAAGAGGATCACCGCCGCCAGCACCCTCTGCAGCGTCCTAGTGCTAAGCCCCCTGGAGGTAATGGCCCCGAGGGGCCCACCCAGCGCGCATCCCGCCGCCAGGGGGAGGGCGTGGGAGGGGGAGAAGTGGCCGAGGAGGAGGTGGGAGAGGAAGGCCGGAAGGGTGGTGAGGGACATGCCGAACATGGCGGTTCCGGCCGAGAGCTTGAGGGACATGCCCAGCCCCAGGAGCATGACGGCCTCATCCACTATTCCTCCCCCTATCCCGAACATCCCGGAGACGAACCCGCTGGCGAAGCTCCCCGCCGCGGTCACCAGCACCGGACGGAGGGTGAAGGAGGGGGGAACCTCCTCCCCCGTTTCCCTCCTGAGCCAGAGGTGGCAACCCACCCCCAGGAGCACCACCCCGAAGAGGCGGGAGAGGGTTCCCCCCGCCAGCATGGTGGTCAGGTAGGCCCCCGCCACCGCCCCTGGGACGTCCAGGGAGTCCAGCAGGAGGCCCGTCCGGTAGTCTATCCTGCGCTGTAGGGCATAGGCCAGGGTGGAGGAGCAGGCCACCACCGTGATGGCGAAGAGGCTGGTTCCCACGGCGGTGTGGGGAGAGAGGCCGAGCCAGAGGAGGAGGGGGACCATGAAGATCCCCCCTCCCAGCCCCACGCTCGAGCACAGCAGGGAGATGAGCAGGCCGGCGGGCAGGAGGAGGAGTTCGGCGGGCACCGCAGCCTACCGCAGGGTGTGCTCGAACACGGCCTCCTGCCCGGGGGCCTCCGAGACGCGGACCACCAGCCTCCGCAGGTTGGGGGCCCTGAGCCCCTCTGCCAGCTCCTCCCCGATCAGCCTGGCCAGCTCCTCCACCGTCACGTTCACCACCGGAAGCCTCACCACGTCCTCGGCGGGGAAGAGGAAGGTTCTGTGGCCGGCCCTCACCCTCACCCCGGTCCCCTCCTCCTCCAGCTCCACCAGCGGGTTGAGGGTGGGGAGGAGCACCCGGTGGTCGTACCTCCTCAGAATCTCATCCACCCTGGCCCTAAGCTCCAGGAAGTCCACCACCATCCCCCTCCGGTCCGGCTCCCCCTCCACCTCCACCCTCACCCTCCAGTTGTGACCGTGCAGGTGCTCGCACCTCTCGTGCTCCGCGATGAAGTGAACCGCCGAGAAGTGTCCGGCCTCCAGCTCTATCCTCACCTTATCCCCCAGAGCCTGTGCACCTGAGGTATTAGGGCTATCTCCCTGACCCCCCTCTCGGCCGCCATCCTGGAGAAGGGGAGGAGCTCGCGCAGGGGGACCACCCTTCCCCCCGCGGTGGCGGGCTGGAGGACCAAGGGAAGGCCGAGCCCCGCCAGGCGGTCGCAGATCTCCCCGAAGTCCCCCAGGTCCACCCTCCCCCTGATCACCACCTTCAGGAAGGCCTCTACCCCGGCCCGGCAGGCCATCCTGGCGCACTCCATCTCCCTCTCGAACAGCCCCTCCCACTCACCCGGAACCTGACCCCGGAGCTTCAGGCATAGGGAGAGGTACCGGAGGTGGGGGAGGACCCTCCGCAGGGTGGAGGGCCGGGAGCCGTTCGTCTCCAGGTAAAGCCCGATCCCGCTGTTCCTCAGCGCAGAGGCCACCTCCACCAGGAAGTCCCCCGCCTCCAGCGGCTCCCCTCCCGTCAGGGAGACGGAGTGGAGGTCGGGGGTGAGGAGGTCCAGGGCCCTGGCCACCACCTCCCCCGCCGGAAGCGGATTCCTGACCCTCCTGAAGCGCCCTGTGCCTGGGGAGACCTCCACCCTGCACTCGGGCGGCCTGGGGTTCCAGTACCTTCGCGTGTCGCAGTAGGAACAGCGGAGGGAGCACCCGGCGAAGCGGATGAAGATCTGCCTCCTTCCCACCAGCGGCCCTTCCCCCTGAACGGAGCTGAAGATCTCACCCACGTATCCCCTCGGCCCTCCTCGCCCTTTCATAGAGGTCCCCCCCGCGGGAGTCCACCGCCACCACCAGGGGGCCGAAGCCCCTCACCCCCAGCACCCACATGGCCTCCGGCGGGCCCAGGTCCAGCCAGTGTACCTCCTTCACCTCCTCCACCGCCCTGGCCGCCAGGGCCCCGCAGCCCCCGGGGAAGGCCAGGTACACGCATCCCATCCTCCTCATCACCTTCTTGGTCCTCTCCCCCACCCCTCCTTTCCCCACCACCGCCCTGACCCCAAGCCTGGGGAGCAGGGAGGGGAGAAGGGGATCCATCCTGAGGCTGGTGGTGGGACCGGCTGAAAGGACCCTCCACCCTCTGCCCTCCCTCCTCACCAGCGGCCCGCAGTGGTAGAGGACCCCTCCCTTTAGCTCCACGGGGAGCTTCCTCCCCCTGGAGAGGAACTCCAGCATCCTGGAGTGGGCCAGGTCCCTGGCCGTCACCACCTCCCCCGTCAGGAAGACCAGGTCCCCCACCCTCAGCATGCTCGTTTCCTTCCCCAGCGGGGAGGAGAGCCTCACTTCCATTCCCACCGGCCCCCCTTCACCCTCACGGAGGCCCTCCTGGCGGCCCAGCACTGCAGGTTCACGGAGACAGGGAGGCTGGCGGTGTGGGTGTGGGCGTACTCCACCTTGACCCCCAGGCAGGTGGTCCTGCCTCCCAGTCCCATGGGCCCGCATCCCCTCCGGTTGATCTCCCTCTCCAGCTCACCCTCCAGCCTCCTGAAGGGGGCCTCGGGGTGCCTCTTGGGCAGGGGTCGCAGGAGGGCCAGCTTGGCCAGCTCCATGGAGGTCTCCACCGTTCCGCCCACCCCCACCCCCACCACGACGGGAGGGCAGGGCTTTCCTCCCGCCTCCAACACCGTCCTAACCACGAACTCCCTCAGGCCTTTCTCCCCCTCCCCGGGGCTGAGCACGGAGGTCCTGCTCACGTTCTCCGCCCCCGCCCCCTTCAGCATCACCGTGATCTCCATCTCCTCGCCGTCGGGGGGGAGGAACCTGACCAGGGGCATGCCCCTTCCCAGGTTGTCCCCGGGATTCCTCCTGGAGAGGGGGTGAACGGTGTTCGGGCGCAGGATTCCCTCCCTGGTGGCCCTCCTCACGGCCCTGGCCGCGGCCGCCGCCGGGTCCAGCCCCGGGAGGGGTCTAAGCCTGAAGTAGAAGATGGGAAGCCCCGTGTCTTGGCAGAGGGGCAGACCCTCCCTCTCCGCCACCTCCACGTTCTCCAGCACCGCCCTGAGGTTGATCCTGGCGATGGGATCCCTCTCCGAGCGCAGGGCCCTCCTCAGGGCAGCCTTCACATCCTGGGGGAGGCGGGTGCTCGCCCTCCTCAGGAGCTCCAGGCAGGCCTCCTCCACCTCCCCCTGCGTGACTTCCCCCATCCCCTCCCTATTTATCCTGCGGGTATAAGGGAGGAGGATGAAGGTGGGGGAGGGACTGGAGGGACTGGCCAGGCTCCGGCTCTCCCGGGGGGAGCTGGGCTTCGTGTTCTTTGAGTTCTCGGCCCTGGCCGTGAGCACCGGGGATCACCGCCTCCTCTTCGATCCCGCGGAGGCGGTGGGGCCTAAGGACCTCTCCTCCTGGAAGCCCAACCTCCTCCTGATCACCCACGAGCACTTCGATCACCTGGAGCCTTCCAGGCTGGTGGAGCTCCAGAGGGTCTCGGGTGCCACGGTGGTGTGCAACCGGGGAAGCGCCCCCCTCCTGAGGAAGGTGGGAAGGCTGGTGGTGGTCGGGGCCGGAGAGACCGTGGAGGTGGAGGGGGCGAAGGTGACGGGAATAAGGGCCAGGCACCCGGCCCAGGAGCCCCTGATGTTCCTGGTGGAGTCGGGGGGCCTCTCGATCTTCCACGGTTCCGATTCCTCCTTCACCCCCGAGGTGGAGAGACACAGGGCGGATGTGGCCTTCCTCCCCGCGGGAGCACCCTCCCCCACGGCCTCCGTGGGGGATGCCCTCCGGATGGCCAGGGCCCTGGGCTGCA
>CAZDZG010000007.1:26976-36142 GCA_964509845.1 Hadarchaeota archaeon (SeqCode) | reverse complement strand
CGCCAGCTCCAGGGGAAGACGGTGGAAGTTGGAGGGGTTCACCTCCAGCAGCCTCACGTCCCCCCTGCGTTTTACCTCCCCTATGAAGCCTCCCTCCGTCCTGAGGTGAACGGCCGCCAGCACGGGGAGGGGGGAGGAGAGAGCCTCCAGCACCGCCTTCCTGAAGGAGGAGCTGAGAACCTCCATGGGTCCTATCTCGTCTATCACCACCACCTGGGCCTCCCTCAGCGCCCTCCTTATCCCTCCTCCCCCCAGCCTATCCAGCACCTCCAGGTCCACCCCGTACCTCCCCACCCTGGGCCCGCCTCCTCCCACCCTGGCCAGCATCCCCTCCTCCCCCGTTATCAGCTCCCTTATCCTGAACCCCACCCTCACCCCTCCCTCCCTCACCTCCGGGCAAACCACCCCTCCCACCCTGATCCCCCTCTCCCTCAGAAGCTCCACCGTCCTCCCTATCACCGTGCTCTTGCCGCTTCCCGGCCTTCCCGTTACCAGGAAGTTTTTCACTCACCCCAAAACCGCTGGAGGGAATAAAAAGGGAGGATGCCAGAGGGGGTTGATGGTAGCCGGGGTGGCGGGGCTGGACGAGGCGGGCAGGGGACCCGTGCTGGGACCCATGGTTTTGTGCGGGGTGGTGATGGCGGAGAGGGACCTGGAGTTCCTCAGGGAAAAGGGGGTCAGGGACTCCAAGCTCCTCACCCCGTCCAGGAGGGAGGGGCTGGCCCCCCTGATAGAGGCCAAGGCCCTCAGGTTCGGGTTCCTGGAGCTGCAGCCGGCCGAGATAGATGAGGCCCTCCAAAGCGGGGTGAGCCTGAACGAGCTGGAGGCGAAGGGTTTTGCCCATCTCCTGAACGAGCTCAGGCCCAGGGTGGCCTACGTGGACTCCCCCGATCCCAACCCCGATCTCTTCAGGAGGAGGCTGCTGAGGTACCTGCGGGCGAGGGCCGAGCTGGTGGTGGAGAACTCGGCCGACAGGAAGTACGCCGTGGTGGGGGCCGCCTCCATTCTGGCCAAGGTGAGGAGGGACAGGCTCCTGGGGGAGCTGAAGGAGAAGTACGGGGAGCTGGGATCGGGGTACAGCCATGACCCCCTCACCATGAGCTTTCTGAAGAGATGGGTGGAGGAACACGGGGATCTTCCCCCCTTCGCCCGGAGATCCTGGGAAACCTGCAGGAGGCTGCTGGAAGGTTATAAAGGAAGAGGCGGGAGGTAGAAGATGGAAGCCCTCCTCATCATTGACATGCTCAACGACTTCGTCACGGGGAAGTTTGGCTTCCCGGGGGCCAGGAAGATCGTTCCCACCCTCAAAACCCTGCTGGAGGGGTGGAGGGAGAGGGGAAGGCCCGTGGTTTACGTCTGCGATTCCCATCCGCCCGACGATCCCGAGTTTGGCCTCTGGGGCCCCCACGCGATCAGGGGGACGGAGGGGGCCAGGGTGATCCCCGAGCTCGAGCCGAAGGAGGGGGAGAGGGTGGTGGAGAAGAGGAGGTACAGCGGCTTCTTCGAGACGAACCTGGAGGAGGTGCTGAGGGAGACGGGGGCGGAGGGAGTGGTCCTTACGGGGGTGCTGACCGACGTCTGCGTCCTCCACACCGCCGCCGACGCCTTCTTCAGGGGGTACAGGGTGACGGTGGTGAGGGACGCCGTTTCCTCCCACAGCCAGAAGGCCCACCACTGGGCCCTCAAGTACATGAAGAAGATCTACGGGGCCAGGGTGACCAGCTCCTTCAAGCTCCTGAGGGGGGGAGGATGAGGCTCTTCCACATCGCCTCCGACGAGGAGATAAAGAAAGGGGAGACCACCGACGTTTACTTCCGGAGGACCATGCAGATCCTGAGGGCCAAGGGGCTGGACGGGGTGAGGGTGGTGGCGGAGGTCACCTCCCACTCCCTCCCCAGGGGCTGGCCCTGGGGCATCCTGTGCGGGGTGGAGGAGGTGGCCAGATTGCTGGAGGGGAGGAGGGTGAACGTTTATTCCCTTCCCGAGGGGACGGTGTTCCATCCGGAGGATGCCTACGGGGTGAGGGTTCCCGTCATGGTGATAGAGGGGCCTTACGGGGAGTTCTGCGAGCTGGAGACCCCCCTGCTGGGACTCCTCTGCCAGGCCTCGGGCATAGCCACCATGGCGGGAAGGCTGAGGAAGCTGGCGGGGAAGAAGCTTCTGATAGGGTTCGGGATAAGGAGGGTGCATCCGGCCCTGGCCCCCATGGTGGATCGGGCCTCCTACATCGGGGGGGTGGATGGGGTCTCCAGCCTGGCCGGGGCGAGGACCATAGGGAAGGAGCCCATGGGAACCATGCCCCACGCCCTCATCATCGTGATAGGAGAGCAGGTGAAGGCCTGGAAGGCCTTTGACGAGGTGATGCCCCCCCAGGTTCCCAGGGTGGCCCTGGTGGACACCTACTTCGACGAGAAGACGGAGGCCATCCTGGCGGCAGAGGCCCTGGGGGAGAAGCTCTGGGGAGTGAGGCTGGACACGCCCTCCTCGAGAAGGGGGGATATGGCCACGCTGGTGAGGGAGGTGAGGTGGGAGCTGGACGTCAGGGGTTACTCCCACGTGAAGATCCTGGTCTCGGGAGGGGTGAGCGATGAGAACCTCAAGGAGCTATGCGAGGCCGGGGCGGACGGCTTCGGGGTGGGAACCTCCCTCAGCAACGCCCCCACCATAGACTTCGCCCTGGACATCGTGGAAAAGGAAGGGAAACCCGTGGCCAAGCGGGGGAAGCTAGGGGGGAGGAAGGAGGTGTGGAGGTGCGAACGCTGCCTCAAGGAGGTGGTCCTCCCCGCCGGCAGGGAAGCCCCGCCCTGCCCCTCCTGCGGCTCCCCCTGCTCTCCCCTCCTCCTCCCCCTGCTCAGGGAGGGAAGGGTGGTCCACCTTCCCACGGTGGAGGAGATAAGGAGGAGGGTACTGGAGCAGCTGGAAAAGCTTCCCGCTTTGTGAGGGGGATGGAGCTGGAAGCCCAGGAGGCAAAGTTGCTCCTCTTCCTTAGGGATAGGGCGGAGGCCTGGACGGAGGAGGTGGAGAGGGAAACGGGAATGGATCACTCGGCCGTCATGAGGGCGGTCCTGGGGCTCCGGGAGAGGGGATACCTTTCGGTGCGGGAGGAGCGCTCCTTCCTCCTCTCCCTGACGGAGGAGGGGAGGAGGTACGCCAGGGAGGGCCTGCCCGAGCGAAGGCTGCTGGAAAGGGTGGAGGAGGGGAGGCCGCTGGAAGGGCTGGGGCCCAAGGAGGAGGTGAACATAGCCCTGGGATGGCTGCGGAGAAAAGGTGCGGTGAGGGTGGAAGGGGGGAAGGTGTGGCTGACGGAGGAGGGGAGAAGGGCCCTTTCCCGCAGGTGGCCCGAGGAGGAACTGCTGGGGAGGCTGCTGGAGGGGGAGGTCTCCCTCCCCGAGCTGACACCGGAGGCGGAGCTCCTCAGGAAGAGGGGGCTGGTGGAGGTGAGGGAGAGGACCAGGCGCCTCCTCTCCCTGACGGAGGAGGGGAGGAAAAGGGCAGCGGAGGTAAGGGTGGAGGAGGAGGTGACGGAGCTAACCCACGAGCTGCTAGTGAGCGGGGGATGGAGGAGGGTGAAGTTCAAGAGGTACGAGCCCTCCGATCCCGTCCCTCCCCTCTACCCGGGCAGGATGCACCCCCAGCAGAGGGTGATAGGGGAGGTGAGGGAGGCCCTGCTGGCCATGGGCTTCGTGGAGATCAAGAGCAGGGCGGTGGAGTCGGAGTTCTGGAACTTCGACGCCCTCTTCCAGGCCCAGGATCACCCGGCCAGGCAGATCCACAGCAACTTCACCCTACACCGCCCCTCCCTCACCAGACTCCCCTCCCCTGCCCTGGTCAGAAGGGTGGCCAGGGCCCACGAGCGGGGGGTGGAGGGATCCAGGGGGTGGGGGTACAAGTTCGATCCGGAAATCAGCAGGAGGGCTGTCCTCTGCTCGCAGACCACCGCCGCCACCGTCCGCTACCTGGCCTCCCACCCCGATCCCCCCGTCAAGGTCTTCTGCATAGACAGGGTCTACAGGCACGAGCGGATAGACTACAAACACCTGGCCGAGTTCTACCAGTGCGAGGGTATAGTGATGGATGAGGGGCTCACCTTCAGGGATATGCTGGGGTACCTGAAGCTCATCCTCAACACCCTGGGCTTTCAGGAGGTCAGGTTCCGACCGGGATACTTCCCCTTCACCGAACCCTCCGTGGAGGCGGAGGTCTACCACAAGGAAAGGGGGGAGTGGGTGGAGGTGCTCGGAGCGGGGATGTTCAGGCCAGAGCTCCTCAGGCCGCTGGGGGTGAGGCACCCGGTGCTGGCCTGGGGAATAGGGCTGTCCAGGATCGTGATGATGAAGCTGGGGCTGGAGGACATAAGGGAAATCTTCTGCCACGACCTGGAGGCCCTGCAGAACTGGGGAGTGAGGTAGATGCCCACCCTTTCGGTGAGCTACCGGGACTTCTGCTCCCTCCTGGGAGAAGAGGTGAAAGGGGAGGAGCTCCTCTCCAAGCTGGCCCTGATGGGGGTGGAGGCCGAGCTCTGCGGGGAGGAACTGAGGATGGAGATCCTCCACAACCGTCCCGACCTGCTGGGCCCGGAAGGGGTGGCCAGGGCCCTCAGGGGCTTCCTGGGGAGGGAAACGGGCCTGCCCCTCTATCCCCTCTCTCCCTCGGGAATCACGGTGAGGGTGGATCCCAGCGTCCGGAGGATCAGGCCCTTCATAGCGGTGGGGGTGGTGAGGGGGGTCAGGCTGACGGAGGAGGTGCTGACCTCCCTCATGCAGACCCAGGAGAAGCTGCACGAGTTCCTGGGGAGGAGGAGGAAGGCCTCCATTGGGGTCTACGACCTGGACACCGTCAGGCCCCCCCTAACCTACACCTCCGTGGGTCCGGAGGAGGTCTCCTTCGTCCCCCTGGACTTCCGGGAGAGCCTCACCCCCTCCCAGATCCTGAGGCTGCATCCCAAGGGGAGGGAGTACGGCTGGATCCTCGAAGGAAAGGACAGGTACCCCCTGCTGGTGGACAGCGGGGGTAAGGTGTTATCCCTTCCCCCCATCATCAACAGCGAGGAGACGAGGGTGACGGAGAGGACCGGCAACCTCCTCATAGACGTAACGGGGGAGAGGGAGGAGGAGGCGCACCTCGGCCTGGTGCTCATGATGACCTTCCTGGCGGAGAGGGGCTTCAGGCTCCAGAGCGCCAGGGTGAGGTATCCGGGGCGCTCGGTGGAAACCCCCTCGCTCAGGCCGCGCAGGTTTGAGCTGACGGTGGAGGAGGTAAGGGGGGTGCTGGGGCTGGAGCTGCGGGCGGCCCAGATAGCCTCCCTGCTCAGGAGGATGAGGTACGGGGTGAGGGTGAGGGGAAGGAAGCTCGTGGTGCTGGCCCCTCCCTTCAGGGCCGACCTGCTCCACCCCGTGGACCTGGTGGAGGATGTGGCCATAGCCTACGGGTACGACAGGATCCCCCCCAGGGTGAAGGGGGTGAACACGGTGGGGAGGAAGGCGGGGATAGAGGAGCTCTCCGACAGGGTGAGGCTGGTCATGGTGGGCCTGGGCTTCACGGAGGTGATGACCTACACCCTCACCAACCCAACGCTGAACTTCAGGCTCATGAGGGTGGAGGGGGAGGCGGTGGAGATAGCCAACCCCGTTTCCCAGGAGTTCACCATCCTGAGGACCTGGCTCCTTCCCTCCCTCCTGCAGGTGCTTCGCTCCAACAAGAAACACCCCCTTCCCCAGCGGATCTTCGAGGTGGGAAACGTGGTGCTGCTGGACGAGAGTTCGGAAACGGGAGCCGTGGACCGGAGGAGGCTGGGGGCATGCCTGATGGGAAAGCAGGCGGGGTGGAGCCAGATCAAGGCGGTGATGGAGGCCGTGCTCAGGGAGTTCGGGATCCGGCCCGAGGTGAGGGCGCTGGAGCACCCGAGCTTCCTGGAGGGGAGGGCGGCGGAGTTCCTGTGGAAGGGGGCTAGGCTGGGGATGGCTGGAGAGGTGCACCCCGAGGTGCTGCTCAACTTCGAGCTGGAGCACCCGGTGGCCTCGCTGGAACTGGAGCTGGAGGCCCTGGAGGCCGGCCAGCTTCGGTAGGATTAAAAGAGGGAACAGACAAAGGTTAAACGGCGATGAGGGACTTTCCGCGGTTGAAAGGACTGGCGGGAAAAACCGTGAACGCCGGTGCATCGCCGCGGGTACACCGGAGCCACTGCCGGGACAGCCGTACCATTTGGGTCCTCCCGTGAGCTCAGGGCGGGAACACCCTCGCGATGGACGGGCAGCCAACCCTGGTACGCTACACCGGCAGGCCCCGTCCTCCCACCACGAGGGTTAGCGGGTGGAGAGCGCCGCGGGCGTACGAGGAAACCCGTGGTTAGTGTGTTGGGAGGGCGGGGCGCTCAGGTGCAAGGCCGGAAAAAGGATCACCAGGCGCGAAAGGACCTCGTTCTCCAGGGTGTTTTCCACCTGCCTCCTGACAGCCGAAAAGAGTGAAGAGGAGGAGAGGTATATCGTGCTCACCACCCCCGCCACGACGAGCAGCACCGCGCCCAGAATGAGCAGGTACTCCAGCGCCCCCTGTCCCCTCTCCATCTTATACCCGTTCCCTCCCCACCTCTTAAGATGGGCGGGGGAGGACAGGTGGGCCTGGAGTTCCTCCTCATCCTCAGCAGCCTTGCCATCCTCCTCGCGGCCTTCACCCTCCCCTTCTACCTGGAGACCAAGGAGGGAGCCCGGGTGGCCTCCTCCCTCGCGGAGGCCAGAGAGGCCGCGGGAAGGATAGCGGCCGCCGTTAACGCGGTCTACGCGGCGGGCCCGGGGGCCAGCCAGGAGGTCCTGGTCTGGCTTCCCAAGGGAGTGGTGGGAATCTCGGTGGGTGGATACGATAACCTGGAGGTGGACGGGATCACCACCCCAGACGGTGAAATACCCAGGGACGGTAGGGCGGACGTAAGGATCCTGCTGGACCTGGACGGGGACGGAAAGTGGGACAACAGGATGGGTTCCACGGTCCTGGTGGGTACCCTCCTGCCCAGCAGGTGGTGGGAGAACGGGGAAGAAAGGGGGGATCGCTGGGTGAGGGAGAACGGGGTGCACGTGGAGGAGAACTTCCTCCTCTCCCCCGGCTCCAGGACCCTGCACCGCCTCACCTTCCGCTTCGTCTACGATCCCTTCCACCTCTACCCCCGCAGGATCACCCTTTCGGACGAGGTGATGGGGTGAGGGGGCAGACCTCGGTGGAGTACCTGGTCCTCCTCTCCGTCCTCCTGGTGCTCCTGGCCACCCTCTCCCTCTCCATGCGGGACGCCTCGGAGGAGGGAATGAGGAGGACCCTCTATCTCTCCCAGGCCCGCTCCGCCTCGGGGGCCCTGGCCTCCGCCCTGGAGCAGGTGAGGTCGGGAGGGGAGGGAAGCGTGAAGACGGTGACCGTGAGCCTGGAGGGGAGATGGAACCTCAGGGTCAGGGAAAACGAGGTGAGGGTGGAGGTGCTGTGGGGAGGGGAGGTGCTGGCGGCGGCCAGCCCCTGCAGGGCAGGAATAGAGGGAGAGCTCCTGAACCTCCCGGCGGGGACCTATCCCGTGATCGTGGGCTGGCCGGGGGACGTGGAGAACCTGTGGCTGGAGAACGGAAGGATCTACCTGTACGTGGAGCCCAGGGAGGAATAGGATGAGGGGCTTCTTCTCCATGGACGCCATCTTCGCCTTCACCCTTCTCATGCTGGTCTGCTCCTCCCTCCTGCACGTCTACCAGGGGAGGATGGAGGCGGCCAGGGGGATCTCCTGGGGGCTGGAGGCCAGGATGGTGGGGGAGGGGCTGGCGGGAACCATCAACGCCGTCTACTCCGGAGGGCCGGGCCTGGAGCTGAGGCTCAGGGTACCCGACAGGCCCCCCCTCACCCTGACCTTCGACAACTCCAGGGCAGAGGTGGTGGTGAGGGGGGAGCGGGGGGAGATAAGGGTGGGGACGGTGTGCAACAACGTGGAGAACTTTCTCATCCCCCCGGGCTCGAGGGTGATCAGGATCTACTGGGAGGAGAACAGGATAAGGGTGGTGAGCGGGTGAGGGGTCAGGCGAGTCTGGAGACGCTCATCCTCTTTGCGGCCATCCTGCTGGCCGTCTCCTCCCTCCTCTACCTGGGGCAGGGATCGAACGAGGGGCAGGTCCTCCTCTCCTCCGCCAGGGACGGGGCTGAGAACGCCCTCCACAGGCTTCAGGAGGAGTACGGGGGAGCGGCGAGGGTAGGGGAGGTGAGAATGGTGAGGGGCACGGTGAAGATCTCCGTCATGGTCTGGGGGCTCTCCTGCCCCGAGAACGTGGTCAGGGAGGAGGTGAGGGGGGACGCCCTGCGCTTCATGTGGAGGGCCCTCACCGGAAAGTTCCCCTCCACGGTGCAGGAGGTCCGCACCCCCAGGGGAACCTACGGGGTGGAGGTGGAGGTGGAGGAGGTGAGCAGGTGAGCCGCGGACAGGTCCTCACCCTGGACGCCTTCCTGGCCCTCTCCCTGACCGCCCTCCTCCTGGGCTACTCGGGACTGGTGATGGGGATGGTGCACAACAGGGCCAGGGAGGAGGTCTCCCGCTACTCCCTGGAGAGGGTGGCAAGCGACGCGGCGGAGGCCCTGGTGAGGACGAAGGGGATTCCGGAGAACTGGGAGAGCCTGCCCTCCTCCCTAGAGGTGCTGGGGCTGGCCGGGGACTCCGGCCTGGACGTGAAGAAGCTGGCCGTGCTCAGGGACCTCTGCAGGAGCGAGAACTGGGATCCCTCCAGGGAGGAGGTGCAGGCGGTCATGAGGCTCTTCGGGGGCCAGAACTTCGAACTCAGGATCCTCGCCCGAAACCTGCTGGTCAGGAAGGACGTGAAGGGGCTGAACTACACCCTCCAGACCACCCTCTGGGGGGTGGATGTCTACGTGAGGCTGGAAAACCTGGGTGCCACGGTGAGGGCAAGGGTGGAGCTGGAGAAAAACGGGGAGGTAAGGAGGCAAACCAAGGAGGGAGGAACCTTCTCCATGGTGGTCTCCCTCCCGCCCCTGACGGTGGAGGTGGTGGCCGACGGGAGGACGGTGGGGGTGTGGTATGAGGCGGTGCTCTGGGACATCTGGCCCGGATGGGATCTGGGGGGATCCCCCGGCTGGGAGAACTCCCCCGAGGTGGCCGTGGCCAGGCGCTCCCTTGCCTTCACCTCAGGAGAGGTAA
>CAZDZG010000007.1:5378-26876 GCA_964509845.1 Hadarchaeota archaeon (SeqCode) | reverse complement strand
TCACCCTGAAGGTTACCGGCAGCAAGTGGGAATATGTGGACGTGTTGGTGGTGGCCGTCCCCAGGTGCTCCAACCCCGAGCTGGCCTGCCAGGCGGCTTCTCCCCTGCCGGGCTTGCTGGAGGTGAGGGTATGGAGGTGAGGGGATTCGTCTTCAGCCTGGACGCCTGCCTGGCGGTGCTGGTGATGATGATCGCCGTGGCTGGGGTGGCCAGGCTGGAGCCCTGGGGAAGACCGGGCTACGGGTACCTGAAGCTGGAGAGGAGCGCCTGGGATGCCCTGAACGCCATGGACGGGATGGGGGTGACCAGGTACGTGATAGACTGCCTGAACAACGGGCAGGTTGCCGAGGCCGGCAGGGCGGCCAGGGAGAACCTGATCGCCCTCCTCCCCCCAAAGGTTAACTTCAGGTACACGGTGGGGACGGAGGACAACCTCCTGCTGGAAGTCTACCGGGACTACTCGGAGAACTGGAGGGAGAGGTGGGAGAACGCGGGGGAGAGGGCCCTGGCCCTCCACCTCACCTGCGAGTTCATCCGAACGGCGGAGAACCTGGACGTGCTGATCTGGGTGGACGATGATCAGGACAGGTGGTTCGCCTCCCAGGTGATCAAGCCCGGGTGGACCTATCGGATGACGGGCGAGGAGAACACGTTCGTGGCCTACCTGGAGAACTCCATCGAGCCGGACTGGTACCCGGACGTGGTCTTTCTGCCCGATGTCAGCGTGTACTGGGACAATAACACCCTGAGCACCCTGGCGAAGTACCTCCAGTGGAAGATCGTCACGGGTGGCAGGGAGGTAGGGGGAGGGGCGGTGGCGGGTGGTGACACCTTCTGGTCCAACCAAAGGGATCCCTGGCTAAGGCTCTTTGGAATACCCATCGGGCTCAGCCCCTACGGGAAGCTCCTCTTGCTCTTCGGGATCTCCCCCAACCCCTTCTCCTCCGATCCAGGGATAGTCAGGGTGATGGGGCCTGACTACGGCCCCTACGGGAAGAGGATGGAGCTGGTGGACCTCACCCACTACGTGACCACCGGCCTCCCCTTCACGGAGGTCCCCTATCAGGGCGACACCTACTACCAGTACGTGTACGAAACCTCCCCGATCCTGGAACCATGGCTGAGGACCCTGGGGAGGTGGGAGAATTCCGAAAACGAGAACATCACCTGGCCGGGGCTGCTGGTTAGGGAGGCCGCGGTCAACCTGGGGCTTCCCTGGTTCGGGATCACCCTCAGGTTCATGGAGAGGACCGCCCTCTTCAACGTCAGGATGGCGCAGAGCTCCCACGACCAGGGTTTCGACCGCGTGGAAACGGAGAGGTGGGTCACGCTGGTCCAGAGGTGCCTGGAGTGGGCCTCCAGGCAGAAGGCGGAGCTGCAGCCCATCGTCCTCTACGTGTGGAGGGAGGGAAGGTGAAGGAGAGGGGGTTCGTGCTCACCGGGATGGCCCTCCTGCTGGTGCTCCCCGCCCTGCTCCTCTCCTCCTGCCTGCTGGCGGTGATGGAGAGGGGGGAGGAGGGAATAGCGGTGAAGGCCACGGCGGACAGGGTCTCCTTCACGGCCAGGGACGTGGAGAACCTGGTGAAGACCATGAGCCTGTATCACATGCAGCTGGACAACGTGATCCTCCCGGCGATAGGGAGGACGTACGAGCGGTACACGGGCCTGCTCGTCAGCCTTACCCTGGAGAACTCCCTGGTCAGGCTGGAGGTGAGGGATCCGGGGGGAACGGCGAAATACTTTTCCAGCTGGAGACTTGAGGGTGGGGAATGAGGGGCTTCTTCGAGAAGGTGGGGGAAGCGGTGCTCCACCCCAGGTTGCCCAGGATCCGCCTCAGGAAGAAAAAAAAGGAAAGGATCCCGGGACCCCTGAGGGGCTTCTTCGAGAAAAGGCACGCAGGCTGGCCGGAATACGTGGTTTTCAAGCTCCAGCTCTCCCTCCTTCTCCTCTTCTTTTTCGTAGTTCTGTACCTCTTTCTCCCGTCCCCTCCCACCCTCCTCCCTATGCTGGTCCTCTCCCTCTACATCCTCAGCCTCTCCTTCACCCAGCTGAGGAGGGCCTTCCCGGAGGACTACCCCGCCTACCTCTCCTTTTCCCTCCTCTGTCTCTGCCTTGCCTGGCTCCTCCTCACCCTCCGTCTCTGGCCCCCACGCTTGCTGGCCGAGCCCTATCCCTCCCTCCTCCTCCCGCTGGCCCTGGTGCTCCTCTCCCTCCTACTCTATTCCCTCCACAGGTGGAGGTACGGAAGGGACTTCACCTACGGTTTGGTGAAGGAAGTGAGGGGGGGAAGGGCCGTGGTGAGGGTGGGGTACGACCTCAGGAGCAACGTGAAGCCGGGGGTCTACCTGGTGGAGAGCCTCGTTCCCGTCAGGAAGGGGGAGAGGGTGAAGGTCAGCGTGGAAAGGGGACTCTTCGGGCTGAGGGGCTCCCAGCCCAGGTTCATCCTGGGCAGGGTAGGCCCTAGGAGGGGGGAAAGGTGAGCCTGGCTCCCCTCCTTAGGATCCTCCTCCCCGGCCGGGGGGGACTCAGGCCGGCGGAGGAGATGGAGGGCCTCGAGGAGGAGGTGAGGAACTTCGTGGGGGAGGTCTTCGGTTGGCTTCCACCCCTCCTCGTCGGGATCCTGTGGAGGACCCTGGGTCTGCTGGGCTCCCTGCTAAGCCGCCTTCCCTCCTCCCTCCTGCTGGAGCTGAACCGCCGCTCCTTCCTCTTCCGCACCCTCCTTTCCCTCCTCAAGACGCTGGTGGTGCTTCCCTATACCGCCCTCCCGGAGGTGAAGGAGGCCCTGGGCACGGTGGTGGAGAGGAACAAACCCAGGGTGCCCTGTCTCCAGCTCCTCAGGGACAACCTAGTGGAGTTCGAGGGCAAGGCGGGGCTGGTGGAGATAGAGTGCGACGTGCTGGTGGTGGGCTCGGGAGCGGGAGGGGCGGTGGTGGCCAAGGAGCTGGCGGAGAAGGGACTGAGGGTGGCGGTGGTGGAGAGGGGGTTCGAGCACCGGGCGGAGGAGTTCACGGGGGAGCCCAGGGAGATGATTCCCCTCCTCTATCGGAACGCAGGCTCTCTCTTCGCCTTACCCCTTCCCCCTCTCCCGGGACCCCTCATCATGCTGCCGGTGGGGAACTGCCTGGGGGGGACCACCGTGATCAACTCAACCACCTGCTTCCGCACCCCCGACCACCTGCTGGAGAGGTGGACGGAGTGGGGGCTGGAGGGCCTTTCTCCCCCGGAGATGAGGCCTTACTTCGAGAGGGTGGAAAGGATCCTCTCCGTCCGCCCGGTCTCCCTGGAGCTGATGGGGGAGGCCCACGCCAGGGTGGCTGAGGGGGCCAGAAGGCTGGGCTATCCCGGCAGACCGCTGGAGAAGAACGCCAGGGGATGCGACGCCACCGGGGTCTGCCAGTACGGGTGCCCCATCGACGCCAAGCAGGACATGCGCCTCACCTATCTCCCCCTGGCCACTAGGGCCGGGGCAAGGATCTACACCGGCTTCGAGCTCCAGCAGCTGGAGGTGAGGGGGAAAACGGTGGTGAGGGCGGGAGGAGTGATCTACAACCGGAGGGGGGAAAGGGTGGGGAGGTTCGTGGCTAGGGCCAGGGCCTTCGTGCTGGCCGCCGGGGCCCTTTATACCCCCGTCCTCCTGCTGGCCAACAGGATAGCCAACTCCAGCGGGATGGTGGGGCAGAACCTCAGGATCCACCCCTGCGTCTTCGCCGCGGGTTTCTTCCCCGACTCCCTGTACGGCTGGAGGACCGTCTCCCAGTCCTACGGGATAGAGTTCTGGGAGAGGGGCTTCATCCTGGAGTCCACCACCGTCCCCCCGGGGATAGGGGTCCTCTCCACCCCCTTCCTGGGGAGGGAGCTGATGGAGGCGATGGAGGAGTGGAGGAAGGTGGGATCCATCGGGGTGATGGTGAACGACTCCGACTCCTTCGGAAGGGTCCTCCCCCTCTTCCCCCTGCCCTACGGACTGCCCAGGGCCGGAATGGAGGCCCTGGTTTTCTACCGGCTGGGCAGGAGGGACGTAAGGGCCGCCCAGGAGGGAATGGTGGAGGCCTGCAGGATCCTGCTGGAGGGGGGAGCGGAGAGGGTGTGCACCGGCCTGGCCAGGAAGCCCTGGGTAAGGGGGGAGAGGGATCTGCAGGAACTCCTAGGGATGAAGTTGAAGGCCACCGACTTCGTCTGGTCCGCCTACCACCCCCAGGGAACCTGCAGGATGAGTCCCACACCCGAAAGCGGGGTGGTGGACTCCTGGGGCAAATGCCACGACCTGGATAACCTGTACATAGCCGATGCCAGCATCTTCCCCGAATGCGTCAAGGTGAACCCCCAGATCTCCATCATGGCCTTCGCCACGCGTTGCGCCGAGCATCTGGCGGAGAGCTGGAGGTGGTAGGATGGACTTCGAGCTGGGGGAGAAGGAAATGATGGCGAGGGACA
Source organism: Hadarchaeota archaeon (SeqCode) (assembly GCA_964509845.1). Lineage (GTDB taxonomy): Archaea > Hadarchaeota > Hadarchaeia > Hadarchaeales > WYZ-LMO6 > WYZ-LMO6. The sequence continues at coordinate 22,442 of CAZDZG010000007.1, read as the reverse complement.
CTGCCAGGAACTTTGCCCTCTCCAGGTTCCCCGACCTCAGGGCCGGGCTGGCGGAGGAGGACTTTCCCTTCTCCGCCTGGAGGGAGGCCTGCAGGGCCGGGCTGGTGGGTCCCCGCATCCCCCAGGAGTACGGAGGGGCCGGCGCGAGCGTGCTGGCCAGCGTGCTCATTCAGGAGGAGTTCTGCAAGGTGAACCCCAGGCTGGGGGAGGCCCTTTCCTTCGCCACCTTGGGAAGTGACCTGGTGGTGAGGTATGGAAGGGAGGAACAAAAGGAAAAGTACCTGCGCCCGCTGGTGGAGGGAAGGGCCAGGATGGGGGTGGTGGGCCTTGGGAAGAAGGAGGCTCTGGTGGTGGAGGGGAGAAACGGAAAGGTGAAAGGGAGGGTGGAGCTTCCCCCCGGTCCCCCTCCGGATTATCTACTGGTAAAGGCCTGGGTGGAGGGCCTGCCTTCTCTCCTGCTGCTGGAGACCGAGGGAAGGATCTCAGATAGGTTCCTGGTGGTGGAGGGGGAGGTGGAGGAGAACCTGCTGGGGAGGAAGGGAGGGGAGCCGGAGATGACGGCGGAGCTTCTCACCTTCACCAAGATAGACACTGCGGCGCAGGCGCTGGGAACGGCGGAGGGGGCGCTGGAGAGAGCCTTGCGCTACCTGAGGGAGAGGGAAGAGGCGGGAAAGCCGGCCTGGGAGTACTCCCGCACCCTCACCAAGCTGGCCGAGCTCAAAACCGAGCTGGAGGCCTCTCGCCTTCTCGTGTACAGGGCAGCCTGGTCGGCAGACAGGGGAAGGGCGAACTCGTTGCTGGCCACCATGGCGGAGTGGAAGGCCGGGAGAATCGCCTTTGCGGCGGCGGAAGAGGCGGCCCTTCTCCACGAGGGTACCTGGGGCCACCTGGAGGACTACAGGGTGGAGCGCTTCAGGAAGTTCGCCCTCCTCCACCCCCGCTTCCCCCCCTTCTCCGCCCAGAGGCTCACCCCCTTCCACTTCCTCTCGGAGGGACTGGAGGAGGTGGAGAGGAAGCTCAGGAAGGGCGGGTTTCGAGGGGGCCCCTGAAGAGCCTTTCTCCCACCTGAAGTCCCAGCCACAGGTAGAGGGGATAAAGGACGAACATGAAGATGCTTAAGAACATTCCCTTCCCGGAGAGGGTGGAGTAGGAAGAACCAGGCTCCACCAAGGAGAGGAGGCCCCCGTTCATCATCCATTCCGTCCCGCTCCTGGCCCCGCATCCCTCCCAGGCCCACCTCAAGAACTCCAGGTTGCAGAACATCCCTATGGACACCGTCCAGAAGAGGAGGAGGATGAGGGCAGAGACGATAGGGACGAAGCGGGTGCTGTTGAAGAACACTTTCTTCCTCAGGAGGGCCACGGGAAGACCGCAAAGGAAGAGGAGGAAGGGATCCATCCAGAAGGCCATCAACTCGCCTCCACGGGCCTCCTTATGACCAGCTCCCCGTTCTCCTCCTCCACCACCCCAGAGGAGAAGAGAATTTTCACGTTTTCCTTCCTCTCCTCCTCGCTTCCCCAGCACACCAACTGGCAGAAGGAGCAGGTGGGACCGAAGTCGTCCGGGGACATTACCTCCTTCCTCAGCCCAAGCATGATGCCCTTCACGAACCTGAGCAGGTTCTCCGTCTTCCTTCCCCCGGCGAGCAGGTGCTCCACCACCGTCCTCCTAATGAGGGCATCCGCCTCCTCGTCGGTTCTGGGAACGGGAAGTTTCCAAGGTGACCAGGTGGACCACTTCTCCCTGGCCCCCCTCCAGAACCCACCGCAGCACAGGACGCACCTGGAGAGGGTCCCGTGCCTGCAGATCCGGTCCTCCACCCCACCTATCCTGATGGACCTGGCCTCCTTGCTCGCAAGGAAGCCCGAGGGGCAGACCGAGACGCACCTCCTGCACCCTGAGCAGGGGTTCTCCTCCAGCTGGGGATCGGGCCTCAGCTCCGCCTCCGTGACCACGCTCCCCAAGTACACAAGGGCCCCGTACTCCCTGGTCACCAGGTTGCCGCTCCACCCCAGCCTCCCCAGCCCGGCCGCCACCGCCGCGTAGCGGTGGGAGAGGGTGGGGGTGTAATCCGGGTTGTAGATCTCCGCCTCTCCGGACCTCAGGGCCTGCACGAGAGGATGCTCGGGATCGATCCGGGCGAGTTCCGCTATCATCCTCGCACCCTCCCAGCGCTCCCTGCTCCTCTCGTGGTTCCGGTAGTCCAGGTTCCTCTCGCAGTTGGCCGCCCTGTAACCCTTACCCTCCAGCCACTCCTTCACCGCCTCCCCTATCTCCTCCAGCCGGCAGTAGGTCTCGTACTCCAGCACCGCCATCTCCCTCCTGGCGGAAAGGTCCCTCTTGGCCAGGTAATCCCTCACCACCCTCCTGTCCAGGGGGACGGCGAAGCTGACCACCGATCTGGCGCCGGGAAGATAGTAGGAGGGATCCGCGCAGGGATGGCCCTCCAGCCTCTCCCTCGAGGCTATTCCCACCAGGGCGGCCCCGGCCTCCCTCGCCCTCTCCTTTATTTCCTCCTCCAGCACCTCCTTCTTTTATCCTCTCCAACCTAAAAAAACTCGGTAGGGTGGAGCGCTGGGACGTGGTGGTGCTGGGAGGGGGGCCCTGCGGAGTGGCCGCCTCCCTGGCCGCCAGAAGGCTGGGGGCAAGCGTGCTGCTGGTGGAGAGGTACGGCTTCTTGGGGGGGACCGCCACCTCGGGCCTCTACGGTTCCCTGTGCGGCTTTTACACCTCCGGTCCGGAGCAGGTGCAGGTGGTGAAGGGGATAGCCTGGGAGATGGTGGAGCTCCTCTCCTCCCAGGATGCCCTGATGGGGCCGGTGAGGTCGGGACCCATGGTGGTGCTCCTCTACGATCCCCCCACCCTGAGGCTGGTGCTGGACGAGATGGTCCTCAGGGAGGGGGTGGAGCTCCTCCTCCACTCCACCGTGGTGGGGGTGAAGAGGGAGGGGGAACGGGTAACCTCCGTCAGGGTCTGTACCAAGTCCGGCCCGCTGGAGCTGGAGGGGAAGGTCTTCGTGGATGCCACGGGAGATGCGGATGTTTCCTTCCTGGCCGGGGTTCCGGTGGAGAAGGCGGAGGTCCTGCAGGCGGGCTCCATGATGTTCAAGGTCTCGGGGGTACGGACGGAGGAGGTGATCCCCCTCCTCCTCTCCGGGGAGTTCAGGGAAAGGGTGAGGGAGGCGGTGGCCTCGGGGGAGTACGACCTCCCCAGGGAGGACGGGAACCTCATCCCCCTGCCCAGAGAAGGGAACTTCGTGGTGGGCTTCTCCAGGGTCCCCTTGGACGGCACCGACGTACGCTCCCTCACCGAGGCGGAGCTGAAGGGAAGGAAACAGGTGAAGGAGTGCCTGCGCTTCCTCAGGGAGAGGATTCCCGGCTTCGAGAACGCCTACCTCTCCGAGCTCGCCTTCCACGTGGGGGTGAGGGAGACCAGGAGGGTGAGGGGAAGGCACGTGCTCACGGAGGAGGAGGTGCTCTCGGGGGCCAGGTTCCCCGATCCCGTGGCCAGATGCGCCTGGCCCATAGAGCGCCACCTTCCCCACTCCAGGACCACCGAGCTGAGAGCCCTGGAGGGAGACAGCTGGTATGAAATCCCCTACCGCTGCTGCCTGCCGCTGGAGGTGGAGAACCTGCTGGTGGGGGGGAGGTGCCTCTCCACCACCTCCACCGCCCAGGCCTCCACCAGGGTCCTGGCCCCTTCCATGGCCACCGGTCAGGCCTGCGGGGCGGCCGCGGCCCTCTGCGCCCTCCAGGGCCTCCCCGCCCCCGACCTTCCCTACGAGGAGCTCAGGAAGGAACTGGAGAGGGGAGGGGCCCTCCTCTAGGTTAGGTCTCCGCAGGCGCAGAAGACCTCCTGAACCAGATCGTAGAGCCTCTCCATCCCCTCCCCCCTCCTGGCGCTCACCCCCACCAGCCTGGCGGGCGGCAGGAATTCCCTGAGGAGGGAGGAGAGCCTTCCCGCCAGCTCCGCCTCCACCCCAGGCAGGCCCTCCAGCTTGGGCAGGCCCTCCCTCAGCTCCTCCTCCAGCCCCCTGTCCAGCTGGTCCACCTTGTTCACCACGCAGAGGGTGGGAACGCCCAGCCTCAGCTGGACGGAGAGGCTCAGGAGCCTGGCCAGGGTCAGCCCGGCAGGATCGAGGACCGTGCGGGCCTCCAGGAGGAAAAGGGAGAGGGTGGTTCCGTCCAGCTGGGAAAGGAGCTTCCCTCCCCCGTGGAAGAGGAAGACCTCCAGCTGCCCTGGAGTGTCCAGGAGCCTGACCTCGGACCCCACCTTCCTTATCTCCCTCGCGAACCTCGCCGCCCTCCTCTCCAGGAGCTGGGAGGCCCTGACCATGGCCCCGTTGGGACCAAGCCCGTGCTTCCTCATGAGACCCCGGACGGTGAAGTACCTCCGGATGTCAAAGGAGGGGCGGAAGGGAAGGCTCTCCGCCCCTGGGTCCAGGTTGACGTATGCCACCTTCCTCCCCAGCCTCCTCTCCATCCACCTTCCGAAGGAGCTGGTCAGGGTGGTCTTCCCGGAGCCGGCGGTCCCCAGCACCGCCAGGTTGAGGGGGAGGGGCAAGCTCAATCCACCTTCTTCCCCATCCGCTTGTCCGCCAGCTTGCTGTAGTACTCCACGTTTCTCCCCGAACCGTCGTAACCCTCCTCCACCATGAGCTCCAGCTTCTCCCTGGTGAGGTCGAAGGGCCAGATCTGGCCCTTGTTGGGATCCAGGGGGGGGAAGTCGCTGGGGCGGAGGGGTTCGACGGAGGGGTCTAGCAGGAAGGCGAACCTGGAGGTTTCCTCCAGCGGGGGGAGCTCCCCCGTCTCCCTGTTCAGTCCCGCCTCGCTCTCCAGCAGCTCCAGGAACTCCTTGCTGGGCGGGGTCTCCAGGTACTGCTTCAGGTTGATGGGCTCGAGGGAGGGGGGAATCACCCTCGCCAGCACCGCCGGAGGAACGATGCCCTTGTAGTGGGGATAGAAGGGTCCCTTCTGGAAGAAGAACTTCTTTATCCTGAAGAGGAGAGGGATCTTCCTGCGGGGGCAGGCGTATCCGTGGAAGGCGTCATAACCGCCCAGGAAAAGCTGAAGCATGCGCTTCACGAAGGTTTCCTGGGGAAGGTTGGAAAGGACCCTGAAGAGAGGGGGGGTGGGAACGTATGAGAAGAGGTTGTACCTGACCCCCAGAGCCCTGGTGTTCAGACCGTAGTAGACCCAGAGGAAGAACTCGCTACTACTCAGGACGTTCTGGGCTATCAGGCTGATGTAGGTGGAAACACAGGAGAGGTAAAGGGTGGAGTGGGGCCACTGGGGGAGCTCTTTGGCCTTCTGCTCCATCAGCGCCTCCCTCAGGACCGTACCCCAGTCGTAGGGGTCCCAGCAAAAGCGGGGGACCTCCTTGAGCCTGAGGTCCAGGGAGGGGTGTCTCCTCTCCAGCCTCTCCTCCAGCTCCCGACGGCTGGAGGGGGTGGTCTGGGTCTCGGTGGAGGTGAGGAAGGCCTCCTCATCCTGGCGGTCGAAGAACTGCGAAACCTCCCCGGAAACACCCACCGTCCACCGGTGGACGGGAAGGCCGTCCTCGTTGAGATAACCGTTTATCCAGGTCACCTCGCGGGTGAAGTCGTCCACGTGAACGTACTCCACGGTGGCGTACTTCCCGAAAAGCATCTGACAGGCCCCTTTCCCCGTGTCCGGCCTGCACAGGTAGGCGGGAGGATGGCTCAGGTAGCAGAGGTTCTCCGTGGAGTAAAGCTCCTCCCGGGGGGGAGGGGAGGAGGAGACCCTGGAGGAGATCTGCACCGCCCGGTCCACCCTGTAGGACCACTCCACGAAGTTCTCATACTTCAGCCTCTCCCAAACCTTCCGGTTCAACCCCAGCTCCTTGAAGGCCAGGAGCCAGGTGGGCCTCACCATGAAAATCTCCGCGTTCAGGGGCAAGATCCCGGGGAAGGGGCTCACCCCAAGCCTCTCCCAGACCTCCAGCAGACCGCTCTCCCTAAGCCAGCGCTCCTCCTCCCTCCTCTCCCTCTCGCTCCTCCTCAGCAGCTCCTTCATCCGACCTTCCTCGCCAGGGAGGCCAGGAAGGGGAGGAGGGAGGCCCACAGGGAGAGGTTCCTCGCCATCCCCCTGAACTTCCCCTTCACCTTGACCTCCCGCTTGATTATCATCCAGACCAGCTCCTCCTCATCCTTCCTCCCCTTCATAAGCCTAAGGGGGAAGGAAAAACTGATTTCAGCCCTCTCCCCTTCCCTCGCCTCCCTCAGCCCCTTGATCTTCCATCCCTCCAGCTCCACCAGAAAGCTCCTCTCCCAGCCCTTCCCCTCCACCCTCACCAGGACCCTCCCCCTGAAACCCCCCCTCCTCCGGACGCGGGAATTCCACCTCCTAACCTCCTCCATCCACCTTCCGTTCAAGCCCTCCAAATTGAAGTGAGGAGGTACCTTCTCTTAACCTGTGCGGATTACCCGATAGGGTTAAATCCGTCGGGAGGGAGACGGGTTGTTGTCCTCCCTCAGGCCGCTGGTGAGGAGGCTGAGGAACTTCAAGCCGCTGGTTAGGAAGTCCTGCATCGGGGAACTCATGGGCATCCTGGGTATCCGCTCCATGGAGGATGCGGGCTTCCTCAGGTTGGGGAGGCTCACCCTGGTGCTCTCCTGCGATGGCATCATGGAGTGGGTGGTGAAGACCTCCCCCAGGCTGGCGGGATACTACGCGGTCCTGGTGAACGTCCAGGACGTGGTCTGCAAGGGGGCCAGGCCCCTGGGCTTCCTCTACCTCATCTCCTCCCCCTCCAGGGAGGTGAGGAGGGAGATGGTGGAGGGGATAAGGGAGGGTCTGGAGAGGTTTGGACTGAAGTTCCTGAAGGCCCATACCCACCCGGATACCGGGTACGATGCCGTGGACGGCATGTGCGTGGGCGTGGCCAGGAGGGTGCTGGGGAGCGACGCGGCCAAGCCCGGGCAGGACCTCATTCTGGCCGGGGACCTGGAGGGGAGCTTCCGGAGGGGCAGGCTCTTCCACGCCCTGGACTCCACGCAGGGGAAAAGCAGAAGGGAGATCTGGAGGAGGCTGGAAGGGGTGGTGGAGGTGGCGGAGAAGGGGCTGGCCTCCTCCTGCAAGGACGTCAGCGCCCCCGGGATAGTGGGTACGGCCGCCATGCTCTGCGAGCACAGCGGGACGGGTGCCCTCCTCGACCTGGACCTCCTCCCCCTTCCCCCGGGGATAGGGAGGGAGGAATGGCTCCTCACCTATCCCAGCACCTGCTACCTCCTCACCTCCTCCAGGAGCAGGAGGTGCCTGGAGGTCCTGCGCAGGCACGGACTGACGGCGGAGGTGGTGGGGAAGATTCTGAGGGAGAGGAAGGTGGTGCTCAGGATGGGGGGGGAGGAGGAGACCTTCCTGGATCTGGAGAGGGAGTCCGTCTTCGGGCTCAAGGAATCCCCAGCACCCTCCTAGCGTTCTCGGTGGTGAGGCGGGCCACCTCTTCCTCCTCCATTCCCTTGAGCTGGGAGAGGGCCTTCAGGCTCCTTACCACATCCGCCGGGCGCGAGTCCCTTCCCCTGTACCTAACGGGAGAATCCGTCTCCAGGAGGATCCTTTCCACCGGGCAGGCGGAAAGGGCGGACCGGTGGGGAGGGCTGTACTCCAGGGCGGGGGTGGCGGAGAGGTAGTGCCCCAGGTCGAGGATTTCGCCCACCAGCTCTTGGGGGCCGGAGTACCAGTGAAAAACCGAGGGGGGAAGGCTCCTCCCCCTCACCTCCTCCAGCACCTCCTTCCAGGCCCATCGGCAGTGGAGGATCAGGGGCTTCTGGTATTCCTCCGCCACCTCCAGCACCCCTCTCAGCGCTCTCCTCTGCAGCTCCGGGGGCTTGGGGATCTTCAGGTCCATCCCCACCTCCCCCAGCGCCACCACCTCCCCCGCTCGCCTCCTGAGGAACTCCAGCTCCTGCTCGGGATCCGGGGGGAGGGACCAAGGGTGCAGACCTATGGCCGGAAAGACGAAGCCGCGGTGCTCCCCGGCGAGCTCCAGGATCTTCACGTTGGACTCCTTTTCCATCCCTACCCCCACCACGGCCACCACCCCCACCCTCTTGGCTTCCCTCAGTTCCTCCGGAAGGCCGGGAAGCTCATCCAGGTGGGCGTGGGAATCCACCAGCTCCACGCAGAAAAATCGGGGGTGGGTGGGAAAAAACTGGCGGAACTAGAAGTGTCTGGTCATTTCCTTCCCCAGCATGAGCCTGGCAATGGCATTCTTCTGGATCTCCTTGGTACCCTCGATGATCTCGAGGCACTTGGCAAACCTGTACCATCGGTCTATGTCGCTCTCCACGTAACCGTACCCTGCCAGCACGTCCATGGCGAGGTCGCAGGCCTCCACCGCCGTCCTGGCGCCGAACCACTTGGCCATGGAGGCCACCTTGACCGATTCCTCCCCGTAGACTGCGGGGTTCTCCCTAGCCTTCATCACCAGCCAAGCGGAGCGGAAGCAGAGGGACTTTAGCATCTCCACCTGCGTGGCCATCTCCACCAGCCTGAAGGCCAGGCCCTGGAAGCCCCCTATCTTCCTTCCGAAGGCCTCCCTCTCCCCGCAGTAGGAGAGGGCCCTCTCCAGGGCGGCCTCGGCCGTGGCCAGCCCCTGCCACCCCACCGCGGCCCTGGTGAAGTCCAGAAACATGAGCCCCTGGTAGAAACCGCGGTTCAGGTTGGAGGGACCGCCCAGGATATCCTCGTCCCTCACCCTGACCTCGTTGAACCTCACCTCGCACGTGGGAGAAGCAAGCCACCCCATCTTTTCCTCGTACTTCCTAGCCTCGATGGCCTCCGACCTCTCGATCACGAACTCCGTCTGGCCCCTGTAGGGCGGGGTGGCCTTGGGGTCCGTCTGGGTGAGGGTAACGAAAACGGAGGCCGTGGTGCCGTTGGTTATGAACTGTTTGGTGCCACTGATCACCCACTCGTCCCCCACCCTCTCCGCCCTCGTGTCCAGGCAGCGGGAGATGTCGCTCCCGCCCGCAGGTTCGGTGAAGCAACCGGCGGAGGTAATCTCACCCTTGGCCAGCCTGGGAAGCCACTTGCTCTTCTGCTCATGCGTTCCGAACTCCGCTATCATGTCGGACCCGAAAGTTCCGGCCAGCACGGCCGCTCCCACGGGCGGGTCCGCCTTCACCAGCTCGTAGGCCACCAGCATGGCGTCCAGCACGGACACCCCCTGTCCCCCGTACTCCTGCGGCCAGGTCATCCCCAGGAAGCCCTGCTGCCCGCACTTGCGGTAAATCTCCCAGGGGAACTCGTGCTTTTTCTCTATCTCCCTAGCCTTGGGCTGGAGCTCCTTCAGGGCGAACTCCCTAGCCGTCTGCTGGATGAGCTTCTGCTCCTCCGTCAGCTCAAAGTCTACAGGCACGTCCTTTTTCTCCCCCTTTCTTTAAAAACTTTTCTTCCGGGTCGATGAGATTAAATAGAAGGGCGGAGGAGGGGGGGAGATGAAGAAGAGGGTGGAGGAGGTCCTCAAAACGCTCAGACCGGAGCTGCAAGCCCACGGGGGGGATGTGGAGCTGGTGGAGGTCACGGAGGATGGGGTGGTGAAGGTCAGGCTCACCGGGGCCTGCGCCGGCTGTCCCATGTCCTCTCTAACGCTGGCCCTGGGGGTGGAGAGGGTCCTAAGGAGGGAAATCCCGGAGATAAAGGGAGTGGTGGCCGTCCCATGAAGGGCCTGAAGGACCTGCTGGTCTGCCCAAGGTGTGGCTTCAGGTTCAGCAGGTCCTACGCCAGGATAACGGCCTGCAGGGGATGCACCCTCTCGGTTTCCTCCTGCTCCAGCATCAAGTGTCCCAGGTGCGATCACGAGTTTCCCCTGAGGTGAGAAGGAACTGAGAAACTATCATCAACTCGGTGCTGGTCTTGATAACGGAGGACCTGCTGAACCTAAAGGGGCTCAAGCGAAGAACCTCCCCAGCTTGGTCTGCTCTCCCTTGGGGGAGCGCAGATCCTCCTCCCGGTACCCCACCACCTCCATGATCCTCATCACCGCCGGCAGGACCTGGTGCTCCACGTAGTAGCTGGCATCGTACTCCATGCGCTCCGGATCGAAGTCCTCCACGGGGGTGGCCCTGTCGCTTATGCTTCCCGGACCCTTCACCTCCACGTAGGCTATCATGGTTCCTGGCTCCACCGGATACCCCTTCTTCCTGAGCTTCCTGGCTGCCACCACGTGGGGGCCTATCGCCCTGTAGCTCTCCAGGGGCATCTTGAGCTGGGTGTATATCACCAGGTCCTCCAGCCTCGCCCTACCCTCCTGCAGCTCCCTCACCACCCTCCTTATGGCCTCTGCGGCCTTCTTGGGCTTCCCCTCCCTGAGGAGAGCATCCAGCACCTCCTGCTGGGTTCGTTTGGCCACCCCTGCCCAGTCTCTGCGCACGAACTCCAGCCCCTTAACGATCAGCCTCCCCTCTTCGTCTATCAGGGCGTACCTTTTCTTGGTGATGAAGACCCCCCTGGGATAGAAGCCCTCCAGCTCCAGCTCCATCACCCCCGGGAGCTTCCGGTTGAACTCCTCTAGGAACCTCCGGATCTCCTCCTTGCTCTTCCCCCCCCTTCTGCAATACAGGCCGTCGGTGTCGGCATACACTACCTCCATTCCCTCCTCCTCCGCCCTCGCTATGGTCTGATGTATGTAGTACCTTCCCAGGCTGGTGATGCTCTCGGCACACTCCTTGGAGTACCACCTGGCCCTAGCATACCCCAGCATGCCATAGAAGGAGTTGGAGACTATCTTCAGGGCCATCTGACGGCTGTTGAGCTCCAGGTACTCCCTGCTGCCAGGTTCCTTCCCCTTCAGCTCCTCCTTCAGCCTGCTCCTCCTCTCAATCAGCCTCTCCAGGATGGAGGGGATGAAGCCCTTCCTCTTCCGGCAGAACCTATAGCCCAGCTCGGGAATCACCGTCGCCTCTTCCGGGGAACAGCAGCTGCAGTTCAGAGTGGAAGGGTCTATGTTGTGGGAGACTATGATGCTGGGATACAGGGAGCGGAAGTCGAAGGCCACCAGGTCCTCGTGCAGTCCCTTCTTGGGCTCCATCACGTACCCTCCCGCGTAGGTCTCCTCCGCCCTCTCCTCGTACTCCTCCCCCCTGGGCCTGGGCGGGACGAGCTCCCCCCTCCCGAAGGCCTCCCTGATGAGCAGCCACTCCACCAGTTGACCCGGCGTCATCCTGGTGACATCGAAGAGGGTCTGGCCCACCAGCTTCGCGAGCTCCTGGAAGAGGGGGAGGAGGTAAGTCCCCAGCTCCAGCGTGGCCTCCGCATCCGAGAGGGAATACTCCACCAGCTTCCTGAAGCCCTCCCCCCCCTCCTCCCAAGCCCTGCTTATTTCCCCCATCTCAAAGTCCGGCTTTTCCTTTCCCAGCAGGTACCGGTACACATCCTCCAGCGTGTAATGGATGAGCCTGATGGCCCCTATGGTGGCCAGGAAGCTCACCATGGCGTAAACGTCCACGTGCAGCCTCCCGGGAAGCTTGGTGGCGGTGGCGAACTTCCTCCTCCTGGTCTTCGTCCCTTCCCCCTCCCTCCCCAGCTCCAGCTCCACCCCCAGCCTCCTGGCCCTCTGCCTGAGGTAGGGGAAGTCGAAGAAGTCCGTGTTATAGCCCAGCAGCACATCCACCTCCCTCTCCCTGACGATCTCCACGAAGCTCTCCACCATCTCCCTCTCGGTCCCCACCACCTCCACGAAGTCCGGCATTCCCTCCACGGACTTCCAGGTCAGTACCTTCCGGAAGCCGCTGGGGGAGGCGAGGCTTATCATGATGATGGGATCCCGGTCGGACCTGGGAATCCCGGCGGGATTGTAGACCTCTAGGTCGAAACTCATCACCTCCAGCTCCCCCGGCCTTTCCTCCACCGGCTGGGGGGGGCCTACCGCCCTCATCTCCCCCTCCCTCTCCTCCACCTCCACCCTAACCCCCTGGAGGGGGAAGAGGCCCCTCTCGATCAGGTACTGCCGGGCGGGGGGGAGATCGAAGCCGTAGAAGTCCTTCACGCCCGGGAACTCCCTGATGGCGTGGCGGAGGGGGGTTAGGTCCTTGAAGCGGTGAAGGAAGACCCTTACCACTTCTTCCTCCCTTCCCAGTTTCTTCCGCCTGACCACCTCCACCCTCTTCGGGCTCACCACCCTTTCCTTCTCCTTCACCTCCAGCTTGGAGATCATCCTCGCCAGCAGGTGGGGGTCCTCCGCCCTGACGTAAAAGGAAAAATCAAAGCCCGGGTCCAGGATGACCTTAACCCCCTGTCCGGTCTTCAGGTAGAGACGGGGGAGGGGTGCCTCCTCCGAGTAATCCACATCCAGCAGAAGACCCTCTACGATCACTCCTTCCTAGTTTGCCTGCCCCATAAAAAAAGTGGCGGGGACTTCGACCCGTCCGCTACTCTTCCGACGGGAACCCAAACCTCGACCACTTTTGGGCCCCCGCCGCTTTTTCGCGTCCCGGGTCTTTTTCCCGCGATAGGTGCATCGCGCCGAACTTCCCGGCGCTTATCCGCCGCCTTCCCGGGTTTTTCCCCCGGTTTTTCGGCGGCTCCCCGTTGCCCGTAGGCTCCGGTTCTGCCCCTCTCGCGGGCTTCCGTCCCCGCCAATTGAAGTTGCTACTCCGTCCCTTTTAAGATTTGTTCAGAAGGAATGGGATATTCTAAACTTCGGCATATTTCCGGCTTAACTATATGTGAGATTTTGAGAGTTTCTCCGCCTCCTCGTAAGCGGACGGAAAGGCCCCCTCCGGTCCCCTCTCCGGAATCTTACCGGTGGGGCATGCCCTGGAGCAGTAGCCGCACACCCCGCAGTATCCCGTCTTCTCCGGGAAGAGGGCCACCGCTCTCCTAACCCCCCTACCCACAAAGGCCAGCACTCCGTCCTGGGTCACCGCAGAGCAGGTCCTCACGCAGAGGCCGCAGAGGATGCACTTGCTGGGCTCCACCAAGCCCAGGGAGGAGAAGCGGGAAAGGTCCGCGCCGTACCTGTGGGCCAGCGATCTCACCTCCTCTCCCACGTCCTCCCCGGCAGTGATGGCGGCCAGCTCCAGGATCACCTTCCTCATCCTCCGGAGCTTGGGAGTCTCCGTCCTCACCCTCAGCCCCTCCTCCACGGGATAACAGCAGGAGACCACCGTCCTGGTCCTCCCTCCCCTCTCCACCTCCACCAGGCAGATCCTGCAGGCCCCGTAGGGCTCCAGCTCCTCGTCGTAGCAGAGGGTGGGGATCTCCACCCCCGCCCTCCTGGCCGCCTGGAGGATCGTCTCCCCCTCCCTGGCCTTCACGACCTTCCCGTCTATCTCCAGGGTTACCTCTTTCACTTCCTCCCCTCCTTCCTAACCCTCACCCCGTACTGGACCCTGGGGGCACGAGGGGCGAGAGCTTCTCCACGGCCCCGAAGAGGCAGATGGCGTAGTAGGTAGCGCACCTGGTGCATCTCTCCCCAGACAGCCATCCCCTCCCCCTCCGGAGGGAAAGCAGGGATGGATGAGCTTACTCGAGCAGCACCGCGGAAGGAACTCCTATGACGATCTCCCCGCACCTGGGGCAAAAGCACATCCCTCCACGCTCCAAACATTGCCACGAGTACCACACCGATACTCCCTGGAGTGGTTTGGTATTAATAACTTATAAGGGGGGCCCATCTTTCAGCAAAATGGATTTAACGCCGCTCTACCGTTCAGTTTGATGGCCGAGATGCGCCTGCTGGCGGTATCCGACTTCCACGGGAAGCCCGAGAGCAAGCTCAACCTTTCCAAATGCGTGGAAAGGGGGGACTTCGACGTCCTGGTGATCATAGGGGACCTGACCCAGTTCGGTCCCATTAGCGCTGGTGAGGAGGTACTGGAGCCCGTGAGGGGCCTGAAAGTTCCGGTCCTCTGCATTCCCGGGAACTGCGATCCCAAGTCCATCGTAGAGGTGCTGGAGAAGTGGGGGATCAACCTGCACGGGAAGAGGATCAAGCTGGGGGAGTGGGTCTTCCTGGGCTTGGGGGGATCCAACATCACCCCCTTCAACACCCCCTTCGAGTTCACGGAGAACGAGATATGGGAGAACCTCTCCTCCCTGTGGAAGGAGGACCAGCGGGCGGTGGTGGTAACCCACGCTCCCCCCTTCAACTCCTCCGTCGATCTCTGCAAGGGAGGGGCTCATGCCGGCAGCAAGAGTGTCAGGAGATTCATCGAGGAGAAGAAACCCATTCTCAATCTCTGCGCCCACATCCATGAGGCCAGAGGCGTGGAGAGGATAGGGGAGACCCTGGTGGTCAACCCGGGCCCCCTCTTCGAGGGATACGCCGCCCACGTGGTTCTGGAAGGGAGGGAAGCCAGAGCCGAGCTCCTGCAGCTCTGACCGGGGAGGCAAGATGGAGGAACCAAAGTTCTTCATAACCACCGCCATAGACTATCCCACCTCTCCTCCCCACCTGGGCCACGCTTACGAGAAGATATGCGCCGACGTTATCGCCCGGTATTGGAGGCTTAGGGGGGCTAGGGTTCACTTCAGTACGGGGACGGACGAGCACGGCCTGAAGATTCAGCGCACCGCCGAGAGAATGGGGAAAACCCCCCAGCAGCTGGTGGATGAAATGTCCCTCGAGTTCCGCAAGATGTGCGAGGAGCTAGGCATCTCCTACGATGACTTCATAAGGACCACGGAGGAGAGGCACCTCAAGGTGGTCAGGGAGCTGGTGAAGAAGCTGGAAGAAAAGGGGGACCTTTACCGGGGGAAGTACGAGGGCTTTTACTGCACGGAGTGCGAGACCTACTACTCCCAGGCCGAGCTGATGGACGGGAACTGTCCCGTCCACGGCATCAAGACGGAGTGGGTGAGCGAGGAGGGCGTCTTCTTCAGGATGGGTAAGTACAGGGAAAAGATCCTGGAGCACCTCAGGACCCATCCCGAGTTCCTCCAGCCGGAGGGCCGCAGGAACGAGATCCTGCGGAGGCTGGAGGAGCCCCTGCGGGACCTGTGCATCTCCCGCTCGGGCTTCACCTGGGGCATTCCCCTTCCCATGGACGAGAGGTACCTCCTCTACGTCTGGGTGGACGCCCTCATGAACTACCTCACCACGGCCGGCTACCCCGGACCGGAGTTCCACCGCCGCTGGCCTCCCGACCTCCACCTCATAGGCAAGGACATAAGCTGGCATCACTCCGTCATCTGGACCTCCCTGCTGCTGGCCCTGGACCTCCCCCTTCCCCGCAGGATCTTCGTTCACGGCTTCATCACCTACAAAGGGGAAAAGCTGAGCAAGAGCAGGGGAGTGACCCTGGATCCCCTTCACTTCGCCCGCACCTACTCCCCTGACGCCCTCAGGTACTTCCTCCTGCGGGAGGTGTCCTTCGGTCAGGATGGCTCCTTCTCGGAGGAGGGGCTGAGGACCAGGCTGAGGGAGGAGCTCATAGGAACCCTGGGGAACCTGGTCCATCGGGTCCTCACCTTCACCTGGAACCACTTCGGGGGCAAGGTGCCGGAGGGAGAGGAGGACCCGGAGCTGAGGAGGGAGCTCACCTCCTGTGCCCAGGAGGTGGGGAGGCTCATCGAGGAGCTGAAGCTGCACCTGGCCCTGGAGAGGGCGATGCAGCTGGCCAAGCGGGGAAACGAGTACTTCCAGTCGGCAAGGCCCTGGGAGGCCGTGCGGACGGACAGGAGGAGGGCGGAGAGCTGCCTCTTCAACTGCCTCCAGCTGGTCAGGGGGCTCTCCGTCCTCCTTCATCCGTTCCTTCCCTTCTCCTCCGCCAAGATAGCCAGGATGATGGGGGTGGAGATCGAGCGGTGGGAGCAAGCCTACAGCTTCGACCTGAAACCGGGGCACCCCATAGGCAAACCGGAGGTCCTCTTCAGAATGGTGAGTCCCCCCGCCGCTGTGAGGATGGAGGACTTTGAGAAGCTGGAGCTCAGGGTGGCGGAGGTGGTGGAGGCGGAGAGGGTGCCGGGATCCGAGAAGATGCTGAGGCTCAAGCTGAGACTTCCGGACGGTGTGAGGACGGTGATGGCGGGAATAGGGAAGAGCTACGCTCCGGAAGAGGTGGTGGGAAAGAGGGTGGTGCTGGTGGCCAACCTGGAAAAGAGGAAGATTCTGGGGGTGGAGTCAGAGGGGATGATCCTGGCAGCCGGGGAGGGGGAGGAGGGGCTCTCCCTCATCGTCCCGGACCGGCCCGTGGAACCGGGAACGAGGGTGAGGTGAACGCCCCGCCTAGACCTGCACGTGCACACCTCCCACTCGTACGACGGCCGGTGCTCGCTGAGGATGCTCTGCAGGATCCTCAGGAAGAGGGGGCTGGACGGTCTGGCCTTCACGGACCACGATTCGCTGGGGGCCCTGAGGGAGCTCCCCTTCCTTCCCAGGTTTCGGGATTTCCTGGTGATCCCGGGCATAGAGGTGACCAGTAAGCACGGGCACATCCTAGGTCTGGGGGTGAGGAAGCCCGTGCCGGCGGGACTCGGTGCGGAGGAGACGGTGGAACTCATAAGGGAGCAGGGGGGCGTGGCCGTGGCCGCTCACCCCTTCTGGCTCAGCGGGAGGCCTGGGGTGGTGCACCACGCTCGCTTCGATGCCATCGAAGCCTTCAATTCCCGCTCCTACTTCCTCTCCAACCCCCTGGCCCTCAGGTATGCCAGGAAAAGGGGACTCCCCATCACGGCCGGCTCGGACGGACATGCGGAGGAGGAGGTGGGTCTGGCCTATACGGAGGTGGAGGCAGGAAAAGTGGAAGGGGTGCTCGAAGCCATAAGAAAGGGGGAAACTTCCATCGGTGGCAAAAACCTTCCCTTCCTCCGCTACCTGGGCAAAATCCTGAAAAAGGCGGTGGGCTTAAGATAATAAGGCGGGGGGCAACCTTGGGGGAAGGTTGCCCCCCGGGCTGGCAAAGGTGGGGGGTGATCGTCACTTCTTCTTGGCGTACTGCATCAGCCCGTGGAATCCCCCTATGTTGCTCATCACCCAGTCGTGGACCATCTTTCGTACCACTTCGCTCCGGTTGGTCCCGTATCCCGCGGTGATGAGGTCGTCGATGATCCTCAGGTACAGCCCGTCCAGGAACACCCTCACCTCCCCCTTCTTCTCCAC
>CAZDZG010000007.1:0-5278 GCA_964509845.1 Hadarchaeota archaeon (SeqCode) | reverse complement strand
ACCAAGACGGCGTTGATCACTCCATCCTGGCCGGGTCTGCTCACCACCCTGGCCTTCCCCAGCTCCGTCTTGATGAGGGCACCCTTGGTGACTATGTTCCTTCTAACGTAGTGGGGGTTGGAGGGGTTCTCCAACACCCCCTGCACCCTCACCACCGCGTACTTCCCCGTTCTGGGATCCAAAACGTTGGCCTTCTCCACCACCCTAAGCCTCACCTTCCTTCCCCCTCCCATGGTCCTCACCATCACCTTCTCTTCCTTCTCCCCCACCACCGCCGGCACGTATTCCTCTCCCAGCTCCCTCTTCCTCTTCTCCCTCCACCTCTTGATCCTGCCACCGCTGGGCTTCCTCAGCGACCTCCCCTGCCACCTGCTCATACCGCCTTTTTCCTCCCTCCCGCTAAAAAAGACTTAGCCCGCCCTTCTCCCGGGCGCGGCTCCTGCCCTCCTCCTGCCTCCCCCCAGCCTGTTCAGTCCCTCCTGGAGCCTTCGGTGGATGAGCTCCTCATCGTCCTCCAGCCCGAAGTAGCTGGCGAACTTCTTGGAGGTACGGAGGACCTTGGTGCGTCCCACCCTCCTGGCCTCCACGAAGCCCAGGGAGAGCAGCTGTCTGACGTGCTCGTACACATGTCCCCCCCTGAGCCTGGCGAGCTTGGACAGGTGGATGGGCTGCTCGTAGGCTATAAGGGCCAGCGTCTTGAGCAACCCCTTAGAAGGCTTGACCTTCCTCACCAGCCCCCTGAGCCTGGGGAGGTACTCCTCCTTCAACCTGAGCATCACCGCATCCTTGGCGGTGTTCACCAGCTCGAAGGGCGAAGTGGAGCCCAGGTCCTTCCTCAGCTCCTCCACCAGCTTCTCCACGTAGGTTTCCGAGGAGGTCCCCAGTACGTCCTTAAGCTCCTGGAAGCTCAGCGGCCTATCGCTCGCGTAAAGGGCCGCATAAACCAGCGACTTGTCCTTCTCCAGTCCCATTCCCATCCCCCATCGGGCTCACGTATATCTCTCCAAAGGGCTCCTCCTGCCTGAGCCTGATCTTCCCGCGCTGGCTGAGGAAGAGGAGGAGGAGAAGGGTCCTGACCACCCCCCTCCTGCTCCTCTCCTCCAGGAGGGAGGAAAAAGGCACCTCCCCGCCGGAGGAGAGGGAGAGGATCCTGGAATAGAGCCTCTCCAGGTGCTCCTCTATCCTCAGCCTGAACTCGTTGATCCTCTTCACCATCTTCTCCACCAGCCTGCGCTGTGAGGGCTTGGAGGAGGGTAGCTCCCGCAGGGCCTCCCTGAGGGCCCAGAGGAGCTCCTCCAGTCCCACCTTCCTTCCCTCGTGCCTGATCAGAAACAGGGGACCAAGCTCGGGGAGCTCGAGCTCCGGTAGCTCCGGGAGTTCCTCCTCCTTCCTGCCGTTCCCGTTTCCCTCCGCCTTCATCCTGAGAAGGATGGAGGAGGAGAGGAGGGCCCTTCCCGAGGCCCTGAGGTCCATCTCCCGGAGCCTTTCAAAAAGCGTCCCCATCACCACCTCTATGTCCACCTCCCAGGGATCCAGCTTCCCCTCCTGGACCAAGTGAAGGAGGATCTCGAAGGGCTCGTCCACCATCACTTCCATCCTTCATCCCCCGTACTTGGAGAGGTCCAGGGAGACCACCCTGGATACCCCCCCCTCCATGGTCACGCCGAAGAGCCTGTCCGCCACGCTCATGATGGGATCCTTGAGGGTGACCACGATCACCTGCGAGTTTTCGGCGTACTTCTTCAGCAGCCTGGCCACCCTGGGGACCTTCTCGTCGTCCAGGTGGGCGTCTATCTCGTCAAAGACGTAAAGGGAGGAGGGGCGGAGCCTCTGCACGGCCAGGATGAAGGCCAGGGCCGTAAGGGACTTCTCCCCCCCCGACATGGACTCAGCCCTCAGGACTTCCTTCCCCGCCGGCCTGGCCACCACCTCCACCCCTCCCCTGAAGGGATCCTCCTCACACTCCAGGACCAGCTTGGCCTCCCCGCCGGGGGAGAGTTCTGAGAAAATCTTTCCGAAGTTCTCCGAGAGCTCCTTGAACACGGAGAGGAAGGCCTCCCTCTTCCTCTTCTCTATCTCCTGCATGAAGTTCAGGATCACCTGCCTCTCCCGCTCCAGCTTCTCGTGGGTCTCCTTAAGGGAGGAGTATTTCTCCTCCACCTCCCTGAACTGCTCCACCGCCTTCATGTTCACGGGTTCGAGCTCCCTCATCCTGGCCTCGAGCTCCTCGATCCTCCTCTCCAGCTCCCTTCCTTCCACCCTCCTCACCCCCTCCCTCCCGGCCTCCCTCTCCACTTCCCTCAACCTGTCCAGAAGGGACCTCTCCTCCGCCTCCAGGGCCCCCCTCTCCTGCCCCAGCTCCCTCAGCCTCCGCTCCAGGGAGGCCCTCTCCTCCTCCAGCCTCTCGATTCCCCTCCTCAGCTCCTCCCTAGCCCTCCTCCTCCTTTCCAGCTCCTCCCTCGCCCTCCTTTCCCTGGAAAGGCAGCGTTCCTGTTCCCTCTCGGCCTCCCGCAGCCTCTCCAGCACCTCCCTCCCGGTCTCCTCTAGCTCGTCCAGCCTCGCCTTCAGGTAGGCCATCCTTTCCCGCCGGAGGCCGTGGGGGTCGGGGTGGCTCATCCCCTCCTCCACCTCGGAGGCCAGCCTCCTCAGCTCCTCCACCGCCCTCCTCAGCTTGGCCAGCTCCTCCACCACCTCCTCGGAAGAGCGGTACCTTCCCTTGAGGAAAGAGGCGCTGAGCTCCAGAAACCTGCGACACCCCTCTTTGAGGCGGGAGAGGCGCTCCTCCAGCGACGGACCCAGTCCCTTCAGCTCCTCCTTAAGCCTCTCCAGCTCCTCCCTCACCGCCTTCTCCTTCCTCCTCAGTCCCTCCAGCTGCTCCCTCAGGTCCCTCACCCTCTGCTTCCATCTCTCGGACTCCAGCAGGGGAAGGGATCCCCTCTCTATCTCCTCCCCCAGCCTCCTCTCCTCCTCCTGGAGGGAGGAGAGCCTCTCCGTCAGCCTAAGGCGCTCCTCCTCCAGCCTCGCCAGCTTCCCCTCCAGTTCTTTCTTCCTCTCCCTCACCCGCGAGAGGTCCCGCTCGTACTTTTCCTTCCTCAGCCCCAGCAGCTCCGCCCTGAGCTCCCGGTACAGGAGGGCATTTTCCCTCTCCACCCTCAGCCTTTCAAGGGTTTCCCCTACCTCCTTGAGCAGGGCCTCCTGAGAGGAAAGCTTTCCTTCTACCTTCTGCAGCTCCGAGAGGGCCCTCTCCTTCTTGGCCTCGTACTCCGCCACTCCTGCCAGCTCCTCCACTATCCCCCTCCTCTCCAGGGGGCTCATGTTGACAAAGCGGTCCACATCGCCCTGCAGGATGAAGTTGTACTCCCCCATCCCAAGGTCCTTCCCCAGCAAGTCCACCACCTCCTGTCTGCTCAGGCGCTTCCGGTTGAGCAGGTAAGTGGATCTTCCCTCCCTGTCCACCATCCTAGTGATCACCACCGTGCTCGAGCCAACCCTCAGACCCCCATCCTCGTTGTTGAAGTAGAGGGAGACCTCGGCGCGGGGCACCGACCTTCCCTTGGACCGGAAGAGGAAGTCCGAAAACCTCTCCGCCCTCATGGTCTTGGCGCTCATCCATCCCAAGACAAAACACAAGGCATCCACCAGGTTGCTCTTGCCGGAGCCGTTGGGGCCCCCTATTACCGTAAGACCCCTGGAGAGGGGGAGCTCCACCCTGTCCCTGAACGACTTGAAGCCCTTAAGCTCCAGCTTGCTGACGTACGGCACCCATCTTCCCCCTCCCCCCGCCCTCCGCCAGCCAATTTTAGTTTTCCCGGGCTTGGGTATAAGCTTTTGGGAAAGACCCTTTAATCCCCCCATCCATAAAAGAAATATGCGACCCACCGGTCCGACCAATCCCGTGCTCAAGGCCCTCATACGAAGGCTGAGGAGGGAAGGGAAGAGGAGGGGGGTGAAGGTCTGGCTGGACATAGCCGATAGGCTCTCCCGCCCCAGGAGGCACAGGGCAGAGGTGAACCTGAGCAAGCTGGAGAGGTACGGCAAGGAGGGGGAAACGCTGGTGGTGCCAGGCAAGGTGCTGGCGGCGGGGAGGCTCACCAGGCCCGTAAGGGTGGCCGCCTTCAAGTTCTCCATCCCCGCCAAGAGGAAGATCCTTGAGAAAGGGGGAGAGGCCCTCACCTTTGCGGAGCTGCTCGAACGGAACCCGGAGGGAAAGGGGCTGAGGATAGTGGAGTGAGAGGATGCTGGTGGTGGATGGTAGCGGGCACGTGTTGGGCAGGCTGGCCAGCGTGGTGGCCAAACGGCTGCTGGAGGGGGACAGGATAGCCATCGTGAACGCGGAGGAGGTGGTGATCACCGGCAAGAAGCCCTCCATCCTGGCCACCTACCAGGCCTGGTTTAGAACCAGGAACCTGGCCAACCCGCGCAAGGGCCCCTTTCACTATAGGAGGCCGGATGACCTGGTGAGGCTTACCATAAGGGGCATGCTGCCCAAGCACAGGGAGAAGGGGAGAAAGGCCTACCGCCGGCTAAGGGTGTACGTCGGGATCCCGCCCGAGCTCGAGGGGAGGGAGCTGACCAGGATCCCGGAGGCTGAGGTGAAACCGGGGACCCGGTTTATTAAAGTGGGGGAGCTCAGTAAGTTGTTGGGGGGTAAGTTCTGAGCGGGAAAAGGGTGATAGAGACGGGAAGGAGGAAGGCGGCGGTGGCCAGGGCAGTCATCACGGAGGGAACCGGGAGGGTTTATCTCAACGGGGTCCCGCTTGAAAATTACGGGCCGGAGCTCGCCAGGTTGAAGATCCTGGAGCCCCTGCTGCTGGCCGGAGAGGTGGCCAAGCGGGTGGACATAAGGGTAAGGATGAGGGGAGGAGGGGTGATGGGGCAGGCGGATGCAGCCAGAACGGCCATAGCCAGGGGCCTGATAGAGTGGGCCAAGGAGGAGAAACCGGATCTCAGGGAGATCTTCAGGCAGTACGACTGGACCCTCATCAAGAGCGACACCAGATTCAAGCTGCCCAAGAAGCCCGAGGGATATGGGGCGAGGGCCAAATACCAGAAGAGCTATAGGTGAGGGGATGAGGCCCATCAGGTGCATCACCTGCGGAAAGCTCCTGGCCGACAAATACGAGGAGTTCGACCGCAGGGTCAGGGCGGGGGAGAACCCTGGAACCGTGCTGGACGACATGGGGCTCAAGAGGTACTGCTGCAGGACGGTCATGCTCACCAGCGTGGACCTGACCGAGGAAATCCAGAAGTACCGGAAATGGTAGGTCGATTTCTCCCC
>CAZDZG010000006.1:0-38853 GCA_964509845.1 Hadarchaeota archaeon (SeqCode) | reverse complement strand
GCTGCGCGCCGAGGGGGTCACGTTGGGCGGGGAGGAGTGGCTCTTCAGGATGAGCCTGGTTCCGGAGGGAGGGGAGATCCTGAGGAACAGGGTGGGCCTGGCCCCCGGCATAAGGCTGGAGTACGGGGGGAGTACCCTTTTCCTCCTGCCCGGGGTGCCGGTGGAGCTGAGGATGATGTTCGCCGAGGAGGTGGAGCCCCTGCTGGGGAGGGGTGAGAGGAGGGAGGTGACGGAGCTCACGCTGGAGGCGGAGGAGACCAGGTTCAGCGGGCTGGTGCAGGAGCTGGAGAGGGAGCACCCTGGAATCACGGTGGGCATGTATCCGCTCTTCGGGAGGCTCCGGGTGAGGATAAGGATCGTGGGGAGGGAGGAGGAGGTGAGGAGGGCCTCGGAGAGGCTGAGGAAGGAGGCCGAGCGCCTGGGGGTACCCGTGCTCTCCGAGCGGAGTTTCACGCTAGGATGAAAAGGCGGGCTCGCACCTCACCCCCTTCCTCCTGCAGATCCTTTCCACCCTCTCCCTCTCCTCCTTCCAGGCCCTGGAGCGGAGGGCCGGGGAGAGGAGGATTCTGAGGGTTTCGGGGGAGAGCTCCCTCAGGACCCCCTCCAGCCTCTCCATCACCCCCCTCTTCAGGTTGAGCCTGTCATAGATCACCAGGCTCCCGGTTCCGGCGGCCACCTCCACCACCTCCTCCACCCCCTCCTCCGAGTCGGTAAGGGAGGGCAGGAGGGGGCCCAGGAAGAGCCAGGTGCTCACCCCGGCGGAAGAGAACTCCTCCAGCACCCTGGCCCTCCTCCTGGGGGGGCTGGCCCCGGGTTCCAGGGCCCTGGAGATGGCCTCGTCCATGGTGGTTATGGTCACCCCCACCTCGAAGTCCCTCCCCTCTATCAGGTCCTTGTCCCTCAGGATGAGGTCGGATTTGGTCTGGAGGCACACGGGAAAACCCCACCCCTTCAGCACCCGCAGGCATTCCCTCGTGAGTCTGGCCCTGGCCTCCACGGGCTGGTAGGGATCGGTCACCGTCCCCACCCCCACCGTCCCTCTCGGCCTGTTCCTCAGCTCCTTGGCCAGCACTTCCGGAGCGTTGACCTTCAGGTCCACGAACTCCCCCCAGGGCCTGGTCTCCCTGAGCACGGAGGGGGAATAGCAGTAGCGGCAGGCGTGCTGGCATCCCCTGTAGGGGTTGAGGGAGTAGCGGAGGCCAGGAAGCCCGCTGGGGCTCAGCACGCTCCTCACCCTGATTTCGCGGATTTCCATCCGGTCCCACCCCGGAAGTCGGTGAGCTTCCGCTGGAAGAGACAGCGCTGCAGCAGGTAGCTGTGTCTGATCCACTCCTCCAGGGGAACGGTCAGCTTGGTCCTGGCATAGGCCAGGGCCTCTCCCAGGCCCTCGAAGGTCCTAGGGGTTTCCCTCATCATCCTCCTCACGCTCTCCCTCACGAACCAGACCCCCAGCGGCAGGAGGAAGCCAGGATGGATCTCCCTCAGGACCAGAGCGGAGGCCTGTTTTTTCTCCCTGGCAAGGGCCTCCGCCACCGCCAGCCTGCAGGCGTAATAGCATCCCCCTATCTCCGGGTAATCCCTCCTTCCACCGTAGGGCTCCCCATCCCCCATCACGGCCGGCTTGGTTCCCTCCGGGTTCCAGGTGGTGCGGGGGAACCAGGCCTCCAGCCAGTCAAAGCTCCACCTCTCCGGCATCAGGATGGCCAGGAAGAGGTTGGAGTGATGCTCCAGGTGATAGACCCTGTACTCCTCCAGCGGCTCGTATCCCTTGATCTCCCTCACTACCTCCTCGGAGAGGATGGAGTCCACGGCCGTGATGCTCCACCTGGTGGGCACCAGCCTCCGAAGGCCCCTCAGACCGAAGACCCCCATGCTGAAGGCCCTCTGAATCCTGCTGACCGGCACCCCCTGCCGGTACAGCTCCACCACCGCCTCCTGGGCCCTCAGGTCGAGGTCGTAGAAGAGCTTCTCCATCCTCCTGTCCGTTCTCACTTCCGTCACCTTGATCTTCAGCAGGGGAGCGGATGGGCCCATGGGCGGGATCTCCTCGCCCAGGGTGAGGAGGCGGGAGGGTTTTCTACTGAGGAGCATCTCCGCCTCCACCGGTCTTTCCCCCATGGCCATCTCCTGCAGGATTCCCACCACTCCCTGCCCCGTGGCGGCTGCTTCCACCCTCTCCCTCTTCCTCCCCCTCACGAGGGAGGAGCGGAAGTTCACTATCTCCTCCACCGACCTTTCGATCCAGAGCTCAGGGGTGTCTAGGAGTTCGGTGTTTCCGGGGAAGGGGGGAACCATGGGCCCCACGTACACCTTCGGATACCCAACCCTTCCCACGAAGACGGAAGGGGGGGAGGAACCGCGGAGGTGGGGGGAGAGCTCCCTACCCATCCTGACCAGGGCCTCGGCCCTGAGGAGGAGGGGGCACCTGGGTTTGCCGCAGAACCCCCTCCCCTTGCAGGAGAGGCAGAGGTGGCCCGAGCTTCCCAGGCGAAAACCGGTTATTCCCTCCTGGAGGGGAGGGGGAAGCACCTCCCTCAGCCAGCGCAGGTCCTCGGGCCTCAAGGGTCAGAGATGGCTGAGGGCTATGTACCTGAGGAGGTCGCTGACGTCCTCGCACCGGTCGGCCACTTCCTCAAGGTTATCCGCGATCTCCTTCAGAAGGAGGCAGGAGCCCACCCTCCTGTCCTGGTTTTGCCACTCCAGCAACTTGGGGATGAGCTTCTCCCCCCTGAAGTCGTCTATCTCCTCCTCCATCCTTTCCACCTCCTGCGATACGTTGATGGCGGAGGAGGGATTTCGGGTGAGAGCGAGGAAGTTCTTGTAGGTGGCCTTGGAGATCTCCAGCACCCTGCTGGAAAGGTGAGAGAGCAGTTTCCTGAGTTCGGGAGGGAGTTCCTTGAGGTCCAAGAAGGTGAGCTTTCTGGCGGCGGCCTTGGCGTTGGAGGCCACGTCATCGGCGGTCATCACCAACCTGACGATCTCATCGCGGTTCAGGGGCTGGAAGATCTTCTTGGAAAGATCCTCCAGGATTTCTTTCTTTACTTCGTCGGCCTCCCTCTCCTTCTTGAAGGCCTCCCAGAAGAACTTCTTCGCCTCTTTTTCCCGCAGGGAGCAGGCGGCCTGGAAGGTACGGTTCATGGCCTCCACCGTTTCCACCACTTTTTTCATGTGTCCGTCGCACCTCTTCAGCACCTCCGTTTCCCGCCCCCTTCCTATCCAGAGCAGGGGTCCTCCTCTCCTCATCCCACCACCCCGTTGACCACCTTAAATAGGAGGGCGCTTAATAAAGCCGCGCAGGGAATGGTCAGGGTCCAGAAGGCCAGGATCTTGGCCGTGGTTTTTCTGTCTATTCCCCCTAGTCCCCCCGCGGCCAGACCCACCCCCACCACCGTCCCTATGTTGGAGATGGAGGTGGAGATGGGCATGCCGAACTTCCAGAGGAGGGCGGGTACGGTGGTGAAGATGAGAACGGTGAAGGCCTGCGAGTACTCGGCCGCCAGCCCGGTCAGGGGGTTGAGCCTGGTGACCCGATAAGCGGCCGTATCTATCACCTTATAGCCCCAAGTGAAGGCTCCTAGGGCTATGCCCGTCACCCCCAGCAGGGAAAGCAGGAGCATGGCCGAAGAGGAGGGGGTCCCTAGGACACGCTGGGTGGGGGTGAGAAAAACCCCGGTGGCGTTGGCCAGATCATTGGCCCCGAAGGCGAAGGCACTGAGGAAGTGCACCAGGATCAGCAGTCTGCAGGGGAACTCCAAGTTTCTCGATTTCCTGACCCAGAGGAGAACGACCAGAAGGACAACGGAGGAGCACAGGAGCGTGGCCTTTAGGGAGATTCCACCCTCCCACTTCAGGATCCCGGAGAAGAGGGAAAAGAAGAGGACCAGGAAGAGGGGGAGGTAGAGGGAGAGAGTGAGAAGGAGGTTGGACATCCTCCCTCTCTGCCTCCTGAAGTACCTGCGGAGGAGGAAGAAAAGGCCGGCCGCTAGGCCCATGGCTAGGAGGGGGGAGATGGGAATGCTGAGGAGGGCCTTGGTGGCCGTCCCCCACCTCACCGGGGCCCCCGTAGCCAGGGCGAACCCCAGCACCCCCCCCATGACGGAGTGGGTGGTGGAGACGGGCATTCCCAGCCAGGTGCTGAAGGTGATCCAGAGGCATCCCGCCAGGGCCGCGCACAGACTCCCCACCACCAGCACTCCCGTTTCGAGCTGCTCCCTCTGAATCAGGCCGCGATCGAAGGTCTTCATCACGAAGGATCCGAAGAGGATCCCCCCCAGGGCCGAGAAGAGCACGAAGGTGAGGATGGCCTTCCTCATGGAGTAAACGCCCGCCCCCACCACGCAGTTGCAGGGGTTGGCGGCGTCGTTGGCCCCGAGGCCCCAGGCCATGTAAAAGGCCAGGGCCAGGCTGACGGCGTAGAGCTCGAGCATTCTTCCCTTTCATCTGGCCTCTTATATAGTTTGCTTTCAACTTTATATAGCTCTAAATAGGAAATGAAAGGGATATGGAGAAGAGGAAGGTTCAGTTCACGGGCGGGTCCACCTACATCCTCTCCCTCCCCAAAAGGTGGGCGGTAGAGATGGGATTGAAGGAGGGGGACGAGCTGGAGATCGAGAGGAAGGGTGATTCGCTGGTGATCTATCCCCCCTCCAGGAGGGGGGAAAGGAGAAGGGGGGAGGCCGTTCTCAGGGTCTCCCCGGAGGAGCCCCCGCAGGCCCTGGCCAGGAAGGTGGTCTCCCTCTACCTGGTGGGATACAACGTGATAAGGCTGAGGGCGGAGGGGGGAAGGATCTCCCCCGCGCAGAGGGAGATGGTCAGGAGCTTCGTCAGGACCAAGCTGGTGGGGACGGAGGTGACCACCGATCTGCCGGGGGAG
This sequence comes from Hadarchaeota archaeon (SeqCode), assembly GCA_964509845.1. Taxonomy (GTDB): domain Archaea; phylum Hadarchaeota; class Hadarchaeia; order Hadarchaeales; family WYZ-LMO6; genus WYZ-LMO6. The sequence goes on along the minus strand of CAZDZG010000006.1, from coordinate 33,980 downwards.
ATGGTCCTGCAGGTTCTCCTCAAGTTCCCCGAGCTTCCCGTCAAGGATGCCCTCCGGAGGATGTACCTCATAGCCCTGTCGATGAAGGAGGACGCCATGCTGGCCCTGGAGAGTTTCAACCTCGACCTGGCCAGGGACGTGGTGGCAAGGGATGACGAGGTGGACAGGTTCGGGATGTACATCATAAGGCAGCTCAAGTCGGCCGTGGAGGATCCCAGGCTGGTGAGGGAGATAGGCCTGGACTGCGGCAGGGATTGTCTGGGCTACCGCATCGTCACCAAGATCGTGGAAAGGGTTTCCGATCACCTGGTCCTGGTGGCCCAGAACCTCCTGCAGCTGAAGGGTGAGCTCCCGGCCGAGGTGGTGAGGAGGGTGAAGGAGATGGGGGAGCTCGTCTTTTCGGTCTTCCAGGAGGCGGTGGAGTCCCTTTTCGAGGGGGATCACGTGAAGGCGGAGGCGGTGATGGGAAGGAGGGAGGAGATCCTGAGGGCGGAGGAGAAGGCCATAAGGGAGGTGCTCAGGAGGGTGTCCGGGGAGGACCTCCTCCCCCTGCGACTCATGATAGAGAGCCTGCGAAGGATCGGGGAGTACGGTAGCGACATAGCCGAAATCGTCCTCAACCTTAACGCCTTCAAGATGGTGGAGGAACCCTGACTTGAGGGTGGAGTACGAGCTGGAGGAGGAGAGGGTAAGGAGGTTCCTGAGGTCACGCGGGGCCAGGAGGGCGGCAGTCCAGTTGCCGGAGGGACTCAGGAGGTACGCTGGGGAAATAGCGGAACAGCTGGGAAGGGAGGGGGTGGAGGCGGTCTTCCTGGGAACGAGCTGCTACGGGGCCTGTGACCTGGCGGAGGAGGAGGCGAGGAGGGCGGGGGCGGACGTCCTTCTCCACTACGGGCACGCTGACATGGGCCTTCCCACCTCCCTTCCCGTCCTCTTCGTGGAGGCCAGGATGAGGGTGAGCCCGGTGGAAGCGGTGATCGGGGCCGTCAAGGGGGAAGGGCTGGGAAGGATGGGAGTGGTCACCACCGTCCAGCATGTGGGCTTCCTTCCCCAGGTGCTGGATGCCCTCTCCTCCTTGGGCTTTCGCCCGCTGGTGGGGAGACCGGGGGGAAGGGCCAGGTATGAGGGGCAAGTGCTGGGATGCGACCTCTCCTCCGCCTCTTCCCTGAGGGAGGAGGTGGAGGGGTTCCTTTACTTCGGAACCGGAAGGTTCCATCCCCTGGCCGTGCACCTGGCCACGGGAAAGCCCGTGCTGGCGGTGAATCCCCTGACCGGGAGGAGGGAGAGGATATCCTCTCCGGAGGAGTTCCTGCGGAGGAGGAGGGCGGTGATGATGAAGGCGGCCGGAGCCTCCTCCTTTGCGGTGGTGGTGAGCACCAAGCCAGGACAGGCCAGGTTCGGGCTGGCGGAGTCGCTGATGGAGAGGCTGAGGAAGGAGGGGAGGAGGGCCGTGAGGGTGGTGGTGGATGAGGTGAGACCGGAGCCCTTGCTGGAGCTGGGGGTGGAGGCGGCGGTCTGCGCAGCCTGTCCCTGGGTGCCCCTGGACGATGCCCCCAGGTTCGAGCTCCCCCTCCTCACCCCGCCGGAGCTCCTCCAGCTCCTGGAGGGGAGGGAGGAATACAGGCTGGACTCGGTGGAGGCGAGCGATTTTTAATCTCCCGTCCCTGAAGGTAGTGATGACCGTCCAGGAGATCAAAACGGGAACCTTTGTGGTGCCCGGGACCTTCCTCTCCACCGTGGAGGAGTTCCTGCCGGGAGAGGGGGTGTACGAGGAGGAGGGGAAGGTTTATTCCTCCTGCGCCGGGCTGGTGCTCATGGACCTCCGGACGAGGAAGATATCCGTGATCTCGAGGAGCAGCCCTCCCGTTCTCAGGAAGGGGGACATAGTGCTGGGGGAGGTGGAGGACGTGCAGCCCCAGAGGGTGGAGGTGACCATAGAGAGCCTGCGCAGAAACGAAGAGAGACAGCTGCCTCCCCCCAAGCTCGGGATCATCCACGTTTCCAGGGTGAGCAGGAGGTATGTGAGGGAGCTGGAGAAGAAGTTCAGGGTTGGGGACATCGTCAGGGCCAAGGTGGAGGAGGTGGGGAGGGAAATGGTTCAGCTCTCCACCGTGGAGGACGATTTGGGAGTCATCCTGGCCAAGTGCATGAGGTGCAACGTCCCGCTGGTGGTGGATAACCTCAAGATGGGGAAGCTGAAGTGCCCTCTCTGCAAGAGGGTTGAGTTCAGGAAGGTGGCAGAGGATTACGGGAAGGGGGAGCCTTGGGGGGAAAAAGAGTAAAGAGGGTCTTCAGCACCGTGGTGAGGGATCAGGCGGAGGCGATCGAGCTGATGAGGAGACTGGAGGGGCTCGAGTGCGAGATGGAGGCGAAGGTGAGGGGAAGGCACCTGACCCTGACGATAAAGGGATCCAAGGAGAGGGTGAGGAGGGCCGGGGAGGAGGTGAGGGGGCTCCTCAGGCGAGGGTGGGAGGAGTGAAGATAGAGGAGGTCCAGAGGGAGGGAAGGGTCCTGCGCTTCAAGGTGGTGGGGGAGGACCACACCCTCTGCAACCTGCTGAGGAAGGTTCTGTACGAGGATGAGAACGTGGAGGCAGCCGCCTACAGGATCGAGCATCCCCTCCTCTCCTCCCCCGAGTTCTACGTGAGGGTCAAGAGGGGGAGGCCTGAGGAGGCCCTCCTCAAGGCGGTCAAGCGTTTGCAGGAAAGGCTGGAGAAGCTGGAGGAAAAGTTCAAGGCCGAGCTCAAGAGCTTCAAGGTGCCTCCTTGAGGTGCGTGAGGTTCAGGAGGATCAAGCCCGAGATAAGGGTGCTGGGGGTGGACGACGGCACCTTCAGGCCGGGCGGTGACAGGGAGGTTCTCTTGGTAGGGGTGGTGATGAGGGGAGGGGACAGGCTGGAGGGGGTGATGAGCACCACGGTGGAGAAGGACGGGATGGACGCGACGGAGAAGGTGGTGGAGATGATAAGGGGCAGCAGGCACAGGGATCAGCTTAGGGTGGTGATGAGCGAGGGAATAACGGTGGCGGGTTTCAACGTTCTGGATCCGGTGGAAATCTTCGAGCGGACGGGTCTGCCCGTCCTGCTGGTGACCAAGCGGAAACCCGATCTGGGAAAGGTCAGGAGGGCGCTGAGGAACCTTCCGGGATGGAGGGAGAGATGGGAGATCATGAGGAAGGCGGGTAAGAGCTACCCGGTCAGGATTGGGGGAGGAACGGTCTACCTGCAGTTCCACGGCATGGAGAGGAAGGATGCCGAGGAGATCCTGAGGCTGACCGTGATTCACGGGCTGGTGCCCGAGCCCCTCCGGGTGGCCCACCTGATCGCCACCGGCATCAGCAGGGGGGAGAGCACCAGGAGGGGTTAGGTGCGGGTCTCCAGGGTGAAGGATCCCCTCCTCTCCCTCCTCTCCTTCATCTTCCTCCTGGCCTTCTTCTACTTCGCCTACCAGGGCACCCTCATGCTCCTGCTGAACTCGGAGACCCCCCTCATGCCCGTGATCTCCAACAGCATGAAGCACTGGAGCGAAGACTGGCGGATCCCCTACGAGCAGGCGGGGGAAAACACCCGTCGCTTTCCCCTCCAGGGGGGGTTCGAGAGGGGGGATATGATAGTGGTGAAAGGGGTCGGCCTCCCCTCGGAGCTGAGGGTGGGGGACGTGGTGGTGTACCAGCGCCATCAGGGGGACATGCCGGTGGTCCACAGGATTTACAGGATCCTGGAGAACGGGATCCTCATCACGAAGGGTGACGCCAACATCTCCCCCGATCCCCCCATTTCCTTCTCCATGGTGAGGGGAAGGGCGGTGGCGGTGATTCCCAACCTGGGCTGGTTTTCCTTTTCGGTCTGGAGGCACGGATAGCAAGCTTATTTTACCTCCCCCGAAGTTGGCTTTGGGAAGAACTTGAGGTTCTGCAGGAAATGCGGTGGCCTGCTGGTTCCCAAGGAGGGGGGCAAGGGGGTGCTCGTCTGCCAGTCCTGCGGTGAGGAGGAGAGGGCGGAAGGTCTGGAGTACAAGATGGTGAAGAGGGTGGAGGAGGAGAAGGGAGGGGTGGTGGTCATAGAGGAGGAGCCCTCCGTCCTTCCCACCGTCAAGGTCAAGTGCCCCAAGTGCGGGAACGACAGGGCCTACTGGTGGATCAGGCAGACCAGGAGCGCGGATGAGCCCTCGACCAGGTTTTACAGGTGTGTTAAATGTGGGAACACGTGGAGGGAATACGCGTAGGGGAGAGGGCGGAGGAGCCCAGGACCAGGAAGGCGGCGCCCTACCGCAGGATCTCCGAGCTTAGGGAGGGTGAGGAGAGGGTGAAGGTGATGGGGATCCTGCTGGAGAAGAGGGAATCGGAGATAGTCCTTGACGATGGATCGGGGATGCTCACCGTCTTCTCGGACGAGGAGGGGATGTTCAAGGAGCTGGAGCCGGGATCCAAGGTCAGGGTCTTCGGCAGGCCCCTGGCGGGGGGGAAGGAAATGAGGGCGGAGATCGTGCAGAGGGTGGACGGGCTGGACTTCGAGCTGTACTGGAAGGTAATGGAAGAGGTAAAAAGGCTGAAGGAGGAAGTGGGGTAGGGTGGGAGCCTGCTGACGGCCAGGATGTCCGACACCAGGGTCTGGAAGACCTGCATTGGGGCCATCGTCAACCTGCTGGAGGAGGCCCACTTCAAGTTCACCCCCGAAGGGGTGAGCATGAGGGCCATGGACCCCTCCCATGTGGCACTGGTGGACTTCAGACTCTCCTCCGGGGCCTTCGAGGAGTACAGGGTGTCCAAGCCCCTGGGCCTGGGCCTTTCCCTGGTGGAGCTGGACAAGGTGCTCTCCAGGGCCAAGAGCGAGGATGCCCTCCTGCTGGAGTATGAGGCGGAGAAGAACAGGCTCCTCATCACCTTCAAGGGGACCTCCAGCCGGAGGTTCAGCCTCCCCCTGCTGGACCTGAGGGAGAGCGAGCTTCCCGAGCCCAAGCTGCAGTTCACGGCCTTCGTGGAGGTGCTGGCGGAAGTCCTCCAGGACGGGCTTCGCGATTCGGAAACGGTGGGGGAGAACGTCCGCTTCGAGGTGAGGGAGGAGGGGTTCTTCATGCGCTCGGAGGGGGATGGGAAGTCGGTGGAGCTGAGGCTGGAGAAGGGCAGCCCCGCCCTCACCAAGCTCAAGCTGGAGCGTCCCTGTTCCTCCATGTTCAACGTCAAGTACCTCTCCGACATGCTCAAGGCCGCCGATCCCGAGGAGCCGGTGGCCGTAAGCCTCGGTCAGGACCTCCCCCTCAGGCTCGATCTGCGCATAGCGGGTGGGAAGGGAAGCCTCAGCTTCATCCTGGCTCCACGCATAGAGTCCTACTGAGATGTTCCCCGTCCCGGAGTACCCGGCCGTGCTGGATTTCTTCTCCCCCGAGGCCAGGGAGCTCATCCGCTCCTCCCCTCCCCTGAGCTCCCTGCCCGAGGAGGTGGTGAGGAGGGCCGTGCAGAGGCTCAGGTGGAGGACCGCGGCGGACATGAGCGTGGGCTTCAGTTCCGAGGAGGTGAGAAAGGAGGTGCAGTCCTTCTACCTCATGTGCCAGGCTCTGGCCACCGTCTCCTATCCCTACTCCAGGGAGGTCAGGCTGGCGGGGGAGAAAACGGAGGAGGTGGTCAGGTACAGGCTCCATCACCTCTTCAGGGAGTACGAGGCGGCCTGCCTGGAGGTGGTGAGGAGGCGCCTCCGGGTGGAGGAGCTGGGGGACCTGAGGGGGAGGATCCCCAGGGAGGACCTCTTCCGCATAAGGAACGCCAGCCTCAGGGAGGCGGGAGTGCCCCTCGAGGGTGGGGAGATCTACCCCCAGCACCAGCCCAAGTACCTCCTCCCCTGGACGGACCTGGCCCCCCTCCTCAGGGTCAACAAGCTCCAGCTTACCGGCCTCTACCTGGTGGAGGGGAAGGCGGTGGTCACTCCCTACCAGCTCTGGAACCTCTTCTCCGGTCTGGTGGGGCTGGAGTGCGAGGAGTACCTGGCCTCGCTCTGCGAGCGTTTTTCGGAAAGGGAGGAGCCCCCCGAGCCCCTGGTGAGGGTGGGGGAGAGAATAGCCTCCCTCCTCCCCTCCGAGGTGGAGCTGAGGATTCCCAGCGGTAAGCTGAGGCCCGAGTTCTTTCCCCCCTGCGTGAAGCATGCCCTGTCGGGGGTGGGGGCGGGGGGGAGGAACTACGCCATCACGGTCCTGCTCACTTCCTTCCTTTCTCACGCCCGCCTACCTCCCCGGGGGAAAGTGGTGACCAGGATAAGGGATCTTCCCGAGGGGTTCTCGGTGGTCAAAGAGGAGATCATCCCCCTCATCTTCGAGGCCGCCGAGAGGTGCCGTCCCCCTCTCTTCAGCGACCAGCCGCAGGAGAGGGCCAACATCTATTACCACCTGGGATTCGGCATGACCACCGATCCCAGGCCCGAGGATTCGGGGAGGAGCAAGTGGTACCGTCCCCCCAACTGCAAGAAGATCTCCTCCTCCGCCCCCTTCCTCTGCACCCCGGACGAGTGGTGCAGGGACATCAGGAACCCCCTCACCTACTACTATAAGCGGCTGAGGCTTGAGGGTAGAAGGGATGGAGTTCAGAGAGGCGACGCCGGAGGAAAGGAGGAGGTTCTACCTGGAGGAGTGGAGCAAGCGTGAGGTTCCGGAGTTCATCCAGCATACCCTCTCCCTGAGGGAGTTCGGCTTCGATCCGGACGGAAACGGTCCCAGCCAGAGGTACCACCAGTTCTTCACGATGGAGCAGCTGGGCCTTTACCTGAAGAGGCACTTCCCCTTCTCCGCTTACGTCAGCGTGGCCCTCTACGAGAGGCCCTCCAAGAGGGAGGGATGGATCAAATCGGAGCTGGCCTTCGACGTGGATGCCAAGGACCTTCCGGTCAAAGCCTGCGGATGCGGCCAGGGGAGGGTGTGCGAGGGGTGCCTGGAGGAGGCCAGGAGGGTGCTCCTGCTCATCTCCGACGTCCTGCGCTCCGATCTGGGCCTGCGGGATCACCACTTCTCCTACTCCGGTAGGGGGTTCCACCTGAGGGTCCTGGACGAGAAGGTCATGAGGCTGGAGCAGAACGAGAGGGCTCAGCTGGTCTCCTACGTGACGGGAGGGGTGATCCCCACCGACCTGACCTTCCTCCTGGGGTACTCCAGGGTTTTCCGGGAGTTCTGCGCCAGAACCCTCGAGCGCCTCCCCGGGGAGAGGCTGAGGGAGGCCTTGCCCAGGCTGGCCAGGAGGATTCAGGAGAAGAAGGGGGAGATAGTGGGGGCCATCCGCCGGGGCAGGGTGGAGGAGATAAGGGAGCTGGTGGGGGGGAACGGTAGGCTTCTGGATTTCCTGGCCAAGCTGAACTCGGCGTGGGTGGATGGGAAGGTCACGGTGGACATCAAGAGGATCCTGAGGCTGCCCTCCACCCTCCACTCCGGCGTGAGCATGAAGTGCGTTTACATCAGGGACATGGAGAAATTTTCCCTGGATCAGGCCGTTCCGCGCTTCGTCCTGGAGGGAAAAGGATGAAGGAATGGGAGGAGCTGGAGAGGATATGGCTGGAGGAGAAGGGCTCCACCACCCTTTCCCCCCTTCCCCCCGACTTCTACTCCAAGATCTCCAGGTACCTCTCCCGCCTGCGGGCCGAGCTGGAGAGGAGGGAGGGGGTGGAAAGGGAGCTGGTGGAGGAGGAGATGAGGGAGGCGGTCGGGTTGCTGGAGGAGCTCTTCGCCCTCAGGGCCCAGAAGGCCCTGAAGGCCATCCTGAGGGGGGAGAGCCCCCCCTCCCAGGGAGAGGGGGAGGCCAGGCTCTTCTCCAGGCTCAGGGAGGTTCTGGAGGAGGCGAGGAGGGAAATGCTGGGGGGAGAGCCGGAGGAGGCCCCGAGACCCCAGCACGAGCTGCTGGTGGTGTTGGGGAAGGTCCCCAGGATAGTGGGGGAGGACCTGAGGTACTATGGACCCTTCGAGGAGGGGGAGATAGTCTCCCTGCCCAGCTCAACGGCGGAGCTGTTGGTGGCCCACCGGCTGGCCAGGAAGCTTCATCCCAAACGCTTTTTTGGCGGGGGCCGGAGGGAGGTAGATGAAAATTCCTAAGCAGATACGCACCTACTGTCCGTACTGCCGGAAGCACACCGAGCACACCGTCAGCCAGGTGAAGAAAAGGGCCCCCAGATCGCTGAGCTGGGGGCAGAGGCAGTTCGAGAGGGTGATGAAGGGCTACGGCGGGCAGCCCAGATCGGAGCAGAAGAGGTTCGCCAAGACCACCAAGAAGGCCGCCCTCCTCCTCAGGTGTGGGGAGTGCGGTAAGGCCCATCCCAGGAAGGGCTTCAGGGCCAAGAAGGTGGAGATAGTGGGGTGAGGCCTTGCCCGGGGAGTTCCTCAGGGTGCAGTGCGACGGGTGCGGAAACGAGCAGACGGTGTATAGCCACTCCACCACCAGGGTCAGGTGCGTGGTTTGCGGTAAGACCCTCGTCATACCCACCGGCGGCAAGGCGAGGATCCTGGGGATGAGGAGGGGGAGTGAAGGTGGTAAGGCGCAAAGATGAGTTTCCCTCCCCCGGGGAGCTGGTGATAGGCACCATCACGGAGGTCTTCCCGGAGGGGGCCTTCGTCAGGATGGAGGAGTACGGGGGCAAGATCGGGCTGGTCCACCTCTCGGAGGTGGCCTCCGGGTGGATCAAGAACATCAGGGAGCACATCAGGGAGGGGCAGACCGTGGTCTGTAGGGTGCTGGCCGTGAACGAGAAAAAGGGACATGTGGACCTCTCCCTGCGCAGGGTCAAGGAGAGCGAGAAGGCCTGGAAGAGGGAGCAGTTCCGCAGGGAGGAGAGGGCGGAGAAGCTGCTGGGGCTGGCGGCCAAGAGGCTGCGGAAGTCCCTGGATGAGGCCTATCAGGAGGTGGGATTCAAGCTGCAGGAGAAGTTCGGGGATATGTATACCGGACTGGAGCGAGTGGCCAAGGAAGGGGCCAAGGTCCTGGAGGAGCTGGGGCTGAGCAAGAAGTGGATAAACGCCCTGCTCCGGGTGTCTTCCTCCCTGGTGGAGTCACCCCTCGCCAAGGTCGTGGGATACCTGGAACTCACCTCCCTCGCTCCGGACGGGGTGGAGAGGATAAAGAGGGCGATATCGAAGGCCCGTGAGGAGGCCTCCGGGGAGGGAACTAGGCTGGAAATTTACTACGTGGGCTCCCCCAGGTACAGGGTGGAGGTGATGGCAGCTTCCTACAAGGAGGCGGAGGCGGTCCTGAGGAGGGTGGCGGAGGTGGCTATAAATTCCATAAGGGAAGAAGGGGGGAGGGGGGAATTTCGGGTAGCCAAGGAGGGGAGCTGAGGAGGTCCGTGAGGCTGAGGAAATGCAAGGGGTGCGGGGTCTACACCCTGAGGGAGAGATGCCCTCTGTGCGGGGGAGAGACCTCTTCGCCCCATCCCCCCAGGTTCTCCCCCCTCGATCCCTACGGAAAGTACAGGAGAAAGTTGAAGAAGGAGGTGGAGGGAAGTGGAGACGGAGGTAAGGTATCTGAAGGTTCCCAAGCTTAGGGAGCCGGTGCTGATCGAGGGCCTGGGAGGGGCCGGGCAGGTGGGGAGGCTGGCCTCCGAGCACCTGGTGGAGGAGCTTAAGGCGGAGAAGTTCGCCGACCTCTACTCCCCTCACTTCCTGCATCACGTGTTCGTGGAGAGGGACGGATCGGTGAGGCTTCCCAGGGCCTCCTTCTATCGGGCCAGGGTGAACGGCAGGGACCTCATCATCGTCTCGGGGGATGGGCAGGTGACCTCTCCGGAAGGATACTACGAGATGGTGGAGAAGATCCTTGAGGTGGCGGAGAAGCTCGGGGTGAAGAAGATCTTTTCGCTGGCGGGCTATCCCACGGGCAAGAAGGTGGAGGGGAAGCCCAGGGTGATGATCATAGCCACGGACAAGGAGCTGCTGGAGGGGAAGGAACATCTGATTCCGGGGGAGGGGGAGGTGGGACCCATCCCCGGCACCACCGGTCTCCTGCTGAGTCTGGGAAAGGTCAGGGGGATAAAGGGGGCGTGCCTGCTGGGGGAGACCCACGGGGCCTTCGTGGATCCGCGCTCCACCCAGTCCGTGCTGGAGGTGCTGGGGGAAATCCTGGGGATAAAGATCGACCTGAGGGTGCTGGAGGAGAGGGCCAGGGAGGTGGAGAGGGTGGTGGAGAGGCTGAGGAGGGAGGTGGAGCGCAGGGAGGCGCTGGAGGCCGCCGAGGAAAAGGAGGAGCCCTGGTACATAAGGTGAGAGCTTGCCACCCCCCATCCGCGTTACCGTGGCCCTGGACAGGGAGAGCGAGGAGATCCTGAGGAGGCTGAGTCAGGAGAGCGGAATGACCCAGAGTGCCTTGGTGAGGTTCGCCCTGAAGTTCTTTTCGAGCTACGGGAGTCTGCTGAAGGATCCCGCCAGGATCAGGACATGGCTGGACCTCCTACAGGGGGGTGAGCACGTGATCCTGGACGTGGACCACTGGGCGCTCTTCCTCAAGTACGTGGAAAGGAGTGTGGAGAGGGAGAAGTTCTACCAGGAGTGCCGGAAGGTGGCCAAGGCTCACGCGGAGCAGCTCTCCTCCCTCTCCCCCGAGCAGTACCTGCGGAGGATAGAGGCCTGCAACTTCTTCAGGCTGAGCAAGCTGTCGGAGAGGGAGTTCACCCTGGTCCTGAACGTGGACTCCAGCAAGAGGTTCGTGAAGGAACTCCTCTTGGACACGCTGGAGGGGATGGGCCACAGGGTGGAGATAAAGGAAGACCTGGCGAAGCTGAGGCTCAAGGTGGGGTAGGGGAGGGGGGAGGTCTCCTTTTGTGCTCCGTCCTTTCCATCCTCTCCAGGACCCTCCTGACCAATCTTTCCGGCACCCCCAGTTCCTTCCCGATGGACCGCGGGTCCCTCCCCAGGTCCAGCCTGAGGTGCAGGATGGAGTCCAGCAGCTCGTAGCGGATTCCCAGCTCCTTTTCCGCCGTCTGCCCCGGCCAGAGGGCGGGACTGCTGGGTTTGAGGATGATGGACTCCGGCACCCCCAGGTACCGGGCCAGCTCCCTCACCTGGGTCTTGAAGAGGCCCCCCAGGGGTAGCAGGTCGGCCCCCCCGTCCCCGTATTTGGTGAAGTATCCCATGAGGAGCTCGCTTCGGTCCCCCGTGCCCACCACCAACAGGTTCCGGGAGTTGGCGGCATAGTAGAGGAGGAGCATTCGCAGGCGGGCCTTCACGTTTCCCTTCGATTTCCGATCCCCCCTGAAGAGGGGAAGGATCTGGCGGCAGAGGGGGGAGAGGGGAAGGAGGCGGTGGGGTATGCCCAGCTTCCTTGCCACGAGCCTGGCGTCCTTGAGGTCCTGGGGAGGGGTGACCTCATCCGGCATGAGGAGGCCCAGCACTCGCCTTGGCCCCAGGGCCCTGGCGCAGAGGTAGGCGCAGACGGAGGAATCGAGGCCCCCGCTTAGCCCCAGCACCACCCCTCTTGCCCCGGCCTCCCTCACCCTTTCCTTGATGAAGGAGAGGATCAGACGGCAGGTTCCGGGGGGATCCTTCAGGGTGGGGAGGGGCAGCATGCTTCCACTGGAGCGGGGGAAGGGCGCCCCTTTAGCTTTATCGGGGATAGGAAACTTTCGTAACTAAATTTTAAAGGGAGGGTTCCGGAGGAGGGAAGGATGACCGAGCGGGTGACAAAAAACTCGGCATACCTGAACGCCCAGTCCACCACGGGTACCACCTCCAGGGTCAGGGACGTGAGCCCCACCAGCGGCATGTGTCCCATCTGCATCAGGGAGTGTCCGGTGCTATGCGAGATAGGCCTCTCCGCCTTCAGGGGGAGAGAGGTCCTCTACCCCATGCCGGAGTATTTCGGAAGGAGCACGGCAGCCTCCCTGAAGGACTACGGGCTGGACTGGTCACACTTCAACATCCTGGCCAGGCTGAGGGGTGCGGAGGGAATAGAGGCGGATCCCGACAGGGCGATCTTCCCCAACGTGGACGTGTCCAGCAAGCTGGGAGGGATACCCCTGCGCGTGCCCCTGGTGAACGGGGCCTTTGGCTCCACCGCGGTGGCCAAGAACAACTGGGACGGTCTGGCGGTGGGCTCGGCCCTAGCCGGGGTCATCCTGGTGATCGGGGAGAACGTCTGCGGCATGGATCCCGAGGCGACCTTCAGCCAGGGGAAGGTGGTGTCCTCCCCCGAGCTTGAGTACAGGGTGAAGAAGTTCAGGGAGTTCTGGGACGGCAAGTACGGGGGGATAGCGGTCCAGACCAACGTGGAGGACCAGAGGTTCGGGGTGGACGTGTACGCCATCTCCAAGCTTGAGGTGGACGTGATAGAGAGGAAGTGGGGACAAGGTGCCAAGGCCATAGGAGGGGAGGTGAGGCTGGACAGCCTGGAGAGGGCCCTCACCCTCCGCAGGAGGGGCTACGTGGTGATTCCGGACCCCGAGGACCCGGGGGTGCAGGAGGCCTTCAAGCAGGGGTACTTCAAGACCTTCGAGCGCCACAGCAGGGTGGGGATGCCCACGGAGAGGAGCTTCGTGGAGGATGTGGAGTGGCTGCGGGAGCAGGGGGCCAAGAAGGTCAGCCTGAAGACGGGTGCCTATCGTCCGGTGGACGTGGCCTGGACCATGAAGGTGGCCTCGGAGGCCGAGGTTGATTACGTGACCTTCGACGGAGCGGGAGGGGGAACGGGCATGAGCCCCGTCCCCATGATGAACGAGATGGGAACCCCCACCGTGTACCTGGAGGCTCAGGTCCTGAGGTGCGTCCAGCTCCTGAAGAAGAAGGGCAGGTACGTGCCGGACATCAGCATGGCGGGAGGCTTCATCAACGAGACGCAGATCTTCAAGGCCATAGCCATGAGCAACTTCGGGGACGGACCGGCGGTGAAGGCCATCACCATGGCGCGGGCCCCCCTGACCGCGGTGATGAAGGCCTCGTACTTCGCCGAGCTGGCGGAGAAGGGGAAGCTGCCCTCCAAGTTCGCGGAGCAGTACGGATCCGATCCGGGCAAGTTCTTCGTGTGTGTTCCGGAGCTGAGGCAGAGGTACGGGGAGAGGTTCAGCAGGATACCCCCCGGCGCCCTAGGCCTCTACACTTACGAGGTGGAGAGGATAGGGGTGGGCCTGCAGCAGCTGATGGCCGGGGTCCGCAAGTGGAAGCTGGAGCTGCTGGGAAGGGATGATCTGGTATCCCTGACGGAAAGGGCCTCCAGGGTAACGGGCATACCCATGGTGGACGAGGCGGAAAGGGAGCTGATGGAAATCATCCTGGATTGATTTTTTTTATTTTTGCCTCAGTCCGCCCATCATTCAAATCATCGCCTGGCTCAGGGCTTACCGTGACATCATCGGCATTCTATCGTCTTCCTCTGGGCATAAAATTTTTATCGGACCCCCCGAAAGAGGGACGATGTGGGATTTCTGGGAGAGCTGGTTCAGGAGGCGCTTCGACTGGTCCAGAGACCTCTTTAGGGAGATGGAAAGGGAGTTCGAGAGGATCTTCAGGGAGACCATGCAGATGGACAGGGAATTCGAGAGATTCTTCTCCAGCTTTTTCAGGGAGCCCCCCAAGGAGCTTCTCAGGGAGTACACGCTGCCGGACGGGAGCACGGTCAGAACCTACGGTCCGGTGATTCGGGGGTACTCCATAACGGTCGGACCGGATGGCAAGCCCTCGGTGAAGGTCTTCGGGAACGTCATGCCTCTGGGCGGTGTGCCCGCCCTGGGCGTCAAGAGGGAGCCACTGGTGGAGTGCATCCCCGGGCCCAAGCACATCCGCGTGATAGCCGAGCTCCCCGGCGTGAGCAGGTCCGACATAGACCTGAGGGTGGAGGAGGACAAGCTGGTGATTTCGGCCGAGAGGGGGGAGTGGAAGTACCACAAGGAGGTGCAGCTGCCCTACAAGGTGGATCCCAAGTCTGCCGATGCCACCTTCGAGAACGGGGTGCTGGAGATAATCTTCAGAAGGCTGGAGAAGCCAGAGGTGGGACAGAAGATCGAGATAAAGGAGAAGAAGGAATCGGGTGCCGGCGAAAAGCCAGAGGAGAAGAAGGAATCCTGACAGAGGTGGCCCCACCCGCCGGTCCCAGGCCCTCCACGCCAGCGGAGGCTGAGGGTCGGATGGTTTATTCCTTCCTCAGGAAGTACTTGTTGATGCCGTTCACCATGGCCTCCACGCTGGCCAGCACCACGTCGTCCTTCACCCCCTTCGCGATGTAGAGGTTTCCCTCCTCGTCCTCCAGCTTCACGGTGACCTCCGCCAGGGCATCGCTTCCTCCCGTGATGGCGTCCAGATGGTACTCCTTCAGCTTGAGCCCCCTCGCCTCCGAGAGGGAGTTCTGGATGGCCTTGATGGCCGCGTCCACCGGCCCCACCCCTATGCTGGATCCCACCCTTTCCTTCCCCCTCACCAGCAGCCTGACGGAGGCCGTGGGGGTGATGGTGTTCCCCGTGTTCACTATTATCTCCTTGATCTCCACCACCCTTCTCTCCGCGGGAAGTTTCCCTACCACGTGCTCGGCTATGGCCCTGATGTCGGCATCCGTGATCCTCTTTCCCTTGTCGGCCAGCGACTTGAGATGCCTGGTTATCTCCCTCAGCTGCTCCTTGGTGGGTTTGAGACCCATCTCCCTCAGCTCCCTCTCCACGGCCTTGGTGCCGGTGTGCTTCCCCAGCACCAGCCTGCGGTGATGCCCCACCAGCTCGGGAGAGAGGGGCTCGTAGGTGCCTGGGAACCTGAGCACCCCGTGAGCGTGTATCCCCGACTCGTGGGAGAAGGCGTTGTCCCCCACGATGGCCTTGTTGGGTGGAACGGGTATCCCCGTCAGCCTCTCCACCAGTTCTGAGGTCTCGACCAGGAACCTGGTCTTCACCCTGGGCTTTATCCCGTAGAGGGCACGCAGGGCCATCACCACCTCCTCCAGCGAGGCATTCCCCGCCCTCTCCCCCAGTCCGTTCACCGTCACGTGAACCTGCTCCGCTCCCGCCTCCACGGCCGCCAGACTGTTGGATACGGCCAGGCCAAAGTCGTCGTGGCAGTGCACGGAGATGGGAACCTTCACTTCCTGCTTGAGGGAGGAGATGAGGTGGTACATGGCCCTGGGCATGATGACCCCCACCGTGTCGGGCACGTTTATCCTGTCGGCCCCCGCCCTTACCACCTCCCGGTAAACCTGCTTCAGGAATTCCAGCTCCGTTCTGGTGGCATCCTCAGCCGAGAACTCCACCAGCACCCCCTTCCTCTTGGCGTACTTGACGTGCTCCACAGCCCTCCTCAGCACCTCCCTCCTGCTCATCCCGAGCTTGTACTTCAGGTGTATGTCGGAGGTGGCTATGAAGAGGTGGACGGATTCCACCCCGCACTCCACCGCCAGGTCCACGTCCTCCTTGGAGCACCTGGCCAGAGCGCAGATCTCGCAGCCCAACCGGCTTTCGGCAATGGTCTTGACGGCCTGGTACTCTCCCTCCGATACCACCGGGAAGCCGGCCTCTATCACGTCCACGCCCAGCTTGGCCAGCTGGCGGGCGATCCTGACCTTTTGCTCGGGGGTGAGGGAGACCCCGGGGGTCTGCTCCCCGTCCCTGAGGGTGGTGTCGAAGATCCTGACGGTCCTGGGTAGCTTTACACCCCCCAGGGCCTGCTTGTTCAGAGAACTGACGAGAATGGGCTGCATTTCGTCTCTCTGGGCTTCATATATTATAAAGGTACAACTTTTAGGATGGGCGCCAGCAGGATCAAGGTTCTGGACACCACCCTCAGGGACGGGGAGCAAATGCCTGGCCTGGCCCTCTCCCCGGACCAGAAGCTGGAGATAGCCATGGCCCTGGACGAACTGGGGGTGGACATCATAGAGGCGGGATCGGCCATCGTCTCCGAGGGGGAGAGGGAGGCCCTGAGGAGGGTGGCGAGGCAGGGCCTCAAGGCGGAGGTCTGCAGCTTCAGCAGGGGGTTAAAGGAGGACATAGACGCGGCGTTGGAGTGCGAGGTGGACAGCGTGCACCTGGTCCTGCCCACCTCCGACATCCACCTGAAGTACAAGCTCAGGAAGTCCCGCTCCCAGCTCAAGGAGATAACCAGGGAGGCCTGCAGGTATGCCCTGGATCACGGTCTGAAGGTGGAGCTCTCGGCCGAGGACGGAACCAGAACCGATCCCTCCTTCCTCAAGGAGTTCTTCTCCGTGGGAAAGGAGGAGGGGGTCCACAGGCTCTGCGTCTGCGACACGGTGGGGATAATGACGCCGGACAGGATGAGGCAGCTCTTCTCGGATCTTACCAGTTCCTTCGACCTTCCCATCTCCGTCCACTGCCACGATGACTTCGGCATGGCCACCGCCAACACGGTGGAGGCGGTGAGGGGAGGGGCCAGGGAGGTTCACGTGACGGTGAACGGACTGGGGGAGAGGGCGGGGAATGCCTCGCTGGAGGAGGTGGTGATGGCCCTGCGTGCCCTCTACGGGATAAAGCCCAGGGTGAAGACCAGGTTCCTGGTCGAGACCTCAGAACTGGTGGAGAGGCTGACGGGGATACCCGTTCCACCCAACAAGGCCATCGTGGGGGACAACGCCTTCTCCCACGAGTCGGGGATACACGCTCACGGGGTGCTCAGGTTCCCAGGCACCTACGAGCCCCTTCCCCCGGAGCTGGTGGGACAGAGGAGGAGGCTGGTGTTCGGGAAGCACGTGGGGACGGCGGCCATACGCAGCGAGCTGAGGAGGCTGGGGATAAAGGCCTCCGAGGAGCAGGTGAGGGAGATCTTCTCCCAGATAAAGGCCCTGGGGGACAAGGGGAAGATGGTCACGGATGCCGAGTGGAGGGCCATCGTGGACTCGGTTCTGGGGCGATCCTTCGAGGAGATAGTCAGGCTGCAGGAGCTCACGGTGGTCAGCGGCAACAGGGTCACCCCCACGGCCTCCGTCAGGCTGCTGGTGGACGGAAAGGAGTTCCTGAACTCCGGAACGGGGGTGGGGCCGGTGGACGCGGCCATGAACGCCATAAGGAAGGTGGTGGAGGGGATGTCCAACGTCAGGCTGGAGGAGTACCACGTGGATGCCATCTCGGGGGGAACGGATGCGGTGGTGAACGTGGTGGTGAGGCTCACGGACGGCAGGAGGATCGTGACGGCCAGGGGAACCTCGAGCGACATCATCATGGCCAGCGTTCAGGCCATGCTCTCCGGTGTCAACAGGTTCCTCTGGGACAGGAGGATGAGGAATGAGCGAAAAAGGAAATGAGGAGGGCAGGCTCCGCCTTCCCAGGGACAAGGAGGTGCTGGGGGTGGTGGAGCAGATAGTGGGCTTTGACAGGCTGAGGGTTAGGTGCAGGGATGGTCACGTGAGGATATGCCGCATCCCGGGCAAGATGAAGAAGAGGGAGTGGATAAGGGTGGAGGATGTGGTGATAGTCTCTCCCTGGGAGGTGGAGGGGGACAAGAAGGGGGATGTGGTCCACCGGTACACCAGCACCGAGGTAGAGTGGTTGAAGAAGAAGGGACTGTGGGAATAAGTTGACGGACGAGTACGAGTTTCTGGAGGAGGGCCAGAAGTTCGAGAGGCTGGAGAAGGATTCGGAGATGAGGAAGGTGGTGGAGAGGGTTTTCGATGCCTCCACCCTCCTCACCCTCTATCGCATGATCAACCGGGGAACCCTGGATCGCTTCGGGGGGGCGGTGAGCACGGGCAAGGAGGCCCACGTCTTCAGGGCCCTCAACCCGGAGGGGGAGTACGTGGCGGTGAAGATTTATCGGGTGGCCACCTCCGATTTTAAGAACATGTACCGGTACCTGGTCGCGGACCCCAGGTTCAGGGGCATCCACAGGGACAGGAGGCAGGTGGTTTACGCCTGGGCCTCCAGGGAGTACAAGAACCTCCAGAGGGCCGGGGAGGCGGGGGTGTCCTCGCCCCGGGCCATCGACTACGAGAAGAACGTGCTGGTGATGGAGTTCATGGGAAGGAGGGGGCTCCCCTACCCCAGGATGAAGGACCATCCTCCGGAGGACCCGGAGAGGGTCTTCAGGAAGCTCCTGAAGGAGGTGAGGCTCCTGTACAGGGAGGCCAGGCTGGTGCACGCCGACCTGAGCGAGTACAACGTGCTCCTCTCCCCCGATCCCATCCTCATAGATTTCTCGCTGGGCACGGATGTTTCCAGTCCCATGGCGGAGGAATTTCTGAGGAGGGACCTTTCCAACCTCTCCAGCTACTTCAGAAAGCAGGGGGTGGAGGTTCCCCCCCTGGAGAGACTCCTGGAGGAGGTGAAGGGTGGAGGGTGAGGGAGCCCCGGAGAGCCTCAGGCTGCCCCAGGACAGGATAGGGGTGGCCATAGGCAAGAAGGGGAGCGTGAAGAGGGAGATAGAGCGCAGGACGGGGGCGAAGCTGGTCTTTGACAGCGAGGAGGGGGTGGTCCAGATCTTCCCGGGGGAGGATCCCCTGTCGGTGCTGAAGGCCAGGGAGGTGCTTAGGGCGATAGGGAGGGGCTTCAGCCCCGAAAGGGCCTTCTCCCTCCTGGAGGAGGACCGTTACCTGGACGTGATAGACTTGGAGGATTACGTGGGTTCGGAGAAGGGAATGGTGAGGCTGAGGGGGAGGGTGATAGGGGAGGAGGGCAGGATGAGGAGGGCCATAGAGGAGATGTCGGGGGCCAAGGTCTCCGTGTACGGCAAGACGGTGGCCCTGATAGGGACCCCGGAGGAGCTGAGGGTGGCCAGGAGGGCCGTGGAGATGCTGCTGGGAGGGGCCGAGCATTCCACCGTCTACCGGTTCCTGGAGAGGTCCAGGGCGGAGAGAAGGGGCTGGGGGGGAGAGGGATGAGGACCCTGGCAGACGAGCTCTTCAAGGAGTTCAAGGAGCACAGCGTGAGCGAGTTCTTCAGGAAGAACGCCGCCATGCTGGGCTACACGGGCAAGGTGAGGTCCCTGACCACGGTGGTGCACGAGGCCGTCACCAATTCCCTGGACGCCTGCGAGGAGGCGGGCATCCTTCCGGACATCAAGGTGGAGATCAGGAGGGTGGGGGAGGATCCCGAGCACCTCAGGGTGGCGGTGGAGGACAACGGACCCGGCATTCCCGAGAGGTTCATTCCCAGGGTCTTCGGAAAGATGCTAGCCGGGACCAAGCTCCACCGGCTGCTCCAGCAGCGAGGGCAGCAGGGGATAGGGATCTCGGGTGCCGTGATGTTTGCCCAGATCACCTCGGGAAAGCCCGCCCTGATCAGGACCTCCACCGGGGACGGCAAGGTGGTGGAGATGGAGGTGTCCATAAACCTGGACAGGAACGAGGGGGAGGTTCACAGCAGGAGGGTATGGGAGGGAAAGGGAAGGGGGACCAGGATAGAGCTGGAGCTGAAGGAGGTGGTGTACCAGCGCTCCCGCTACAGTCCCTTCCACTACCTCCGCATGACCTCGGTGGCCAATCCCCACGCCAGGATCACGCTGGAGGAGCCCGACGGAACCAGGGTGGTCTTCGAGAGGGTGGTGCGCGAGGTCCCGAAGCCTCCCCAGCCCATGCCCCTCTACCCGAAGGGACTGATGGCGGACGACCTCCTCGCCCTTTGCCGGACCTCCACGCACAGGACGCTGGGCGCCACCCTGATGGAGCTCTCCAGGATGACGAAGCGGAAGGTGGAGGAGGCGGAGCGTCTCTCGGGAGTCAGGATGGACAAGAGGCCGCAGGAGCTGACCTGGGAGGAGGCGGAAAGGCTGGTGGGGGCCTTCAGGCAGATGAAGTTCATGGCACCCTCCTCCAGCGGGCTCAGACCGATAGGGAAGGAACACATAGAGAAGAGCCTGAAGCAGATGTACGAGCCGGAGTTCGTGGCGGCCGTGACCAGGGAGCCCAAGTTCTACCGGGGAGGCATCCCCTTCGTGGTGGAGCTGGGGATGGCCTATGGGGGGAGGGCGGGCAGGAGGGAGGAGGAGGGAACGGGCATGGAGCTCCTCAGGTTCGCCAATCGGGCCCCCCTCATCTTCGACCAGGGAGGGTGCGTGATCACCTCCGCCCTCAGGGACGTGGACTGGGGAAGGTACGGCCTGGATCCCGAGACCTCCCCCTTCACGGTCTTCGTGAACCTCTGCTCCGCCTACGTCCCCTACACCTCCGCCGGAAAGCAATCCATAGCGGACGAGCCCGAGATCTACGAGGAGCTCAGGTTCGCTGCCATGGACGTGGCCAGGGAGCTGCGCCTTTACCTCCACCGGAAGACTAGGCAGAAGGAGAGGGAGGAGAGGGCGGGCATCTTCGAGAGGTTCCTGCCCATCATCGCCAGGAAGGCCTCCTCCCTGGCTGGGGAGGAGCCCCCGGATATAAGGCCCGTGCTGAGGAAGGTAACGGGGCTGGAGGATGGAGAGGGGTAAGGAGAGAAAGGAGAGGATCCTGGAGGAGCTGAGGAAGCTGGGAAGGGGGGTGCTGCAGGAGCTGAGGGAGGGGAGGCCCCCCAAGCTTCGGATACCCTCCCGCGGAACCTCCAACATCGTGTACGACGAGGAGCACGGTTACTACGTGCTGGGGCCCAGGTACGAGGTCCGCTCGGCCTCCAGCATGGCCCAGGTGAAGAAGTTCGCGCAGACCCTCTGCGTGGCGGATTTCTGCAGGGAGCTGGTGAAGGCGGGAAAGTTCGCCACCCTGAGGGAGATGTATTATACGGCGGAGGGATGGGAGACGGGGCCCTTCAGGGACCAGGACGAGTCCGATCTGCTGGTGGAGGACCTGGAGGCCATGCTGGGGGTGAAAAGGGAGGACCTGGCCCTCATGCCGGAGGAGGATGGGGCGGCGGTCTTCGGCGAGCTGGTGCTCAGGGAGGGCGAGGTGACCATAGACGCCACCAAGGCGGGGAGGGGGGGATACACCATCCCCCCCACCATAGACGAGGTGGAGTTCGTTAGGTGCAGGGCGAAGAGGGTCATAGCGGTCGAGACGATGGGCATGTACCACAGGCTGCTCCAGGAGGAGGCCTGGAAGAAGTTCGATGCCCTGATCGTGGGGCTGAAGGGGCAGGCGGCCAGGGCCACCCGGAGGTTCCTCAAGCGGGCGAACGAAGAGCTGGGGCTGCCCGTTTACCTCTTCTGCGACGGGGACCCCTTCGGCTTCCACATAGCCATGGTGATCATCTCCGGGAGCGCCAAGCTAGCCTACATAAACCACGAGCTGGCCGTTCCGAGGGCCAGGTTCATAGGGGTGACGGCCACCGACATCGTGGAGTACGACCTTCCCACCGATAAGCTCAGGGAGCTGGACATCGCCCGCCTGAAGCAGCTTCAGAGGGATCCCAGGTACCACACGGAGTTCTGGCAGGGGGAGATCAGGAGGATGCTTGAGCTGGGGAGGAAGGCCGAGCAGCAGGCCTTCGCCAAGTACGGGCTGGAGTACGTGGTGGAGGAGTACCTTCCAGCCAAGCTCAGGGAGGCGGAGAGGGGCATCAGTTAAGGCTTTATGGGGGGTACGACAGAGAAGGGATGCCGGGGAGCGCCGGGGTACCGCGCAAGCGGCCCGAAAGCTCAGCAGGTAGAGCGCTCGGCTGTTAGGTCCGGTGCGGATGAGGGAAGAACCCAAGCAGGAAGGACGCGCCGGACGCGGCAACCGAGTGGTCAGAGGTTCGAGTCCTCTCCCCGGCGCCAAGTTTTTCCGCTCCTCTGGATGGGGGGATGAGGGTCCTTCTGCTCGGGGAGAGCGAGGTTAGGGAGCTCCTTTTCATGAGGGAGGCAATAGAGGCCGTGGAGGGGGCCTTCAGGCTGAAGGGGGAGGGGAAGGTTCAGATACCGCCCAAGTCCTACGTTTTCTTTCCAGGGCATGGGGGGACTTCAGGGTAATGCCTGCCTACCATGAGGAGAGGGAAGAAGCGGGGGTGAAGGTGCTATCTTCGATCTCACGGTCTTGCCATTCAGGACGTGGCGGTGGCCTGGCTGGTGTACAGGAAGGCCCTGAGGCTGGGGAGGGAGGTGGAGCTCTGACTACCTCCTCAGGCTGACGTCCCTGGGTAGGATGGGGGAGATCTCCTTCTTCAGGGTCTCCAGGAAGGTCTCGAAGAGCTCCAGGGGGACGGAGGCCCCCGCCGCCCCCTCGTGCCCCCCTCCCGACCCCCCTATCCTCTCCACGATCCCCCTTAGGAGCTCGTTCAGGTCGATCTTCACTCCAGGCTTTCTCCTCAGGCTCATGTCCACCTCCTTCTCCCCCCTCCTGGTGGCCAGCCCTATGTCGGCCCCCGTCACCCCTATGCAGTGAAAGGCCGCCTTGCTCAGGGAGCCGGAGGGGAGGTCAAGCACCATGGCCAGGTTACCCTCCCTTATCACGTGCTTCTTCACGTACTCCCAGGTCTCCCATTCCCGCTTGGTGGCCTTGACGGCCCTTTCCACTATCTCCGGAATCTCCATGGGAGGGGTGTTCTTGGAGAGGTACTCCACCACGTCCCTCTTGTAATGGTAATCCCCGGGCACCTCCCCCAGCGCCTGGCTGAGCAGGCCGGCCTCCATGTAGATGGTGTGCCTGTTGTAGCGTCCCAGCGTCTCCAGGACGAAGGCGGTTTCCTCGCAGTAGTCCCCTATGGCCCCCCAGAGGGCCACGCGGTCCAGGTAGGGGTCCAGGTGAGGCTGAAAGAACCTGAAGGTCAGCTCGGAGGTGCTCGCCCCTATCTCGTGCACCAGCTGGGTGGCGGGTATGTCCTTCTTCAGGGTCCTGGGAGGAAGGGGGTGGTGATCTATGTAGAGGACCTCCCCGCTCGAGCTGAGCTCCCCCATCCTCCTGAAGATCTCCTCCCTCTGGGTCTCGTTTATGGCTATGTCCAGGATGATGATGGTGCTTCCTTCCTCCGTTTCCTCCAGGTCCTTGAGGAGGGTGACGGGCCTGGTGAACCAGACCTCCGCCTTGGGGAACCTGGCCTTGGCCAGGGCGGCGGCGCACACTCCATCGGTGTCCCCGTGGGCGAGGATCCTGATCATCTCCTCCCTTGGGCCCCTAGGGATTTAACCCCCTCTTCAAGGATTAAAGCCGGGAAGCCTAAGATAGTTGGGCCCGTAGCTCAGCCAGGTTAGAGCGCCCGACGGCTCGACCGGGCGAAGCTCATAGGCCTGGCTGGGAGACCGGGTGGTCGGGCGTTCGAATCGCCCCGGGCCCACCAGCCTTATAGGGTGAGGGGAAAGTGGGATGATGTCTGGGTGGGGAAGGGGTTTTTCCGCGGACCTTCACCTCCACTCCAGGTACTCCGGCGGCACCTCCTCCCTCATGGAGGTGGACCTCCTCTCCCAGCAGGCCCTGCTGAAGGGCCTCTCGCTGGTGGGAACGGGGGACATCCTGCATCCCCTCTGGAGGAGGGAGATCAGGGAGAAGCTCAGGGAGGTGGAGGAGGGGACGCTCGAGCATCCCAGGTACGGCGTGAGGTTCCTCCTCACGGCGGAGGTGGAGGATGACAGGAAGGTCCACCACCTCCTCCTCTTTCCCTCCTTCTCCGCCGTGGAGGAGCTGGCGGAAAAGCTGTCGAGCAGGGCGGAAGGGCTGGAGAAGGAGGGCAGGCCCCGCCTCCGCCTCCCCCCTCCCGAGCTGGCGGAGATGGCCCTCTCCGCGGGATGCCTGGTGGGACCCGCCCACGCCTTCACCCCCTGGACGAGCCTCTACAAGGAGTTTGACAGCCTGAGGGAGTGCTATTCGGACCTGGCGGACAGGATCCCCTTCCTGGAGCTGGGCCTGAGCGCCGACACGGAGATGGCGGATCGCATCTCCGAGCTCTCCCGCCTGACCTTCCTCTCCAACAGCGACTCCCACAGTCCCTGGCCGGAGAGGCTGGGGAGGGAGTTCAACAGGTTTGACATTCCCGAGCCCACCTTCGAGGAGGTCAGGAAGGCGGTGGAGAGGAGGGGGGGAAGGAGGATAAGCCTGAACGTGGGCTTTGACCCCAGGCTCGGAAAGTACCACCGCACCGCCTGCTCCAGGTGCTTCAGGCAGTTCGAGCTCCGGAGGGCCGAGGAGCTGGGCTGGAGGTGCGAGGACTGCGGCGGCTGGATCAAAAAGGGTGTCTGGGACAGGGTGAACGAGCTGGCCGACCGGAGCCAGCCCCTCTCTCCCCCCCACCGTCCCCCCTACCTGAGGGTGGCCCCTCTGGCCGAGATCCTAGCCCTGGCCAAGGGGGGAGGGGTGCGGGACCCGGAGGTCAGGGAGACCTGGCGGAGATTGGTGGAAAGGTTCGGCTCCGAGATAGAGGTGCTGGTGGATGTTCCGGGGGAGGAACTGGAGGAGGTGGCGGGGGAGGAGATCTCGGCCCTCATCCTGGCCTTCCGCAGGCAGGAGCTCATCGTCCTGCCCGGGGGAGGGGGGAGGTACGGAAGGCTGCAGCTGCCCCCTCACCTCTGCCGGGGACAGAGAACGCTGGCGGAGTTCAGCTCAGCCAGGGAGGGAGGAGATCGAGCCTGGTGAGGTCCCGGAAGGTCTCCCTCCTTCTGATCAGCGCGGCCCTTCCCCCCCTCACCATCACCATGGCCGGCCTGGGCTTGGCGGTGTGCTGGTTGGACATGGAAAGGCCGTAGGCCCCCACATCGAAGATGACCGCCAGGTCCCCCCTCTCCGCCCTGGGCAGCAGCCTTTCCTTCCCCAGGAAGTCCCCGGACTCGCACAGGGGCCCGGCCACGTTGGTGAGGGTGTCGTTCTCCAGGTTCATCTTGTTGGCAAGCTCGATGTGATGGTAGGCCCCGTACAGGGCGGGCCTTATCAGGGCGTTCATGCCAGCGTCCACGGAGATCCACCGCGGCATCCCCTGCCTTTCCTTCACGTACTCCACCCTGGCCAGCAGGATTCCGGCGTCCCCCACGAGGTACCTTCCCGGCTCGAAGATGAGGAGGTGCCGGTCCATCCCCCTTTCCTCCTCCACCCTCTCCACGATCGAGAGGATTCCGTCCGCCAGCCCTTCCAGGTCCACCTCCCTCTCCTCGGGCCGGTAGGGTATGCCCACCCCTCCCCCCAGATCCACGAACTCCAGCTCTATCCCCATCTCCTGCAGTCTGGCCACCACCTCCATGACCTTCTCCGCCTCCTCCAGGAAGGGCGAGGGGTCCAGGATCTGGGATCCTATGTGGGCGTGGATCCCCACGACCTTCACGTTCCGCATCTCCTTGGCCCTCCGGTAGGCCTCCAGGGCCTCCCCGCTCCTCACGTCGAAGCCGAACTTGCTTTCCCTGAGTCCCGTGGCGATGTAGGGATGGGTGGGGGCCTTCACGTCGGGGTTGATCCTGAAGCTTATCCTGGCCTCCTCCCCCAGCCTGCCTGCCAGCTTTTCCACCACCTCCAGCTCCTGCAGGCAGTCCACGTTGATGGTGACCCCATGCTCGATGGCAAGCCTCAGCTCCCCCTCCGTCTTCAGGTTTCCGTTGAAGACCATCTTCTCCCCCGGTATCCCGGCCCTCAGGGCTATCCTCAGCTCGTTTTCGGAGCTCACGTCGGCCCCCGCCCCCTCCGTGGCCAGGACCCTCACCACGGCGGAATTGGAGTTGGCCTTCAGGGCATAGCACACCCGGACCTCCTTCCTCCTTCTCCTGAAGGCCCGGAGGAACCTGCGGTAGTTCTCCCTGATCCTCCGCTCATCCATGACGTAGAGGGGGGTGCCGAACTCCTCGCAGAGCTCGACGGTGTCCACCCCCCCGCAGACCAGGTGTCCGGAGGAGTTCACCCGGAAGTGGGGCTTGAGCATCAGCACTTCCTCGCCACCTCCTCCACGGCCTCCCTGAGGATGCTCAGTCCCTTGTCCAGCTCCTCCCGGGAGATGATGAGGGGGGGAGCGATCCTGAGGGCCGATCTTCCCCCCCTGAAGAAGATGACCCCCTTCCTCAGGGCGGTCTGGATCACCATGTCCCTCTCCTTCGTCCCGTTCTTCCTCCTGTCCGTCTTTTCCACGAACTCCACCGCCAGCATCAGTCCCTTCCCCCTGACCTCCCCCACGATGGGGATCTCGTCCTCCACCATCTCCTGCAGGTATCGGAGGGAGTAGTCCCCCAGCTTCCTCGCCCTATCCACCAGCTTCTTCTCCTCCAGGAGCTTGAGCCCCTCTATGGCGGCCGTGCAGGCCACCAGGTTACCCCCGAAGGTGGAGGCGTGGGCCCCGGGCTCCCAGTTCATCACCTCGGCCTTGGCTATGGTGGCCCCTATGGGGGCTATCCCACCCGAGAGGGCCTTGGCCAGGCAGATGACCTCGGGCACCACCCCCCAGTGCTCCACGGCGAACATCTTCCCGCTCCTGCCCAGCCCGGTTTGGATCTCGTCGGCAATCAGGATCCAGCCGTGTTCGTCGCACAGCTCCCTGAGCATGGGCAGGTACTCGGGCGGGGGGATGATGTAGCCTGAGTTCCCCTGGATGGGCTCTATGATGACCGCCGCCACCTCCTCAGGGGGTATAACCCTCCTCAGGTACTCCCTGATGAACTCCACGCAGAGGAAATCGCAGCCCGGGTAGGTCTGCTTGAAGAGGCAGCGGTAGCAGTAGGGATAGGGCATGAAGCTCACGCCCGGGACCAGGGGGAAGAAGTAACGGTGGTGAAGGACGTTGGAGGAGGAAAGGCTCATGGCCCCGTACGTCCTGCCGTGAAAGCCCCCCAGGAAGGAAATGATCCTGGGCCTCCGGGTGTGCCACCTGACGCACTTGAGGGCCGCCTCCACCGCTTCGGCCCCCGAGTTGGCCAGGTAGACCCTCTTGTCGAAGCTCCCGGGGGTGATCCTGACCAGGCGCTCGGCCAGCTCCACCTGGTTCTCGTAATAGAAGTCGGTTCCGGCGAAGTGGGTGAGCTTCCTGAGCTGCTTCTCGACCGCCCGGATCAGCCTGGGGGGGGAGTACCCGTAGTTCAGGACGAACATCCCGGAGGACATGTCGAGTAAGACGTTCCCGTCCACGTCCCTGATGTAGCAGCCCCATCCCTCGCTGGCCACCACGGGCTCGGAGCGGGTGTAGGAGGGGGACATCACCTTCTCGTCCCGCTCTATGATGGCTCTGGCCTTGGGGCCTGGTATCGGAACCCTTACCTTCGGACCCTTGGCCCATCTGGGCTTGGGCATCGCTAAACCTTAGGGAGCTGTTCTCTTAAAAATAGTCTGGAGGGGAAGGAAGAAGGGATGAGAAGGGTAGGAGTGCTGGACTACGGGATGGGAAATGTCAGGAGCGTTTGCAACGCCCTGAGGGAGGTGGGGGGGGAGCCGGTGCTCGTGCCCCCCTGGGAGGAGGGGCTGGAGCACCTGGTGCTCCCGGGGGTGGGGGCCTTCGGCAAGGCGATGGAGCGCCTCTCCCCCCTCTCCTCCTGGATAAGGGAGAGGGTGGAGGAAGGGGCCCGCCTCCTGGGGATATGCCTGGGCATGCAGGTGATGTTCGAGGGCTCGCAGGAAGGGGAAGGAGTGAGGGGCCTGGGCCTGCTGAGGGGGAGGGTGGAGAGGGTACCGACGCGGGAGAGGCTCCCGCACATGGGATGGAACTACGTCAGGAAGGTTAGGGAGTCCCCCCTGTTTCGGGGGGTGGAGGGGGGCTACGCCTACTTCGTCCATTCCTACCGCTCCGTTCCCCTCGAGAAAGAGGTGGAGGTGGCCGTGACGGAGTACGGGGTGGAGATCTGCGCGGCGGTCTGGAAGGAGAACCTCTTCGGGACGCAGTTCCATCCCGAGAAGAGCGGCCCCTTCGGCCTCCTCCTCCTCAGAAACTTCCTCGAGACCTAGATGCTCTGCAAGAGGATCATCCCCTGCCTGGACTGCGACCTGGCCGTTCCCATGGGGAGGGTGGTGAAGGGAATCGAGTTCGAGCAGATAAGGTATGCGGGAATCCCCTGGGAGCTGGCGGAAAGGTACTATCTGGAGGGGGCGGACGAGATAGTCTTCCTGGACATAACGGCCAGCCGGGAGAGGAGGGAGACCATGGTGCACGTGATCGAGCGGACCTCGGAGAGGGTCTTCGTCCCCCTGACGGTGGGGGGAGGAATAAGGAGCGTGGAGGATGCCAGGAAGGTCTTCAAGGCTGGGGCGGACAAGATAGCGGTCAACACCGCGGCCCTGGAGGATCCCGGGCTGATCTCCAGGCTTGCCGAGACCTTCGGCAGCCAGGCCTGCGTGGTGGCCATAGACGCCAAGCGGAGGAGGGCGGAGGGAAGGGAGGGGGACAGGGTGGTGGTGGATACGCCGGAGGGGCCGGTCTGGTTCGAGTGCTCCATCTACGGCGGAAAGAGGTTCACGGGGGTGGATGCCGTGAGGTGGGCCGTGGAGGCGGAGGAGAGGGGGGCGGGGGAGATCCTCCTGACCAGCATGGACAGGGACGGGACCACGCTCGGATACGATCTCGTCCTCACCAAGGCGGTGAGCGAAGCGGTGAGCATACCCGTCATAGCCTCGGGGGGCTGCGGCTCGCCGGAGCACGTGTACGAGGTCCTCACGAAGACCGGGGCCAGTGCCGCCCTGGCCGCCAGCATCTTCCACTACGGCCACCACACCATAGGGGAGGTCAAGCGATACCTCCGGGAGAGGGGGGTCCCCGTTCGCCTCTGAACTACAGGATGGGTAGGAGGTTCTGCAGCTCCCAGTCGGTGACCTGGGAGCGGTAGTTCTCCCACTCCTGCCCCTTGATGTAGAGGAAGTGCTCGAAGAGATGATCCCCTATGGCCTCCCTGACGAGCTTGCTCTTTTCCATGTACTCCAGGGCCTCCCCCAGGCTGGAGGGGAGGGGCTCTATCTGGAGTTCCCTTCTCTCCTCGGGGGTCATCCGGAAGATGTTTCTTTCCACGGGCTCCGGGGGATAGGCCTTCTCCTCTATCCCCTTCAGCCCCGCGGCGAGCATCACGCAGAACTGAAGGTAGGGATTCCCCGCCGGATCGGGGCTCCTCAGCTCTATCCTGGTCCTGAGCTCCCTTCCCGAGGGAACCCTTATGTAGGCGCTGCGGTTCCTGTTGGCCCAGGAGATGTAGACGGGAGCCTCGTACCCCGGGACCAGCCTCTTGTAGGAGTTGACGGAGGAGGCGAGGATGGCGCACATCTCCTTGGCGTACTTGAGCAGACCCCCTATGAAGCAGAGGGCGAGCTCGCTCAGCTGGTACTTCCCCTCGGGATCGTAGAAGAAGTTTTTGGTTCCGTCCGGGCTCATGAGGGACATGTGGGTGTGCATGCCGGAGCCGTTCACCCCGTAGAACGGCTTGGGCATGAAGGAGGCGAAGAGCCCGTGCCTCTGGGCCACCAGCTTGGTGGTGTACTTCATCATCATCACCCTGTCGGCGGAGGTGAGGGCCTCCGCGTACCTGAGGTCTATCTCGTGCTGGCCGGGCGAGACCTCGTGATGGGAGGCCTCCACCTCGAACCCCATCTCCGTCAGGTACCCCACTATTTCCTTCCTCACCTCGTCCCCCCTGTCCCTCATGAGGTCGAAGTAACCGCCGAAGTCGGAGGGCTGGGGGAGGGGTCTGCCCCTCTCGTCCGTCTGCAGCAGGAAGAACTCGTACTCGGGGGCCGTGTTGAACACATACCCCTTCTTCCTGGCCTTCTCGCACATCCTCTGGAGGGCGTACCGGGGGTCCCCCTCGAAGCGGTTGTTCCTGTGATCGTAGACGTCGCAGACCATACAGGCGGTCCTCAGGTTTCGCTGGGTCCAGGGAAGGACGGTGAAGGTTCTGGGATCGGGCATCAGGCGCATGTCGGACTCCTCCACCGTCGCGTATCCGAGCACGGAGGAACCGTCGAAGAAGACCCCTTCGGAGAGGGCCCTCTCCAGCCTTTCCACCGGGACGGTGACGTTCTTGACGGTTCCCAGGATGTCCATGAACTGCATCTGAACGAACTTGATCCCCAGCTCCCGGGCTTTCCTCACCACCTTCTCCTGCTCTTCGGCGGCGGGCATCATCCCCTCTTGGGAAGGAAGTATTAAACCTCTGCTTGGAGGTCCCGCTTCCGGTAGATAGAACCGTCCGGACGGACGGCCAGCCAGCCAGCGCCTACCCCTCCCCCCGCCCTACCTGACCTGTAAACCCCTTTCGAAGAGGAGGAAATAGAGGAGGGTGGCGCTGGTCTTGGCGTCCCTTATCCGGTTGGTCCTCACCATCCGGAGGGCTTCGGAGAGGGTGGTTTCCACCACCCTTATTTCCTCCCCCCAGTCCCGGCGGGGGGAGGTGCGGCGCAGGTCGTAGGCCAGGAAGGAATGGAGCTTCTCGGTGCTGTAACCGGGGGCCAGGTACATTTCGAAGAGCTTTCTCATCCTCCCCGCCCTGTATCCCGTTTCCTCCTCCAGCTCCCTCCTGGCGCACCTGAGCGGGCTCTCCCCCTCCTCCACCGTTCCCGCCGGTATCTCGTAGATCCATCTCCCTATGACCGGTCGGTACTGCTTCAGGAGGAGAATCCTGTCCTCCCCCAGCAGGGGAAGGATGGCCACGGCCCCAGGATGCTCCACCACTTCCCTGAGCACCAGCCTCCCGGAAGGAAGGGACAAGTGAAGGACCTTGAGGGAGAGGCGTCTTCCCCTGAAGACATACCTGCCTTTCAGGGCGTCAGCCTTCTTTTGTCCCTGGGGAAAAGTACCACCTCCCTTATGTTGCTCACGCCGGTTATCACCATGGTGAGCCTGTCCAGCCCCAGCCCGAACCCCGCGTGGGGGGGCATCCCGTACCTGAAATTCCTGAGGTGGGACTCGAAGCTCTCCGGCCTCAGACCCTTTTCCCTGAGCCTCCTCACCAGCAATTCCTCCCGGTGGATGCGGGTCCCCCCCGAGGCCAGCTCCAGCTCCCCGTACATGAGGTCGAAGGCCTCGCAAACCTCCTCCCTTCCCTGCTTGGGCAGGATGTAGAAGGGCTTGAGGGAGGTGGGCCACTCGATTATGAAGTAGGGACCGGGGAAAAGCTCCCCCAGCTTCCTCTCCGCGGGGGTGGAGAGGTCCTCCCCCCACCTGAGCTTCATCCCCGCGGCCTCCAGCCTGGACAGGACTTCATCGTAGGTCAGCCTGGGGAAAGGCCTGGTGGGGACCTCCAGCTCCCTCTGGAGGGTCTGGAGTTCCCTCCGGCACCTCTCCTTGACCCCCCGGAAGATCTCCACCAGCATCTCCTCCAGGATCTCCATCACCTCGTCCTGGGTGACGAAGGCCGCCTCCACGTCTATGGAGGTGGTCTCATTGAGGTGCCTTGGGGTGTCGTGCTCCTCCGCCCTGAAGATGGGCCCTATCTCGAAAACCCTGTCGAAGCAGCCCGTGAGGACCTCCTTGTAGAGCTGGGGGCTCTGGCTAAGGAAGGCCTCCTTGTCGAAGTAGGTGATGGGGAAGAGGGCGGCCCCGCTTTCCGTGGCCGTGGCCACTATCTTCGGGGTCTGCACCTCCAGGAAGCCCTTCTCCGCCAGGAAGCGGCGCACGATGCCCACGATCTCGTGCTTTATCCTGAAGATGGCCAGCTGCCGGGGATGGCGGAGGTCCAGGAGCCTGGAGTCCAGCCTGGTGTCCAGGTTGGACCTGATCCTGCCGGTGGGCTCCAGGGGCAGGGGGGAGAGGGCGGGATTCAGAAGCTTGATTTCGGAGGGGAGGATCTCCACCCCGGCCGGCGCCTGTCTGGCCACCTGCACCTTTCCCTTCACGGCCACGCAGGACTGGGGGGTCAGCCTGTTCATTCCCTCGAAAACCTCCGGGCTGACCTTGTCCCTCGGAGCGGTCACCTGGACGAAACCCTCCCTGTCGTGGAGGGTCAGAAACCTCAGACCGCCCAGATCCCTCACCGCTCCCACGTATCCCATCACCACCACCTCCCTCCCCTCCAGCTCCGGGGTGATCTGGGAGGTGAAGTGGGTCCTTCTCCAGTCTCCGAGGGGTGAAGGTTCCATCGTAACCCTCCGCTTCGGCTCCTAAAAAGTCAAAGGAAAAAAGAAAAAAAGGGCTCTCGCAAAAAGCCTTCAGCTTTTTGCGAGAACTATCTCGATGGTGGATACGTTGATTTTTTCGCCGCTTTCGGTTTGGAGTTCCTCCGTTCCAATGCTTATGTTCTTGGGGACCAGGCCTTGGATGAAGCGGTTCCTCAGGATCTCCGCGACATCAACGGCCCTGCTGATGGCCTTCCCCCTGGCCTTCAGCACGACCTCCTTGCTTCCCTGGTTGAACTGCGTAATGGCCGCCAGCACGTAGTTCATCACCGGCTTGGTCCCCACGAACACGGCATTGTCAGCGGCGCTCTTTTTGGGTTTCTCCGCCATGCTTCCTGCCTCCGTTGTTTTTTGAAAGGAATTTCTCTTCCCCGTTATATACCTTTGCCATGCCCCGGAGGGCCAGCAGCATCCTCCTCTCCAGCCTCTCCTTCACCTCCTCCACGGTCCTCTCCCCCCTCCTGAGCTCCAGGTAGTCCTTGAAGTCCTCCAGCAGGAGGCCGGCGACCTCGTCGTCCAGCAGGCCCAGGTACAGGGCCAGCCTGAGGGTGCAGAAGGCCCGCTCCAGGTCCCTCCTCCCCCTCCTCCACCTCTTCCAGACCCCCGATCTTCCCATGCCCACCCTTTTGCCGATTTCTTCGAAGCTGGTGGCCTTTTCTGAGTAATAGAGAAGGAGGATTTGGAGGGTTTTTTCGTCAAAGAGGGATCTTTCTAGGAGAATTTTCATCAAGGGGCTCTTTTTTAGCTCCTTTATTTCCCTAAGGCCTCTTTTCCCTGCCATTTGCCCCCCGTGTAAGGATTCGGCTTCTCCCCTAATAATGTTTCCATCGAATGGAAACGAGGAACGATCGGAACGTGCGGCGGACCTCACGCCGGGATACATAAGACGGTACGGAGAGGAACGGTTGGAGGCATGCGGATTGAATTCCATCCTTCGCGCCTTCCCGTTCTGACGAGGTGGACGGCGGAGAAGATACTGTCAGCGGGCGAGGGGGAGGTGGAGGTCAGCCTGGACCTCGGCCTGACGGTGTCTAGGGTCAGGGTGGCGGGAGGTTCGCTGTTTCTGCCTGGAGGGGAAGAGCTCCCGGTGGAGGAGGTGAGGGGACTGGAGGAGAATGACGTCTACCTCGTCCGCGACGGGAGAGTCTTCAAGGCCGCGTTCTTCGCGGATGGAAGGTACTACCGGCTTCTCGCCGTTCGTCCCGACAGTGCCCCCACCCTGGAGATATCCGGGGTGAGGATGCACCGCACGGAGGGGATCACACCGTGGAGGGACGCGGAGCTCAAGGTCAGGTGTTTGGGGGTCCGTCCGGGCTCCTCCGTGCTCGACATAGGGACGGGCCTGGGCTACACGGCGATGTGGTCGCTCAGGCTGGGATCCTCCTCCGTGATCACGGTGGAGAAGGACCGGAACGTGCTGAGGATGGCCGAGATGAATCCGTGGTCGCGGGGGCTCTCGGAGGAAAGGGTGAAGATCCTGTTGGGAGATGCCCTTGAAATCATCGGGGAATTCGACGAGGCTTCCTTCGACAGGGTGATAAACGACCCTCCCCGCTTTGCTCTGGCCGGCGAGCTCTACAGCAGCCACTTCTACCGGGAGATCTTCAGGGTCCTCAGGGACGGGGGCTGGCTTTACCACTACGTGGGCGAGCCGGGGAGGAGGAGACGCAAGGACATACCGGCCGGCGTCATCCGGAGGCTAAGGGAGTGCGGGTTCGAGGGGGTGCGGAGGGCCGTGGGAGGGGTCCTGGCCAGGAAGCCCCGGAGGCCCGGAGCGGTTCGGCAGGCCAGAACCTCGTAGGCCTGCGGCCTACTTTCGTAGGAAGAAGGCCTACTTCGTAGGCCCGAGGCCTACGGAAGGTCTCCGGGTGTCCCCTGCCCGGGGCGAAACTTTTAAGGCGTGGGCCGGCGGCCTACCTTGTAGGAAAAAGGCCTACGTTTTGTAGGCCGATGGCCCACAAACGTAGGCCCGCGGCCCACGGTGAGGGGATGAAGATAGCCGGGTTCGTACCCTGGGAGATGCGGGTGGAGATGGTGAGGGAGATGGTGGAAAGAATGGGGATACGTCCCCTCTCCAGCTCCATAGGGGTCAACTCCAAGACCGTCTACAAGTACAAGAAGGGGGAGGCGGTTCCCACGGACGAGACCCTCTCCCGCCTGCTGGAGCTGCTGAGGGAAAGGGATCCCGAGGTCTTCTGGAGGTACATGGGAAGGCTCCGGAAGGA